>JBCNOA010000317.1:0-5124 GCA_039594095.1 Dyella sp.
GGCGCCGCGCAGGGTGCCCTTCTTCTTGGTTACTTCTTCTTGGGCAAGCAAGAAGAAGTAACTCGCTCTCCGGCAGGAGAGCGAAACCCTCGCCCCGCGAGGGGCGAGACAAGACTGGCGACCACCCCCGCGACAGCGACGCGCCGATCGACGACGCAACGGCGGCACCGCGACGATGCGCCGGCGCATGTGCCTCCTGACAGGGTTGCGCGGCGCGATAGCGGGGTATAGTCGCGCGACCGTTCCAGGGGAGACAAACATGCGACGCACGCATCTGGCTTCGTTCGCCGGCGCCATGGCGGCCACTTTCTGCCTTGCCATGCCCTTCACCGCTGCGGCGCAGGCCAAGGATCCGCAAGTCGAGCAGATCGCCAAGCGCAATGCCACGGAGAAAGAGCTGGAAGACGTGGCCGTCATCGACCGCAGGGTGATGGTGAAGATGCGCGACGGCAAGCGCATGGTGGCGGACATCTACCGCCCCAAGGGCGCCGGCAAGGTACCGGTGATCTTTTCGCGCACGCCGTACAACTTCAATTACTGGGATGTGAAGCTCGGCGCGCCGCGCGACATGACGCGGCCGCTGGAAGCGGTGAAACACGGCTACGCCTACGTCGAGATGAACGAACGCGGGCATTTCTTCTCCGAGAGCAACTACGACATCCTCGGCGCGCCCGTCACGGATGGCGTGGACGCGGTGCGCTGGATTTCCTCGCAGCCGTGGTCCAGCGGCAAGGTGGGCACCACCGGCTGCTCGTCCACCGCCGAGTGGCAGATGGCCGTGGTAGCGCAGAACGAACCGGCGCTGGCCACCTTCAACGTGCAGGGTTTCGGCGCGGGTGTCGGTCGCGTCGGACCGTACTACGAGCAGGGCAACTGGTATCGCGGCGGCGCGGTGCAGATGCTGTTCATCGCGTGGATCTACGACTACGGCATCCAGAACCAGGTGCGGCCGCTGTTCTCGCCCAGCTACACGCAGGCCGAGCTGGCCAATGCCTCGCGCTTCTACGACC
The DNA here is from genome assembly GCA_039594095.1 of Dyella sp. Taxonomy (GTDB): domain Bacteria; phylum Pseudomonadota; class Gammaproteobacteria; order Xanthomonadales; family Rhodanobacteraceae; genus Dyella_D. The sequence continues at coordinate 1,011 of JBCNOA010000317.1, forward strand.
TGGCGCCGCAGATGCCGCCGGTGGATTGGGACAAGGCGTTCTGGCACCTGCCGGAGAAAGACATCATCAAGGCCGTCGGTGGCCCGCCGGGCATCTTCGAGACGCGCATGCCGGTAGCCACCGGCGGCAACATGATCGCGCGCACGCCGAACGACCCGGCCTGGTACAAGGGCGGCCTGTGGCACGACAACATGAAGATCGCCAAGCCGGGCCTGTGGTTCATGAGCTGGTTCGACGTGTCGGTGTCGCCGAACCTGGCCGCCTATAACGAGGTGCGCCGCACCGCGCCGAAAGCGATCGCGGACCAGCAGTACGCCGTGATCGCGCCAGTGCTTCATTGTGCCTATACGCGTGCCACCGAGCACACCATGGTGGGCGACATGGACATGGGCGACGCGCGCTTCGACTACAACGCTCTGGTGTACGGCTGGTTCGACCGCTACCTCAAGGGCGAGGACAGCGAGGCGGTGAAGAAGCAGCCCAAGGTGATGTACTACCTGATGGGCAAGAACGAGTGGAAGAAGGCCGACACCTGGCCGCCGGCCGGGGCCGCGGCCAAGACGCTTTACTTCACCAGTGGCGGCAAGGCCAACACGCTCTACGGCGATGGCAAGCTGGTCGAGCAGGTAGGCGGGAACGACCAGCCCGACCAGTTCGTCTACGACCCGATGAATCCCGTGCCTACCTATGGCGGCGGCGGTTGCTGCCAGGGCAATGCGGTGAAGTTCGGTTCGTACGATCAGCGCAAGGAGGAAGCCCGCAACGACGTGCTGGTGTACGACAGCGAGCCGTTCAAGGAAGGCACCGAGGTCAGCGGGCCGATCACCGTGACCCTGCATGTCTCCTCCAGCGCCAAGGACACGGACTTCACCTTCAAGGTGATCGACGTGTACCCCGACGGCCAGGCCTTCAACGTCACCGAAAACATCCAGCGCATGCGCTACCGCAACGGCTACGACAAGCCGCTGGCATGGATGAAGCCCGGCGAGGTGTATCCGGTGACCTTCCAGCCGATCGACACCAGCTATTACTTCAAGCCCGGCCATAAGCTGCGCGTGGCTGTGTCCAGCAGCAACTTCCCGCGCTTCGACCGCAACCTCAACACGGGCGGCAACAACTACGACGAGGCCGAGGGCGTGATCGCACACAACGAGGTGCATCATGGCGGCGCCTATTCGTCGAAGATCGTGCTGACGGTGGTGCCGCCGACCGGCGGCAAGGACTGAGGGGGACGTGCCGGTGGAACGCCCTGTCGCGGACGGACGTCCACCGGCGCCATGGCGGCGGCGCCTGGGCCTGGCGCTCTGGGTGTTGCTGCTGGTGGTGATCGGCGCGCTGCGCGCACTCAATCGCTACCTGGTCGATGTCGCGAACGGACATCCGTCGGTGTTCGTGCCCAAGCTGATCGAGGAACTGACCGGTTCCTTGAGTTTCGGCGCGTTCCTGCCGCCGGTGTTCATGGCGTTGCGCAAGATCCGCGGGCGTGCCTGGTTGTGGCACGTGGCCGTGTTCGCCGGGCTCGCGGTGGCGCAGACCAGCCTGATGATCGCCATGCGCCAGCTGGTGTTCGGGTTGGCGAATTTGCCGGGCTACGCTTATCCGGTGACGCCGTGGCGTTACCTGATGGAAATGCCGACCCAGCTGTTCTTCTACGCGATGATCGCCATCGGCCTGTGGCTGTTCGACCGCTACCGCGAGGGACGCGAGCGCGAACTGCGCGCGGCGCAGCTGGAGTCGGCGCTGTCGGAGGCGCGCCTGGAAGCGCTGCGGCTCCAGTTGAATCCACACTTTCTGTTCAACACGCTCAATGCCGTCTCCGAGCTGATGTACGACAGGCCCGCCGTGGCGGACGAGATGCTCTCGCGCATCGGCTCGCTGCTGCGCGCGACGCTGTCGGCCGGTACGCAGGAGCACCGCCTGGCCGAGGAATGGAGCCTGCTCGCGCTGTACATGGACATCCAGCGCGCGCGCTTCGGCGAAGGGCTGGATGCGCGGGTGCACAGCGATCCCTCGCTGGACGATCTGCGCATTCCGTTCCTGCTGCTGCAGCCGCTGGTGGAGAACGCCATCGAGCATGGCGGGCAGGGCGACCGCCGCCTGGTGCGCGTCGACGCTTCGCGCGATGAGGGCCGGCTCACCCTGCGCATACGCGACGGTGGCGGCGGCGTGGCGCGCGCAGGCCACGGCATCGGGCTGGGCAATGTCGGGGCGCGCTTGCGTCATCTCTACGGCGACGAGGCCGGCGTGCGGCTGGAGCCGGTGCTGGAGGGCGGGAGCGTGGTCACGGTGTGGTTGCCGGCGCGGCGCTGGGAGGCGGCATGACGCTGCGCGCGGTAGTGGTGGACGACGAGGCGCCGGCGCGCGCGAAGCTGCGCCGTTATCTCGCCGCGGCCGAGGGCGTGCAATGGGTCGGCGAGGCCGGCGACGGACGCGAGGCGGTGGCGCTGATCCGGCGCGAACGGCCGGACGTGGTGTTCCTGGACATCACCATGCCCGGCATGGACGGCTTCGCCGTGCTGCAGGCCCTGGGCGATCCGCTGCCGGCGGAGATCGTGTTCGTGACGGCGCGCGAGGACCAGGCGGTGCGCGCGTTTGAAGTGCATGCGTTCGACTATCTGCTGAAGCCGGTCGGGCCGGAACGTTTCCAGGCGGCCGTTCGCCGGCTGCGCGACAAGGTCGCGCCGGCATTGGCCATCGGCGCGCGCGTGGACGGTCTGCTGGAGAACGCGCCGCCGCCGTCGCATTACCTGGAGCGCGTGCTGCTGCCGTCGGGCGAAAGCGCGGAGCTGGTGCCGGTAGAGCGCATCGACCGCATTGAGTCGGACCGCAATTATCTGCAGCTGTTCGTGGACGGCGTGCCGCGCCGCTTGCGCGGCACGCTGGACGCGATGCAGGCGCGGCTGCATCCGTCGCGCTTCGTGCGCGTGAACCGCTCCACCGTGGTTCAGCTGGATGCGATCCGGGAGGTGCAGCCGTGGCCCGACGGCGAAAGGCGGCTCTTGCTGCGGGACGGGGCCAGGGTGACCTGGACGAAGCGTTACCTGGACGACCTCCCGCCGGGCGTGTCCCTCTGATCCGGTAAGGGCGGGCGGCGCCTTCGTCCCTCCCGTGGCGGTCTTCGTCCCAGCGGCGCCCCACCGGCCTCCGCAAGCTCCGCAGACTGCGCTCCAACCTCACGGAGAACGTCATGCGCAGAAAAACCGTCGTCCTCGGAACCCTCGCCGTCGCCCTTGCCGCGGGAGGCTACGGGCTGTCCCAACTCCATCAGGCACTGCGCGTCGCCGCGGGCGTCGCGGCGCATCACGTGTGTTCGATGACCTTCGTCGGCGGGCAGGACCCGGGCCGCACCTACCAGGAGCTGGTCGTGCCGATGATCGGCGAACTGGCCGGCGGCCTGCTCAAGGCGCACGTCTCGCGCGATGCCGGCAGCGTCGAGGTGTCCGGCCCCCTTACGCGGCTGGCTCGGGCCGATTTCACGCCGGGTTACGGTTGCCGGCTCGCGCTTCCCGGCAACCAGCCATTGACCCCGGCCGCGGCCTCGGCCCTCGCGCCCGCTTCGGATGGCTTCGCGCCGGCCGGCCGGATCGCTTCCGACAAGCCCGGCGTGACCGCCGCACTCGATCGCGTCTTCGCCGAACGCACGGGCGAGCCGGTCAAGCGCGTCAAGGCGGTGGTGATCGTGAAGGATGGGCGCGTGGTGGCCGAGCGCTATGCCGATGGCGTGAACGAGCACTCGCCGCTGATCAGCTTTTCCGTGGCCAAGTCCTTCACCAATGCGTTGCTCGGCATCCTCGTGCGGCAGGGCCGGTTGCGCATGGACGAACCGCTGGATGCGCCCGAGTGGCAAGACAAAGGCGATCCGCGCCGCGCGATCACCTTGGAGGATCTGCTGCGCATGCGCAGCGGACTGGCGGTGGAAGAAGCCGAATCGGCGTTCAGCCCGGTGGCGCGCATGGAATTCCTGCACGCCGCCATGGCCGCCCAGATCAAGCCGGTGCGCGATTGTCGTGAGCCGATCCACGAAGTTCGTGCGACTGCACCGCGTCGATGTCCAGCACCCGTCCGGATTTCAGGCTGGCCCGCGCCGGACGCACCGCCAGCGAGGTGAGCAGGC
>JBCNOA010000318.1:0-5123 GCA_039594095.1 Dyella sp.
GCGGACACAGTACGAACGCGCAGGGCGGCACGCTCGATCCGCGCTTCGCGGGCAGCGTGGAAGGAGCCCAGGTCGGCCACGATCTCTATGCCGACGTCGATGCGGAGGGCTCACGCGATCACTATGGCCTGCTCGCCGGCTTCGCCCGTGCCGGCGGCGATGTGCGCGGCTTCGCCGCCGGACGGCGGGACGCGGCAGTGGGCCGCCTGCGGCTGGATGCCTACAGCGCGGGTGGCTATTGGACGCATCTCGCGCCGGAAGGGTGGTACGTCGATGCGGTAGCGATGGGCGCGGCTTTGCGTTTCGATCCCACGTCGCGCGACGGTATGCAGGCAACCTCGCATGGCCGCGCCGCGATCGGCTCACTCGAAAGCGGATGGGCGTTGGCGATCGGGCGTGAGTTGCGCATCGAACCGCAGGCGCAGCTGGTTTGGCAACGCTTTGCGTTGGATAGCTTCGACGACGGCGTCTCGAACGTCGCGTTCCATGGCGGACAGACTTGGACGGCGCGCCTTGGCGCGCGTCTGGCCGGCGCATGGCAGGCCGGCGGTACGACGTGGCGGTCCTATCTGCGCCTTCACGTGCTGCGCACGAGCGGCGGCAACGATACGACGAGCTTCGGCGGACTCACGCCGATCGCCATCTCCATCGGGCAGACGCTGGGGCAGGCGGATGCGGGTGTTTCTGGAAGCTTTTTCGCCGGCGGCACCGTCTATGCCTCGGGGAGCTACACGATGAATCTGACCGGCGAGCGGCAACGTATGGTTACGGGGCGGGTAGGCCTGCGATGGTCCTGGTGAGGTGGCGATGATCGATCCGGAAGAGTGCACGACGACGGTGAACCACTTACCGATGCATGCCACCGTGGCGGACGGCGTCAGCGACGAATGGACGCGGAGCCGCGGCGATGCCATCGCTGTCTATGCGCTGGTGCATCGCCATCGTGCGCGAGCGGTGGCGCGCGGCCTGGCCGTCGCGGCGGCATCGCTCGCGCTGGCGGTGGCTTATGCGCGAGGTTCGGCCGGGCTGGCCCTCGCGGCTCTGGCGGCGTGTCCCGTGGCGTACGGCACGGCCCGCTGGTTCGCGGAACGACGCCTCTGCACCCGGTTGGGCGTGCCTCGCGCGACGGTGTCGTCTTGCGTCGCGCATTACCTGGCAAGCTCCGCGGGCGCGGCGAACGCCGATCGGCTCGTGCGCGGCGATGCGCAGGTGCGCTTGCACGGCGTCCGCGACCGGACTCCGTGAAATCCTCCCGGCCGGCACTCGCTGGCCGGGAGGCGTGGTTCAGTTCGACGAGGTGCCGTAGAGGATGCCGCGTCCGCTGGCGGGCACCACATACACCGTGCCGAACGTGCGCGGGTCGCCGACCACCAGCGAATAGCCGCCCCATTGGTGCTGGTCGTCATTGATCCGCACCCAGCTCGCGCCCGCATCGGTGGAGCGGAACACGCCCGTCGTGCCGCTGACGGTGCCGGCCAGGTAGATCGCTGGATACGACGCGCCCACCGCCGCCTTGCCGAAGCCGACCGAGATCGCCGAGCTGACCGTGGACGACGCGGCGCGCGTCCAGCTCCAGCCGGAATTGGTGCTTCGGTAGAGGCCCGACGACGTGGCCAGCCACAGATCGCCCTGGATGCCGGTGACCGCGCTGGCCTTGCCGTTCGTGGGCAGGCCCGTGGACGAGGCATACCAGCTCGCGCCCTTGTCCGAGCTCGTATAGAACGTGCCCGAGGACGGGTTCCACGCATAGAACAGATTGGCGTTATAGCCGTCCGAAAGCAGCTGCGCCCCCACCGGCAGCATGCTCGACAGCGACGTCCAGCTGTTGCCGTTGTCGGTGGAACGGGAAGGAGCCACGTCGCCGGGCGCCCACACCACCGTACCGCCATCCGCGGAGACGGCGACCGTGCCGCCGCCTTGCGAGGAGCCGGCCTGGTTGGCGAACGGCGTCCAGGAGCTGCCGCCGTCGCTGGACACCGCGCCGAATACACTGCCGCCGGTGCCGACGCGCACCAGCTTCGACGGCGTGTTCTTGGCGAAGTCCACGCCGGTACCGTTGCTGCACACCGGGTTGGTGAAGGTCGTGGTCGGCGACGTCGTGAGGCTGGTGTGCACGAAGCCGCAGACGTCGCCGATGGCGCTGACCAGCGGCGCGCCGCCGGTCGGCGAGGTCAGCCCGAGCACGGCGGTTTCCTCGATGCCGCTGGAGCCCACCGTCCAGTGCGTGGCCTGGCCGCTGTCGGCGGCGGTGAGATCGCGGCTGGCCCAGATGCCGCCGCCGAAGGTGTAGAAGGCATGCGTCGAATCGAACGGATCGATCACTGCCTGGCCCCAGTTGCCGAAGCCTGCCTGAGCCTGGCCGCCGGTGATCCACGGCGACACGCTTGAATCGCGTACCGCCTTCGCGCCCACGTCGGTCCAGGTCGCGCCGGCGTCGGTGCTGCGATACATGGTGTCGGACGGCCACCAGTGGTCCATCGTCATCACGATCAGCGTGCCGGAACGCGCGGGGTCGATCGCCAGTCCGCTGAAGCCGGATGGATAGTTGTACGGATCCGGCGGCGTGATGTTCGTCCAGCTGTCCCAGCCGATGCTGTACTTCCATACCTGGCCGGCGGTCATGCCGTTGGGGCCGGCCGCATTGCCGTAGGTGATGTAGAGGTTGCCGTCCGGACCGATCAGGCCGCGCTGCGGCATCATGCCGGCGGCAGGGCCGCCGGACACCGGAGTCCAGCTCGCGCCGCCGTCGGTGCTCTTGTAGAGCGAGGACGTCGCGGTCTTGGTCGATACTCCCGCATAGATCGTCTTGGTCGCCGAGCCCTTGCTGCCCGAGGGTTTGTAGAACGCGATGAAGGCCACGCCCACGCCGCTGCCGTCGCTGGAGAGAGCGGGGAAGCCGCTGACTTTGTTCCAGGTGCTGCCGCTGTCGGTGCTTTTCCACAGCCCATTGGTGTTCGGCTGCGAAGCATCGTTGAACGTGCCGTAGAACAAGGTCGAGCCGAGGTTCGGATCCACTTGCAGCTTCTCGCCCGCGTTGCGTCCGTCGACATTGCCGCCGACGCGGAAGCTCAGCGGATGCGCGGCGAAGCTCGCGCCCTGGTCGGTCGACACCAGCACGGCGCCATTGCTGCCCCACCAGGACTGGGTATAGAGGCCGGCGACCATGTAGAGCTTCTGGGTGTCATTCGGATCGATGGCGATCGTCTCGATGCCCATCCAGTTGGAGTTGGCCGGCGAGGTCCAGTCGTTGAGCGGTACCCACGTCGCGGTATTCGCGTTGTAGCGGTAGGCGCCGCCGATGTCGGTGCGGGCATAGAACAGCCCCGATTGCCCGGGATGCGCCACGATGCCGTCGACATAGCCGCCGGCGACGATGCGCACGTTGTTCCATTGATAGGCAGGCGCGGCGGCATGCACCGCGGTCGCCGGGACGGCGGCGAGCATGCCGCAGGCGAGTCCGGCCGCGAGCGCCCGGCACAAGAGCTTGATCATGCGTTGTTCCCTCCGATGAGCCGCGCCGCGGGGCGGTGGCATCGACGTGCATGTTCGCGTCCGGTGCCGCTTTGCAACGCCCGCGTGGCCGGCGATGAGCGTTCCACACGAGGTGGTCTGGTGTCGCCGCGCCTGTCTAAAGCAAAGCGGCTTCAGATATCCGCAAGGGCTGCTTACGCTTTTTGCGGCAACGTGCGTGCGGTCACGCTGCCTCGGGACTTCATCGCCGGAACGGTGACGGGATCGACGCGCGAATCGGCTAATTTGCCGTTCGGTTCGTCATGCATGCGGACGGGTGCCGACGCGAATTACGTTTTTCACCAACACGCTTAATTTTTCTCTTGCCGATGTGCGGTTCATCACCCTTACCGAGGCATGGCAAAAGACCGCGAAAAAACGCGTGTGATTGCAGTCACGTCATGGCCACGTCGCAGTCAAAAGACCGCGGAGCTTGTGTTACTTAGCATGCGCTGAGTACGTAGCGGGAATCGTATCCATACAGGGGCGCCGGCCGTGCACGCGGCAGCGCGAGGTGTCTGCGAGACGCCATCGACAACACAGGTTTGATCGGACGGCCCGAGCAGCCGGCCATGGCGGTGCTTTATGCGTAGCAAGGGGACGGCAGTGAGCAAGGCAGACGAGGCGAGCATCGCGCTCTGGTTGCATTACCGGCGCGAGCCGGAGCGGTTCGCGGAACTGCCCGAGGCATGGCGGCACTCCATCGCCGAACACTACACGGACGCGCGCAAGCGGCGGCAGCTCCGGCAGCGGCGATCGGTGCTGCCGCTCTCCGTGCTCGCGGCCCTGGCCGCGGTCAGCGCGACGAAGGCGCGCGCGGCCACTAATTACACGACCCCGCTCACCGGCACCGCCGCCGATACGGCGTACCAAAGCGGCACCGACGCCAACGGCAATCTGGTCTATCGCTTCGTCGACGGCGACAGCATCGGCATCACTGCCAACGGCGCGCAGAATGTGAGCGGTATCGGCCTGCAAAGCGGTACGCCGAAGGTGGTCCTGCAGGTGGGTGGCGACGGCAAGGGCACGTTGAGCGTGTCCGCGATCCGTCCCGCGGCAGACGCGTTCGGCTCCGCTCATGCCATCGACGTGGGGGCAGGCGAAGACCTGACGGTGAATGGCAACACCTCGGCCTACGCGCAGTCGGATGACCCGTTTCGTTACGTCAATGGCCAGTGGGTGGTCGGATCGGAGGGGCAGGGGCTGCACCTCGATCGGGGCACGGCCACCTTCAACGGCAATCTGGACGTCAATACGAAGACCAAGGCCTGGAGTCAGGGCCTGTGGATCTACCGGGGTTTCCTCACCGTCAACGGCAACACCAACATCGTCACCCACGGCCCGGGCACCAACACCGCCGGCATCTACAACTCCGGCGGCGGCACCGGCAACGTGGTGTTCAACGGCAACCTGGGCATCGTCAGCTACGGCGACTGGCCCAATGACACCGTCCAGGGCATTTACAACGACAACGTCAATACCCGGCTCACGGTCAATGGCGACCTGGATGTCGCCGCCACGTCGAACGGTTCGACGGTGATGGGCATCCGCAACCAGGGCACGATGTACGTGGCCGGTAACGCCACGATCAACGTCGACAGACCGCGTTCCGC
>JBCNOA010000319.1:0-5101 GCA_039594095.1 Dyella sp.
CATTGAAGCGCCGCTACCGGCTCGAGGACCTGCCATGAATCTCGTCGCTCAATTGCCGCCCGGCCTCACGGGACTCGAACAGTTGCGCAAGATGATCGAGATGGGCGGCCGACCGCCGATCGGAGAGACGCTGGATTTCGTGTTGGTCGACGCCGGCGAAGGCTTCGCCGCGTTCGAATCCACGCCCTCGCTGCGCGCTTACAACCCGCTCGGCACCGTGCATGGCGGTTACGCCGCCACGTTGCTCGACTCGGCCTGCGGCTGCGCGGCGCATTCGCGGCTGACGCCGGCCCAGGGCTATACGACGCTGGAGCTGAAGGTCGCCTACCACAAGGCCATCACGCAGGAGACCGGCCGCCTGCGTGCGGAAGGCCGCGTGCTCAGCATCGGCCGCCGCGCCGCCTTTGCCGAGGCCACGCTCAAGGACGCGGACGGAAAACTGTACGCGTCGGCGACATCGACGCTGCTGGTATTCGAGCGATAAAGCTCCCCATGGCCGTTCGCGCTGCCGCGCCGGCCGCTTCCCACGAGAGACGACATGACGACGCGTGACATCGTGATCTGCCATCCCGTCAGAACGCCGATCGGCGCGTTCAACGGTTCCCTCAAGAGCGTGCCTGCGACCGAGCTCGGCGCGATCGCCGTGCGCGAGACGCTGCGCCGCAGCGGCCTGGATCCGGCGCGTCTCGCCTCGGTGACGATGGGCAACGTGATCCAGGCCGGCAACCGGATGAACCCGGCACGCCAGGCCGCGATCGGCGGCGGCGTGCCGGTCGAGGTGCCGGCGATGACCGTCAACCGCGTGTGCGGCTCCGGCGCGCAGGCGATCGTGACGGCCGCGCAGGAGATTCAGCTGGGCCTCGGCGACGTCGCGGTCGCCGGCGGCATGGAGAGCATGGAGCGCGCGCCCTATCTGCTCGACCAGGGGCGCTGGGGCTATCGCATGGGCAGCGCGGAGATCCACGACAGCATGCTGCGCGACGGCCTGGTCGACGCGTTCTCGGGCGAGCATTCCGGTTGGCACACCGAAGACCTCGTTACACGCTTCGCCCTCTCGCGCGAAGCGCAGGATCGCTGGGCCGCGCGCTCGCAACAGCGCTTCGTCGCCGCCCAAGCGGCCGGGCACTTCGACGCGGAACTGGTGGCCGTCGAGATCGAAGGACGCAAGAAGGAGAAGCTGCTGTTCTCGCGCGACGAGCAACCGCGGCCCGATACGACCGTAGAGATATTGGCCAAGCTGCGCCCGGCGTTCCGCCCCGACGGCACCATCACCGCAGGCAATGCGCCGGGTGTGAACAGCGGCGCTTCGGCCATGGTGGTCGCCGAGCGCGGCTTCGCCGAAGCCGCCGGCCTCGCACCGTCGGCACGCCTCGTCGCTTACGGCATCGCTGCGGTCGAGCCCGGCATGTTCGGCATCGGGCCGGTACCGGCCGTGCGCATGGCGCTTGCCCGCGCGGGCTGGTCGCTGGGCGACGTCGAGCGCGTCGAGATCAACGAAGCCTTCGCGGCGGTGCCGCTCGCCGTGATGCGCGAGCTCGGCCTGGCCGACGATCTGGTCAACGTCGAAGGCGGCGCCATCGCGCACGGTCATCCGATCGGTGCGACGGGCGCGATCCTCACCACGCGGCTGATCCATTCGATGCGGCGGGACGGGTTGCGCCGCGGGCTAGTGACGCTCTGCATCGGAGGCGGACAGGGCATCGCGCTGGCGATCGAGGTGCTGTAGCGCGCCACGGGGCCGGCCATCCGCGCGTGGCCATGGAATCGGCCGGCCTTTTCAGCTTTCGTCCATCGCTTCGCCACCCGGGCCTGCCAGGGTACGCACTCGCCGTGTCGGCCCATGTCACCTCCTGCGCACCGCTCGCTCGCGCCGGAGGCAGGCGAGGCAACGAACAAGGCGGCCGCCTTCGTCCGACGCGCAGCGACCTGGAACCGCGGAACCTGATGAGACCATCTGCCCAACGGCTTCCTTGGGCATCCACCGGAGTGTGCCCATGAAGTTCTACGCGCCCATGCTGTTGTGCCTGCTTTTCCTCTGCGGCTGGGCGCGCGCGGATACGCCCGTCTGGCAACCCTCCGCCGGCCACGAGCAGATGCCGCTGTGGCCCGGCACGCCGCCCGGCAGCAATACAGTGCCCGGCGCGGAGAACATGAAGACCAGCGAGAAACTCATCGGCGGCCGGCCGGTCGTCGGCGTGTCCAACGTGTCGCGTCCGACGCTGACGGTCTACGCACCCACCGTGCAGAACACCGGCGCCGCGGTCGTCGTGTTCCCCGGCGGCGGTTTTCAGGGGTTGGCCATCGACCTGGAGGGCACGGAAGTGTGCGACTGGCTGACGGCCAAGGGCATCACCTGCGTCCTGCTGAAGTACCGCGTGCCGAGCGCGCCTTACGTCTGGTCATGCGACTGCCGTCCGCACAACCACGCGTTGTCGATGCCGTCGCTCCAGGACGCCCAGCGCGCCTTGCGCTTGGTACGCGCGCACGCGGCGGCATGGCATGTCGACCCACACAAGGTGGGCGTGCTCGGCTTTTCGGCGGGCGGCTTCCTGGTGGCGGAAACGAGCACCACCTTCAAGCGTCGCCTGTACGCGCCGATCGATGCGGCCGACAAGGAAAGCCCCCGTCCCGACTTCGCCATCGCCATCTATCCGGGCCATCTCGCGACGGACGACGATCGGTTCAACGTCAACCTGCCCGTCACCCACGACACTCCGCCCACGTTCCTGCTTCAGGCGGAAGACGACTACGTGGACGGCGTGAATCAGTCGCTCGTCTACTACAACGCGCTGAGAAAGGCGGATGTCCCGGCCGAGATGCACATCTACCCACACGGCGGCCACGCCTTCGGCCTGCGTCCGACGGCGGAACCGATCACACGCTGGCCGGCCCTGGTCGAAACCTGGTTGGGCACGATCGGCGTGGCGACCGCCGGGACGCAGTAGGCGAACCGCCTAAAGCAGCCTGTTGAGCAACCGATCCATGCGCACCCGGCTCAGCCGCCGCAGCAGGCGGCGGACGTCGTCGGGGTACTGACGCGAGGGTTCCAGGTCGTGATAGTCGGCCAGCCGCGTGGCGTGCCGGCGCAGCGCGTCCCATTCGGCGCGAAGCCGTGCGGTAAGCACGTGCTGCGGATCGCGCAACAGCAGGCCGTTTTCCAAGTCCAGCGCCCAGGCTCGCGGGTTGAGGTTGTTACCGGTCAGCACCGCGACATCGTCGTCGACGAACAGGCCCTTCAGGTGATAGCTGTTCTCGCCGTGGCGCCACAGCCAAAGATTGAGCTGGCCGCGCGCCATGTGTTCCTGGTGCGTGCGCGCGAAGCGGCGCAGGTTCGCTTCGTACAGGTACGGCAGCAGGCCGATCTTGCGGAAAGGCTGGTCCGGCGGGATGTAGAAGTCGTTGGCCTGCTTGTCGCCGACCATGATGTCGACGGTGACCCCGCGGCGAAGCAGTTGCCCGATCGCGGCACGCACCGGCCTGGGCAGATTGAAGTAAGGCGTCAGCAGGACGACCCGCTCGCGCGCACCGTGCAGCAGATCCAGCAAGGTCTCGTTGAGCAGGTTGTCGTTGCGCCCGAAGCCCGCCAGAGGCGTCACCGCCACGTTGCCGGGGCTCGGCGGCATCGCCGGGACCGCGTAGCGCGCGGCCTGCAACTGCTGGCGTAGCTGGCGGATGTCCGGCAGCAGTTCGCGCGTCGCCGGCGCGGGCTGGTCGAGACGACGCACGGCAGCGCTGCCGCGCAGATAGGCGTGGATGAAACCGGCCATGCTGTCGGCCAGCGCCGCATCGCGGATCAGGTGGTAGCGATCGAGCCGATAGCGGCCGTGCCTGGCGAGGTAGACGTCATTGAGGCTGGCGCCGCTGTACAACACGGCGTCGTCGATCACGAAGCCTTTCAGATGCAGCACGCCGAACAGCTCGCGGCTCTGCACCGGCACGCCCCAGATCGCCACGCCGGGTCCGAGCTGCGCGGCGTAGTCGCGGTACATCGCGGCGTTGCCTTCGCTCCGTCCCTTGCCGATCAGTCCGCGGCGGGCGCGATGCCAGTCGACATAGACCTCGATCTGCAGCGACGGCTGGCGATCGCGCGCGGCATACAGCGCATCCATCACCTCGCGCCCGGCATCGTCGTCCTGCAGGTAGAGCGCACAGATCACGATGCGCCGCTGCGCGGTCCCGATGAGGCCGAGCAAGCGCTGGCGGAAGGCCTCCGGGCCGTCGAGCACGTCGATGGCGTCGGCGGGCACGGCGAAGGCAGGCAGGGATGCCGAGGCCGAGGAGGCGTGGCGGCGCGCGAGCAGGCGGCGCGCGAGGTGGCGGGTGCGGGCGAGGGGACTCATGGGCGCGGATGGTACGACGTCGGGCGCGAGGGCCGTATTCACGCGGACACGGCCGGTTCCCGATCCGGGGCCCGCACGCACGCCTCCGCAGCCTCGCCGGACCGCCCGGCGAGGCCCAGCAAGCCAGCCGCACGCCGCAGATCGGGCGTGTCGCAGGTTGCCTCGCAGCGGTCGAACGCGCGCCGCAGCGCATCGCGTGTATCGCTGTCCGCGGCGAGCAGGAATCGATCGGCCGCCACGCGCAGTTCCAGCATCGTGGCGCCTTGCTGTTGCGCCAGCGCCGACGCGCGCGACAGCAGCGCTTTCGCGTCCTCCTCGCGCGAGGATTCCAGCGCCACGAGGCAGGCGGCTTGCTGGCGCAGGAATTCCGGGAGCATGTAGCGATCTTCGTAGGCTTCCGCGCGGGCGACGGTGTCCTGCAGGCAGGCCAGCGCTTCCTCGTAGCGTTCGAGGCGGATCAGCGCGTCGGTGAGAAACGAGCGGAAGGTCACCACGGCCAGCGGCATCGCCACGAGCGCGGCGTCGATGCTGGCGCGGATGTCGGCCAGCGCCGACGCGTCCCCGCGCACGGCGCGGACCCAGCCCAGCGTGCCCATGGCGACGGCGGACCACAGCGACATCGCATGCTCGTCGGCGAGCCGCGCCAGTTCGAGAGTGAGCCGCTCGGTCGCGTCCGCATCGCCGATATGGCGTTGCAGTTGTGCGGCGGAGGTCAGCGCGAAGGAGAGCGAGTGCGAATGACCCAGCCGCCGTGCCTCGTC
>JBCNOA010000032.1:0-24934 GCA_039594095.1 Dyella sp.
GGAGAGGGGCGCTGCCGCGGCCTCATTCGCTTGCATGTCTCGCTTTCCTAGGCAACGCCGACCGGCTTGGCCGGCCGATCGATGAATTGGGCGCCGCGTCGGCGCTGATCAGCAACAAGCCGCCCCATCCTGCGAGGGGGCGGCCCGATCCTGCATCCGGCTTCCTTGCCGAGGGCGGCGGGCAGGCTGTCGCCCGCCGCGGGTGACATCAGTGCTTGAACTCGCTGCCCCAGTAGGCCTCGATCTTCTGCACCAGCGAGGCCGGCAGGGCCACGTAGTCCAGGGAAGCGGCGTCGCTCTGGCCGTTGTTCAGCGCCCACTTGAAGAACTCGAAGGCGACCTTGCTGTGCTCGGCGTTCTTCGGGGTCTTGTACATCACCACCCAGGTGGTGGCGGTGATCGGCCACGCCTGCGCACCCGGGGCGTTGGTCATGATCACGTTGAAGTCCTTGGCGCTGGCCCAGTCGGCCGTGGCGGCCGCGGCGGCGAAGCTGTCGGCGCTCGGCACCACGAACTGGCCGGCGGCGTTCTTCATGTCCACCCAGGCGATCGTGTTCTTCTTCGCATAGGCGTACTCGACGTAGCCGATCGAGCCCTGGATCTGCTTGACGTACTGCGACACGCCTTCATTGCCCTTGCCGCCCACGCCGGTCGGCCACTCGACGGCCGTGCCGAACTTCACCTTGTCCGCCCACTCCTTGCTCACCTTGGAGAGGTAGTTGGTGAAGTTGAACGAGGTGCCCGAACCGTCGGAGCGATGCACCACGGTGATCTTCTTGGCCGGCAGGGTCAGGCCGGAGTTCAGCGCGGCGATCTTGGGGTCGTTCCAGTTGGTGATCTTGCCGAGGAAGATGTCGGCCAGGGTGGCGCCATCGAGCTTGACCTGATCGGCCTTGATGCCCGGGATGTTCACGACCGGCACGATGCCGCCCACCACCACCGGGAACTGGCCCAGCTTGAAGCTGGCGAGATCCTCGGCCTTCAGCGGCGCGTCGGTGGCGCCGAAATCGATGGTGCCTTCCTTGATCTGCGCGACGCCCGCGCCGGAACCCACCGACTGGTAGTTGAGCTTGTTGCCGGTCTTTTCGGCATAGCCAGCGGACCACTTCGAGAGCACCGGGTAGACGAAGCTCGAACCGGCACCGGTGATGTCCGTGGCCTGGGCCGACATGCCGAACAGCGACGCCGCGGCGAATACAGCGGTCGTGCCGATGCGGGACAGAGATTTGCTAGAGGTCAACACGGTTGCTCCTTAGTGATAAGGGTCACGGGGGATTCCCGCCCGACCGCTATTTCATGCGCGCCGTGTTGCAATGAAATGAGCTGAATGTTTCAGTGATATGACAGCCTGTCATATTGGCCGGCGCAGACAGCGCCCGCGGCGCTGTCCGCGGCCTTACAGCACGTCCAGTCCGATGTGCTCGCGCTCGAACGTTTCCAGGCGGCGCCACCGGTTGACGATGGTGCAGAACAGCTCGGCCGTGCGCTCGGCATCGTAGATGGCCGAATGGGCCTCGCGCGTATCGAACAGGTGGCCGGCGGCCTGTACGGACTTGCTGAGCACCGTCTGGCCGTAGGCCAGTCCGCCCAGCGTGGCGGTGTCGAAACAGCTGAAGGGGTGGAACGGGTTGCGCTTGTGGCCCACGCGGCGCACGGCGGCGTTGAGGAAGCCCAGGTCGAAGGCCGCGTTGTGGCCTACCAGGATGGCGCGCTGGCAGTCGACCTCGCGCATGCGCGCGCGTACCTCCTGGAAAATGTGGTCCAGCGCTGCCCGCTCGTTGAGCGCGCCGCGCAGCGGGTTATCCGGATCGATACCCGTGATCTCCAGGGCGCGCGGGTCGATGTTGGCCCCCGGAAACGGGTCCACATGGGCGGCTACCGCCTGCCGGGGCCGCAGATAGCCCTCGGCGTCCATGTCCAGGGTGACGGCGGCGATCTCCAGGAGGGCGTCGCGCTCGGCGTCGAAGCCTCCCGTCTCCACGTCCACGATGACCGGGTAGAAGCCGCGAAAGCGGTCGGCCATGCGGCTGGCCATGCTGTTGCTCAGGTTTTCGGGATTTTCCATCGCGAGAGCATATCAGCCGGCCCGGGTCGGTCGGGAATCGAGGCTTTTGTTGCAGCGGTCACGCGCGGTGTCTTTTTTTTGTCACACAAGTGGCATGGAATCGTAAAGGGCCGGCCGCATCCTGCCGCCATTCCTGGTGGCCGGCCGATCGAGAGGGGGCGGTCCAGCGAATGTCTACCAACATCTGGAGAACATCCATGCGTTCCAAGTTGCTCGCGGTGGCGATTGCCGCCGGTTTGGGCGTTGTCAGCCTCCATGCGGCCGCTGATCCGGCCCAGGCCAAGAAGACCAAGACCACCCAGGATTCTCAGGCCTCCAAGAACGCCGAAATCGAGGCGCTGAAGGCCCAGCTGCAGGCACTCCAGGCCAAGGTGGCCGAACTGGAGCAGCGTACGGACGCGCAGTCGGATATCAATGTCAGCACCGGCCAGAACATCGAAGCCGTGCAGAAGGCCCAGGCCGTCACCGAGGCGCAGGTCAAGAAGTCCAGCGACAAGATCGCCTACAAGGGCGTGAACATCACCCTGGGCGGCTTCCTCGCGGCCGAGTCGATCTACCGCTCGCGCAACGAAGGCGCGGACATCGCCTCCAACTGGAACGGCATCCCGTACCGCAACGTGCCGACGGCGCACACCAGCGAGTTCCGCTACACCGCCCGCCAGAGCCGCGTGTCGCTGCTCGCGCAGGGTGACGTGAACGAGAACACCCACGTCGCCGGCTACATCGAGGCCGACTTCCTGGGCGGCGCGCAGACCGCGAACCAGAACGAGAGCAACTCGTTCAACCCGCGCGAGCGCAACATGTACATGACCGTGGACTGGGACAACCAGGGCCTGCACCTGCTGGCCGGCCAGAACTGGTCGCTGCTGACGCTCAACAGCAAGGGCATCACGCCCCGCGCCGAGCTGACCCCGCCGCAGATCGACGCCCAGTACCTCCCGGGCTTCACCTGGGCGCGCCAGACCCAGCTGCGCCTGGTCAAGGACTTCAACAAGACCTGGTGGGTGGGCGTCTCGCTGGAGAACCCGCAGACCACGTTCTACAACAGCCCGAACGCCTCGAAGGCGCCGGTGCAGTCGGTCTACAACATCGCCGCTGGCTCGGGCTACGACTCGGTCAACACCCTTTCGCTCAACCATATCCCGGATGTGGTGGTGAAGGTCGCCGCCGATCCGGGCTACGGCCATTACGAGCTGTTCGGCGTGGGCCGCGCGTTCTACAACCGCTATCTCGGCTCCAACCATGACGTGTACGGCGGCGGCTTCGGCGTCGGCATGATCCTGCCGCTGGTGCCGAAGATGCTGGACTTCCAGTTCTCCGGCATGACCGGCCGCGGCATCGGCCGCTACGGCAGCGCCCAGCTGCCCGACGTGACCTTCAAGCCCACCGGCGAGCTGTCTCCGATCAAGGAGACCATGCTGCTGGCTGGCCTGACCTACCACCCGACGGCCGACTGGGACATCTACGCCTTCGGCGGCAGCGAGAAGCAGAAGAAGCAGGACTTCACCTACAACAACATCGCCTTCGGCTACGGCAACCCGCTGTACAACAACAGCGGCTGCAACACGGAAGGCGCAGCCAGCGCGACCTGCGTGGGCAATACCCGCCAGATCTGGCAGGGCACGCTGGGTTTCTGGTGGAAGTTCTACCAGGGCAAGTTCGGCAAGGCCCAGTTCGGCGCCCAGTACTCGCACACCGAGCGCAAGGCGTTCGAGGGCGTGGGCGGCGCGCCGACGGCCAAGGAAGACATGGTCTTCACCAGCTTCCGTTACTACCCGTTCTGATCATCACGGGCGGAACGATTATCGGAAGGGAGTTCGACCCAAGGATGGAGAGACGGCGGGCCCTGCCCGCCGTTTCGTTTTTTCCGGGACCGGCAAAGGCGACGCGTGCGCGGGACCGTCATGGCGCGGGATCGCATCTTGTCGGCGACCGGAATGGTCAAAGAAAAACGGCGGGCCCAAGCCCGCCGTTTTTCTTTCGTGCGCCGGTTCGGTGCCGGGCCTAGTGCGCGGTCGGCGCACCCGCGACATGCGTCATCGCGGTGGCAGCTTTGCCTGAGGTGTCGCCATCCCAGCCGCCGCCCAGCGCGCGGATCAGGTCCACGCTGGCCTGCAGCCGCCGCGTGCGCACCTGCTCGGCGCTGCGTTCGGCTTGCAGCGCGGCGGTCTGCGCGCTGACCACGTCGAGGTAGTTCACCGCGCCTTCGCGGTAGCGGTTGGTGGCGATCGTCTCGGACTCACGGGCGGCCTGGGCCGCGTCGTCCTGTTGGTGCGCTTCGTTGCCGAGCTGTTGAAGCAGCGAGAGGTTGTCCTCCACCTGCTGGAAGGCGTCGAGTACGGTCTGCCGGTATTGGCCCGACGCGACGTCGAGGTTCGCCCATGCGGCTTTTACCCGCGCGCGGCGCAGCCCGCCGTCGAACAGGCTCATGGCGAGCGAGGGCCCCAGTGCCCACAAGCGATTGCCGGCGGTGAGCAGGGCGCCGGCGCCGGTGTTCTGCCAGCCATACATGCCGCCTAGGCTCAGTTCGGGAAAGTAGGCGGCGCGTGCCACGCCGATCGCGGCGTTGGCGGCATAGACGCGGCGTTCGGCAGCGGCGATGTCCGGACGGCGCTGCAGCAAGGTGGATGGCACGCCCAGCGGGATCGCCGGCACGTCCAGCGCGTCGTTGGCCGCTGGCAGCGAGAAGCCCGAGGCGGGGACGCCGACCAGCGTGGCGATAGCGTGCTCGGTCAGCGCTCGCTGGGCGGTCAGTTCGGAAACCTGCGCCATCGCGTCGGACAGCTGGACCTTCGCGCGGCTGACGTCCAGGTCCGAGGCGACACCGCCCTGGAAGCGGCGCTCGGTGAGAGCGAGGCCCTGACGATAGGCCTCGAGCGTGTCGTTGAGGATGCGCGCCTGCACGTCGTAGCCGCGCAGGCGGATGTACAGATCGGCCAGCTGAGCCTCGAGACTGAGCCGCGCCGAGGCCAGGCTGGCCGCGGCCGCGGCTTCGTCGGCCTTGCCGACGGCGACCTCATTACGCACGCGGCCCCACAGGTCCAGTTCGTAACTCGCGCCGAAGCCGACCGTGTCGGCGGAATATTCGTTCGGTTGGTGGCTGCCGCGCAGCGGGCGGTTGTCGGACTGGCGATTGCGCGTCGCGCTGCCGGCCAGGCCCAGCTGCGGGAACAGGCCCGAACGCAGTTGCTGTTCGAAGGCCGTGGCGGCGTCGTAACGGGCCAGAGCCACGGCGAGCGACGGGTTGGCGGCGTCGAGCTTGTGTTCGAGTTCGTCGAGCGTGTCGCTGCGATAAACCGCCCACCAGGGGCCGCGCGGCGCATCGTCCACCGGATGGGCGGGCGCCCACATGCCTTCGCGCGTCTGCCCGGCGAAGGACTCCGGCAGTGGCCCGATATCGGGCTGTTTGTAGGCCGGCGCGAGCGAACACGCCGGCAGCAGCGCGATCGCTGCCACCGGCAGCAAGGCGCGCAGCGCGCGCGGTAGGCGGCGGAGTTCGAATGCCATGCTCATTTCGCCTTGGCGACGCGCTTCGCGGTGTCCACGGCCTGCGCGGTCGGCGCGATCTGCACGGGATCGCCCGCGGCCAGCGAGTCGGAAGGATGGTCGATGATGCGGTCACTCGGCTGCAGGCCATGGTCGATCTGCAGGTGATCGCCCAGGTCGCGCGCGATGTGCACATTGCGCAACTGAGCCTTGCCGTCCGGCCCGACCACCGCGACCTGCGGCCCGGCGGCGCGGAAGATCAGCACGGTGGCCGGAACGGTCATCACGCGCGCGTCCGCCGGCATCGGCAGGCTCACCTCGGCGAAGGAGCCGGGCATCAGGTCACCCTTGGGGTTGTCCACTTCGAACTGCGCCAGCAGGGTGCCGGAGGTCTGGTTGACCGCGCCGGAGCTGCCGATCAAGCGGCCGGTGAAGGTCTCGCCGGGCCGGTCCAGCACGTCGAGCTTCACCGTCATGCCGGGCTTCACCGAGGAGGCGTAGCCCTGCGGAATCTCGACATAGAGGCGCATGCGGCTGGTGTCGGCCACGGTGAACAGCGCGGGGCTGTTGTCGTTGTTGGCGTTGATCAGGTCGCCGATGTCGGTATGGCGCGCGGTCACGGTGCCTTCGAACGGCGAGGTGATGTGCTTGAACGCCTCCAGTGCGGCGATGCGGTCCATATCGGCCTGCGCGGCGAGCACGTTGGCGCGGGCGGTCTCGGCCTCGCCGGCCTTTTCGTCGGCTTCCTGCTTCGACACGGAGTTCGATGCCAGCAGATTGCGCCAGCGCTGGTCGGTCAGTTCGGCGAGCTTGGCGTTCGCCCTGGCGCGCGCGAGGTTGGCCTTCGCCTGCTCGTACTGCTGGTCCAGCTCGGGCGTGTCGATCTCGGCGAGCGTCTCGCCGCCCTTCACATGGCTGCCGATGTCGTGCGACCAGGTCTTCAGGTAGCCGCCGACGCGCGCGTGGATGGTCGTGCTGATCCAGGCATCCAGATGGCCGGGCAGGGTCATCGACTGCTCGCCGTCGCCGGCGACGGGGTCGATCACTTGGACGCTCGGCGTCACCTGCGCATCGGTCCACTTGACCACTTTGTGGTAGTCGTAGGCGCGGACCGAGATGCCGGCCACGGTGGCAAGGACGGCGACCACCAGGCCCAGACGGATGGCGAGCCGGAGGTTGGGCGGCCGCCTCGACGCGGCCGCGTTGGTGTCATGCGACATGGGCGGGTTCTCCAAGCAAGGTTTCGGGGGCCGGCGCGGATTGCTCGCGGCCGTGCACGAAGGTGAAAACCACCGGCACGAACAGCAGCGTGGCGACGGTGGCGAAAAGCAGGCCGCCGATCACGGCGCGGCCCAGCGGCGAGTTCTGTTCGTGGCTGAGCGCCATCGGCAACATGCCGATGATCATCGCCAACGCGGTCATGCAGACCGGGCGGAAGCGCGTGAAGCCGGCTTCCATCGCGGCGGTGAAGGCATCGCCGTGCACGGCGAGGCGCTCGCGGCAGAAGCTCACCACCAGGATCGAGTTGGCCGTGGCCACGCCCATGCACATGATGGCGCCGGTCAGGGCGGGCACCGATAGCGAGGTGTGCGTGAGGAACAGCACCCACACGATGCCGGCCAGCGCGGCGGGCAGGGCGGTGATGATGACGAACGGATCCAGCCAGGACTGGAAGTTCACCACGATCAGCAGATAGATCAGCACGATCGCGCCGACCAGACCGAACAGCAGGCCGCCGAACGCTTCGTTCATGGTGCCGACCTGGCCGTGCAGGCTGACCAGCGTGCCCTTGGGGCGTTGCGCGGCGTAGTGGTCGAGTACCTTCTGCACATCGCCGGCCACGGCGCCGAGATCGCGGTCCTGCACCGACGCGTAGATGTCGTAGGCGGGCATGATGTTGTAGTGCGAAACCACCGCGGCGCTGGGTTCGCGCGAGAAGCTGGCGATGCCACCGAGGATCTGGTTCGAACCGTTGCCCGACGACGTCACCGGCAGGCTGGCCAGGTCGGCCATCGAATCCATGCGGTATTGAGGCGTCGCGGCGACGATCGCGTACGACACGCCGTTTTTCGGATTCAGCCAGAACGCCGGCGCCACCTGCGAGCTGCCGGCGAGCGAAGCGACCATGCTGTTGGTCACGTCGCGCTCGGTGATGCCCAGCTCGTTGGCCCGCGTGCGGTTCACGCGCACGTTGAACTGCGGGTAGCTCGAACTCTGCTGGATGCGCACGTCGGCGATGCCCGGTACCTCGCGCAGGCTCTTCATGATCTGCATCGCATAGGCTTCGTTGGCCTCGCGATCGCGGCCGGTGATGGCGATGTCCAGCGGGGCCGGCGCGCCGAAGTTGAGGATCTGGCTGCTCATGTCCGCCGGCAGGAAGGCGAATTGCGTGCCGGGGAATTCGCGCGGCAGGCGCTCGCGCAGCTTGCGCACGAAATCGGCGCTGGGATCGTGGCCGTCCTTGAGCACGATCTGGATGTCGCCATCCTGCGGGCCGATGGTGCCGCTGCTGTTGTAGACCAGGTTTACGCCGCTGAGCGGCAGGCCGATGTTATCGATCACCGTCTCCAGCTGATCCGCCGGAATCACCTGCCGGATCGCCGCCTCGATACGGTCGAACTCGGCCGCGGTCTCTTCCACGCGCGTGCCCATCGGTGCGCGCACGTGCAGCGCGATCGATTCGGCGTCGACGTCGGGGAAGAAGTCGCGCCCGAGGAACGGGGTCAACGCGAAGGAGACGAGCACGAAGGCGAGGAAGCCGATGGCGAAGCGCCGGCGGTTGGCGATCGCGACCGCCAGCGTGGCGTAGTACGCGTCGCGGATGCGCGAGAAGCGATGCTCGAAGTTCTGCTGGAAGCGGACCAGCGCCGTCACCATCGCGTTACGCCGGCGCGGCGGATGCTGGTCGCCCTCATGATGGTTGATGTAGGGGTCTTCCGGATGGTCGCCGGAGCCCTTCTCGGTGATGTGCGGCTTGAGCAGGTACATCGCGAGGGTGGGTACGAGGGTGCGCGACAGCACGAAGGAGGAGGCCATCGCGAAGATCACCGCCAGCGCCATCGGACGGAACAGGAAGCCGGCGATGCCGTTGAGCATGAACATCGGCACGAACACGATGCAGATGCACAGCAGTGAGACGAACGCGGGGCCGACGATCTGCTGCGCGCCGTCCATGATCGCCGTGCGCACGTCCTTGCCTTGTTCGAGATGCCAGTTGACGTTCTCGATGGTCACCGTGGCATCGTCGACCAGGATGCCCACGGCCAGCGCCAGGCCGCCCAGCGTCATCACGTTGAGCGTTTGGCCGAACACCGCCAGCAAGGTGATGGCCGAAAGAATGGCCAGCGGAATCGAAACCGCGATGATCACGGTCGAGCGCCAGCTGCCGAGGAAGATCAGGATCATCACCGAGGTCAACAGGGCGGCGATGATGCCTTCGCGCGCGACCGAGGTAATGGCTGCCTTGACGAACAACGACTGGTCGGCGAGCTGCGACACCTTCAGCGAAGGCGGCAGGGTCTCCCCGATCAACGGCAGCAGCTTCTTGATGCCGGCCACCACGGCGAGCGTCGAGGCATTGCCGTTCTTCAGTGCGGGCATCAGCACGGCGCGTTTACCGTCCACGCGCACCACGTTGTTCTGCGGCGGCGCGCCGTCGCGCACGTGCGCCACGTCGCCGATGGTGATGGTGGCGCCGTTGACCGTCTTGACCGGCAGCTGATTCAGTTCTTCGATCGCGGTGGGGCTATTGTTGAGCTGGATGTGGTACTCGTACGTGCCAATCTTGGCCGTGCCCACTGGGATGATCTGGTTCTGCGCGGCGAGCGCGTTGCCGACGTCCTGCGCCGACAGTCCTTTCGCCGCGAGCGCCTGCGGGTCGAGGTCGAGGGTGACCTGGCGCTGTTTGCCGCCGTAGGGCGTGGGGATGGCCACGCCCGGCACCGAGATCAGGGTCGGACGCATGAAGTTCTGCGCGATGTCGCGGATCTTCGCCTCGGACAGGTCCTTGCTGGACAAGGCCATCTGCAGGACCGGCACGGTCGAGGCGTTGTAGTTGAGGATCAGCGGTGGCGTGATGCCGGGCGGCATCTGCTTGACCACGGTCTGCGAGATGGACGTGACCTGCGCGGTGGCCGTGCGGATGTCCACGCCTGGCTGGAAGAAGATCTTCACGATGCCCACGCCCGGCAGCGACTGCGACTCCATGTGCTCGATGTCGTTCACCGAGGTGGTGAGCTGGCGCTCGTAGTAGTAGATCACGCGGCCGGACATCTGGTCGGGCGGCAGGCCGTTGTAGGTCCACACCACGCTGATCACGGGGATGCCGATGTTCGGGAAGATGTCCGTGGGCGTGCGGAACGCCGCGAGCGGGCCGGCGATGAGGATGACTAGCGCCAGCACGATGAAGGTGAGCGGGCGCGATAGTGCGATGCGGACTAGGCCAATCATGAAAAGCTTCCGGTGACGTCGGCGCGGTCGGCGCCGCGACGGACGGCCGAGCCGTCCGGTCAGGCTTGAGGTGTCGCTTGGAGTGCGGTCAGAGCGATCGCCGGAGCGGAAGCGGAGAACGTGGAACGATCATGTTTTCGGACACCGTGCAGGCGGGACTTGCCCATTGGCGCGCCATGTTCCCAGGGGAGTCTTGTGGAAACCTTTTGGCCGTCCGTAAGGGAGGTGTCACACCCGGTTCAGGCGCCGGCGGGCATGTGGATCCGCACCAGCAGGCCGCGGCCCAGCGGCGATTCCAGCAGCCCGATGCGGGCGCCGTGCAGCTCGATGGCACGTTGGACGATGCTCAGTCCCAGGCCGTAGCCGCGGGTGGCGCTCTCCACTTCGCGATGGAATCGCTGGAAGACGGCCTGGCGGCGTTCGGCGGGAATGCCGGGGCCGTTGTCACAGATGTCGATGACTGCCTCGTCGCCTTCCCTTCGGATCGACACGTCCACCTGGCCGCTCTGTCCCGTATAGCGAAGGGCGTTTTCGATGAGGTTGCGAAACATGGCCGTCAGCGCCACTTCGTGGCCCCAGACGAAGAGCGCTGGCGTGTCATGGTTGAGGCTGAGGGCGATGTCCTTTTCGGCGATCGTGGGTGCGAGTTCCTCGATCACCTCCGTGGCCACGCGCACCAGATCCAGCCGGACACGCTGCTGGGATGCCGCGCCCGCCTCGAGGCGTGCCATGGCGAGGATCTGCTCGATCCGGCGCGCTAGCCTCGCCATGCTCTGCTGGGCGTGCCGCACGGCGAAGTCCAGTTCGCCCGCGTCGCCGGATAAGGTGGCGCTTTCCAGGTGGATCATGGTGGCAGCCAGTGGCGTGCGCAGTTCGTGCGCCACATCGGTGGCGAAGCGGTGCTCGCGCTCGAGCGCGTCTTCCAGGCGCTCCAGCTGCTGGTTCAGGGCCACGATCAGCGGCTTGATTTCGCGTGGCGCGTCTCTGACCGACACCGGCTGGCGGCTGCCTGGGGTGCGGCGGTCCAACGATTCGGTCAGCACGACCACCGGCCGGAGCCCGCGCTTCACCGCGAAGCTGACCAGCAGGGCAAGCAGGGGGAGGCCAATCAGCAGGGGCAGGGTATGTTCCATCACCAGGCCGCGAGTGATGTCCCGGCGATTGTCGTAGCGCTCGCCGATCCGGATGACCAGGCCGGCGCGGTTCTGCAGCGTGAACGTGCGCCAGAGCGTGCCTTCGCGCGTAAGGTCGCGGAAGCCTCGCTCGGTGGGGGCGGGCGGCGGCAGATCGGCCAAATTGGCCGTGGCCGCGATCAGCTGCCCTTGCGCGTCGTACGCCTGGAAGCCCACTTCCGGCTCGTAGTTGTGCGGGTGCACCGACACCACCACGCTGCCGCGGGGCTTGCCGGGCGTCGGGGCGACGCCGGCCAGCTGAGACGAATGGGCCGGCAGCTCGCCGTGGGCGATCAGCGTTCCCAGCGTTCTGCCGGCCTGAGCAAGGCGACCATCCAGCAACTGCGACATCTCGCGTTGCTCCCGGTGATAGCTGATCACCCCCAGCGGGATGAGCACGCAGACCAGCACGGCAATGATCAGCCAGGTCAGGCGGGTCCGGAGGCTGGCGGTGTCGCCGCTCATTTGGGTTCGCGCGGAACCATGTAGCCGATGCCGCGCACGGTGTGGATCACTTCGGGGCTGAGCTTGCGCCGCAGCCAGTGCACTTGGACTTCGATCGCGTTGCGCTCGACCACCGTATCCAGCCCGTAGACCGAGCTCTCCAGCGTCTCCCGCCGCACGATGCGGCCTGCGCGTTCCATCAGCACGCGCAGCAAGGCGAACTCGCGGCGCGTCAGCGTCACTTTCTCGCCGCGATACTCGACCTCCGCCGAAGCGAGGTCCAGCCGCAGGCTGCCGACTTCGACCACGCTGTCGGCCAGCCCCTGCGCGCGGCGGGTGAGCGAACGGATGCGCGCGGCCAGCTCGCCGAGGTGGAACGGCTTGACGAGATAGTCGTCCGCGCCCAGGTCCAGTCCGCGGATGCGCATTTCCAGGGCATCGCGCGCGGTCATCACCAGGATCGGGGTCTTGATCCGCGCGCGCCGGGCTTCGGCGAGTACCTCCAGCCCGTCCTTGTCGGGCAGGCCGAGGTCGAGCAGGACCAGGTCGATGGGTTCGACGCGCAAGACGTGCAGGGCCTGGTTGCCGTCGCGAAGCCAGGTGACGGCATACGACTGCTGCTCGAGAGCGTGCTTGATGGCATCGCCGAGCTCGTCGTCGTCTTCAACCAGCAGGATATGCATGCGCGGGACACCTCGGCCGTGATGGGGCGGGCGCGGCGGAGGCGCCCGGATGACATGATCCAGGGGCTGGCTTTTGTGGATCTTTTGCCGATGGCCAACCCCGGATGCATGCCCCGCGCGCAGCATACCGCGCCGCCCGGGGCCGGAAGGCGCGGCCGAGAGCTCAGTAGTTGACCTGGAGCTGCATGCGCAGCAGATCGCCCTTCACGAGGCCGTAAGGCGCGGTACCCACATCGGTGCGGCGCATGTTGGCGTAGGCGACGGCGATTTCCAGTGCAGACGAAGGCTGCCACTCCATGCCAATTTCCGTTTCGTTGAGGCGCATGAAAGGGGTATTGGTGTCGAACTTCGACGCGCCGCGGTACTTCTGCCATTTGAGGTAGGGGAACAGAGTGCCGAAACGCGTGTCCAGCTTGTACATCGCCTGCACATAGCCGCCACGCAGCGACCGGGAAACGATGCTGCGTTTGGAAAGATCCAGCTGTGGGCCGCGGCCGACCGTCCATTCGGCCTGCAGGCCGAACGGTTGCGGATAGTAGATGGCGTGCACAGCCACGCGCTGGTCGAGCATGCCGTTGGCGGGGGAGCGGTCCGCTGGGGTGAAGGTCTTGCCGGCGACCGTGATGGCGGCCGGCGCGGCGACCTTGAAGCGGCCGGTATAGGCGTCCGCGCCCACTTCGAAGTACTGCCCGCTGGCGAATTTGAACGGATAGGTCAGGTGCAGCACGGTATGCAGGCTGTCGTTGCGCTCGGCACGGTTGGCACCCTGGCCGTTATAGAAACCCAGGCCCACCACGCCGTAATCGCCCGAGCCCTTGAGCCCTGCTTTGACAAGGTGCTGGAAGCGTTCGCGCGCCTCGCTGGGCGTGTAGTAGAAGAACAGGCCGAGATCGCGTTCGTCGCGCACGCCGGAATTGAGCGCATCGGCGCGGTCGGGTGTCAGTCGGTTCTGGCTGGATTGCAGGTTTTCCCAGCCGTAAGGCACTTTCGATTGGCCGGCGCGAACGCGAAATTCGCGACCCTTGTCGAAATAGATGTCCGCGTACGCATCCCGCAGCTGGCCGAAGTTCGATGTGCTCGACCCGGAAGGCGTGGAGGCGAAATCCGGTTGCAGATAGATGGATACGCGATCGTTGAGGTCGCCGCTGATCACCATTCGCGCACGGCGTATGCCGAAGCTCTGAGCGTCGCCGACGAAGCGGTCGCCCGGTGCGCGCAGCTTGTCCGCGTCCGCGCCGATGCCGTGGTTGTAACGCAGCTGCGTATAGCCGCGGAGCGAAATGCGGTCGTACCACTTCTTGGCGGAAGCGATCGAGGGCGCGCTCGGGACAGTTGCGGTAGAAGTGGATGACTGGGGTTGCGCTGGCGCTGACGTCTTTTCCGGCGCGATAGTCTGGCTCGCCTGCGAGGTGTCATCCACCTGCACGAAGGTTCCCAGCTTCACGCGGCCAGGGCCGGGCTCGGCAAAGATCTGTTGGGTCTTGCGGTCCACGTAGAGATCGAGCGTGGCCGCGGGCGACGCTTCCGAGAAGGCAGCTGCGCCCATGGTCCAGAGCATCGAGGCAAGCGTTGTTTTCTTCATGGTCATCCGGGAATCGGGTGCGGCGGAGCCGCGTGGCGGGGCGCGATGCCTCGCCGGGTCTACCAAGGCTTCCCTGCCGACGCCGGCGTAGCGCATGCCGTTCCGCAAGTTTTTGCGGATGGCGGGCGGCGAGCCTAGGCGGACCGGATGTCGCTTGTGTGACAGGTGGGCGGTCGTGACCGTGCCTAATCGCCGGGAAGGCATGCCACACATGGACTTCACGGCCCTGAACGGAAATGGACGTCCATATTCAGTCTTCCTCGAATTTGTGCACCGCAAGGGCTTGAGCATCGCCGCACAAGCCCGTATCTTCTTTCGCCATGCACCTCCGCCGCCTTCCCCGCGTCTTCGTCATGTTCATGGCATGCCTGTTCGGCGTGCTGGTGACGTTCGCGTCGACGGCGCAGGGCATGGGCGAGCAGGGCCGGGCCGCCGTCGCGGCCGCCATCTCCGCCGATCTAGGCCAGGATCTCGCCGACCATGGCGAGACCGGCTCCGACGCCCTCGATGGCGCTTGTTCGATCGATGACCAGTGTCTGGACGACATCATGGTCGAGTCGATCGAGTTCTCCGTGTGGCACGTGCGTGCCCCTTCCGTCGCCCTGGGGGCCGTGCCTGATGTGCACGACCGTCCCTTCGGGCTGATCTGCCCCCCTCCCAACGCCTGATGTCTTTGCGCGCTTGCCGTCGCGGCGCTTGAGCGCTCGCGACGGGGTATCCGTGCGCGCCTGAAGGGCAGTTCGCCTGCCCGTCGTCTCGCCGTGTCCGCGCGGGACGCATTCAACGATCCGATCTTCAAGAACCGCTTTTTTCGGCGGCTCTTTGCCGCCTATTTCCCCACCGCTCGGGAGAACGACCCATGGAACGTCTGCTCGAAGGCTTCGAACATTTCCGCCGCACCGTCTTTCCGGAACAGCGCGAGCTGTTCAAGAAGCTGGCCACCGGCCAAAGCCCGCATACGCTGTTCATCACCTGCGCCGACTCGCGCGTGATGCCCGAAATGATCTTCTCGGCGCTGCCCGGCGAGATCTTCGTCTACCGCAACATCGGCAATATCGTGCCGCCCTATGCGCAACACGTGAGCGGCGTGGTCGCCGCGATCGAATACGCGGTGAAGGTGTTGCAGGTGAAGCACATCGTCATCTGCGGCCATTCCGACTGCGGCGCGATGAAAGGATTGCTGTCGCCTGCCAACGTCGCGCACATGCCCTCGGTCGCCGCATGGCTCAAGCATGCGGACGTGGCCAAGTACGTGGTCGCGGAAAACAGCCCCAGGCTCGAAGGCGAGGAAGCGCTGCGCCGCGTGACCGAGGAAAACGTGGTGGGTCAGCTCGAACACCTGCGTACCTTGCCGGCGGTCGCCGCGGCACTGGCCAATGGCGCCTTGCGCATCCATGGCTGGGTGTATGACATCGCGCATGCGGAGCTGCGTGCTTTCGACGCGCAGACCGGCCTGTTCGCGCCCATCGATCCGTCGCTTCGCGAAGTGCCGGACGCGACCCCGCACGTCCGCTACGCGGCCGTCGCGTCGACTGCTTAAGGAGTAGCCCATGCGTTCCGACGTGATGTCGAAATACTTTTCGACGAACCTTTTCAGCCGGGATCTTCTCGGTTCGATCGTGGTGTTCCTGGTGGCGCTACCCTTGTGCATGGGCATCGCCATCGCATCCGGCATGCCGCCGGCAGCCGGCCTGATCACCGGCATCATCGGTGGCATCGTGGTCGGCGCGATCGCCGGTTCACCCCTGCAGGTGAGCGGCCCAGCCGCAGGTCTGGCCGTGCTCGTGTTCGAGCTGGTGCGGGAACACGGCGTCGCGGCGCTCGGTCCGGTGGTGCTGCTGGCCGGACTGATCCAGGTGGCCGCGGGCCTGTGCCGTGTGGGCATCTGGTTCCGCATGACCTCGCCGGCGGTGGTGGCCGGCATGTTGTCGGGTATCGGCATCCTGATCGTGGCTTCGCAGGCACATGTGCTGATCGACGCCAAGCCGATGGCCCGCGGCCTGGAGAACTTCGGCGCGCTGCCCGGCGCGCTGGCGAATGCGTTCTCCGGGGAAGGCACCGGACTCGCCGCGCTGGGTGTGGGCCTGTCCACCATCGCGATCATGCTCGGTTGGGAAAAGCTGCGGCCGCAGAAGCTGCGTTTCGTACCGGGCGCGCTGTTGGCGGTAGTGGCGGTGACGGCGTTCGTGCAGTTCCAGGGCGTGAACGTCAACAAGGTGGACGTGCCGGCCAACCTGATGTCAGCCATTTCTCTGCCGAGCTTCGCCGACCTGGGTGGCTTGCTGGAGCCTTCGCTGCTGGTCGCCGCGCTGACGTTCGCGTTCATTGCCAGTGCCGAAACGCTGCTTTCGGCCGCCGCGGTGGATCGCATGCACGACGGTGTTCGCACCAACTACGACCGCGAGCTCACCGCCCAAGGTGTGGGCAATGCGCTGTGCGGCCTGCTCGGCGCGCTGCCGATGACCGGTGTGATCGTGCGCAGCGCGGCCAACGTGCAGGCAGGATCGGCCACGCGCATGGCGACGATCATGCACGGCTCGTGGCTGCTGGTGTTCGCCATGCTGCTGCCGTGGCTGATGCGGATGACGCCGGTCTCCTGTCTGGCGGGCATCCTGGTCTTCACCGGCGTGAAGATGATCAACTTCAAGCAGGTGAAGAGCTTCGCCGCCTACGGCAAAGGAACGGCCGCGATCTACCTGGCGACGACGTTGGCCATCGTGGCCACCGATCTGCTGGCGGGCGTGCTGGTGGGCTTTGCCTTGTCGCTGTTCCGCCTTGCGCTGCTTTCCTCGCGCCTGAAGGTGAATCTGGCCGAGCACGAAGAAGAGCCGGGCGCCGCCAAGCTGCACCTCACCGGCATCGCCACCTTCCTGAAGGTGCCGTCGATGGCGCGCACGCTGGAACAGGTGCCGCCGAACACGCGTCTGCATGTAGTGATGGACGACTTGCATCACGTCGACCAGGCCAGCTTCGAACTGCTCCGCGACTGGGCGCGCAACGCCAAGTCCAGGGGTTGCGAACTGGTGGTGGATTGGATGGAGCTTGAGCGACGAGTGGAAGGGCCGGCGAAGGCCGCGGCCTGAGCCATGCGGTCCATGTCTCGCGGGAGCGCCGGTGCTTCCGCGGGACATGGCTTATTGAGCGGTAACCAAGGGGACGCACCCATGCTTGCGGAAATCGCCTCGGCGCTGGGCGCCATCAAGACAGGCTCGGACATCGCGCGAGAAGTGGCGTCCGCGCCATCGCTCGACGATGCGCGACAACGGACGTCCGAACTGTTCGGCGCCATGGCGGAGATCCAGCACCGGCTGGCTGCCATGCAGTTGGCCTATGTCTCGTTGTTGGAGGAACGCGACGCACTGGCGCGAGAGCTCGAGGAACACCGGCAGGCGCGCCTCGAGCGCGAACGCTACATGCTGCATGCGCTTCCGCAAGGTGGCCTCGTCTATCGCTTTCGAGCCAACCGCGAATCCGGCGGGGTGCCGCACGATCTGTGCGTGCACTGCTACGAAGGTGGAGTACGGTCGATCTTGCAGCCGAACGGCTCGCATCTGGTCTGTCCCATCTGCAAGACCAAGTTGCGCGCGAAAGTCGGGGAGACGGCTCCCGCGCCGCGACGGGGCGGTGTCTGCGTATGGACGGTCTGACCGGCGCGATTACCGGCTTCGTTTGGCCGCGCTTTTCTTGAGCGGCGCTTTCTTGGCCGCGGTCTTCTTTGCGGCCGATTGCGTTTTCGAGGCTTTCTGCTTCGTCGGCTCCGCCGGTGTCTTGTCCCGGTATTGGCACAAGTCGCGGATGACGCACTGCGGACATTCCGGCTTGCGCGCCTTGCACACGTAGCGGCCGTGCAGGATCAGCCAGTGATGCGCATCCTGCTTGAATTCCGCGGGAACCACTTTCTCCAGCTTGTCTTCGACCGCACGCACGTCCTTGCCGGGAGCCAGGCCCGTGCGGTTGGAGACGCGGAAGATGTGAGTGTCCACCGCAATGGTGGGCTGGCCGAAGGCGGTGTTGAGCACGACGTTGGCGGTCTTGCGGCCGACGCCTGGCAATGCTTCGAGTGCCTCGCGCGTGCGCGGAACGTCGCCGCCATATTGCTCCACGAGGATGCGGCACAACGCGATCACATTCTTGGCTTTGGCATTGAACAGGCCGATCGTGCTGATGTAGCCCTTCAGCCCTTCCTCGCCCAGATCGAGGATCGCCTGGGGCGTATTCGCCACCGGGTACAGCTTGCGCGTGGCCTTGTTCACACCCACGTCCGTCGCCTGTGCCGAGAGCACCACGGCGACCAGCAGTTCGAATGGCGTGGTGTATTCCAGCTCGGTAGTGGGGTGCGGGTCGAGTTCGCGCAGGCGGGAGAACAGCTCGACGACGTCGGCACGCTTCACGTTTTGGGCTCCTGTTGCTTGGCCTTGGCCCGCGCCAGCGCGGCCAGCACGGGGTTGTCGCTTATCGCCGCGCCGACCTGGGCCTTGCGCGCGGCCAGTTCTGCTTCATGCCGCAGGCGTTCCCGGGCGAGCCGCGCCTCGCGGCGCTGGAAATGCCTGCGCGCCTCGTCGGCATGCATCGGGTCTTCCGCCTGCTCCGGCGACATCGGCTCGAGGACGATGCAATCCACCGGGCAGGCCGGCACGCACAGTTCGCAGCCCGTACAGTCGTCTGTGACGACCGTATGCATCAGCTTCGCCGCGCCGACGATGGCATCCACGGGGCAGGCCTGGATGCATTTGGTGCAGCCGATGCAGTCGGCCTCGACGATGCGCGCGAGCATGCGGGGCTTTTCCACGCCATGCACCGGATTCAGCGGCATCGGCTCCCGTCCGAGCAGTTCGGCCAGCTTGCGAATGCCGGCGGCACCCCCGGGCGGGCACTGATTGATCTGCGCCTCGCCGCGCGCGATCGCCTCCGCGTACGGGCGGCAGCCATGAAAACCGCACTGCTCGCACTGCGTCTGAGGGAGCAGCGCGTCGATGCGGTCGGCGAGGTCACTCATGTGCGATGTAATACCGAAGAGAACCTTTATCCCACTCTCGTTCTAGCGAACGGTTGACCCCGGCTTCGCCCCTTGATCCGCGTCCAGCAGGAACAGGTCGCTGCCGCCATCGCCGGCGGACAGGATCATGCCTTCGGAGAGGCCGAAGCGCATCTTGCGTGGGGCGAGGTTGGCGATGAAAACCACGTTGCGGCCGATCAGTTTTTCCGGTTCGCCGTAGGCGGCGCGGATGCCGGAAAAGATTTGGCGGGTGCCCAGCGGGCCGGCGTCGAGTTCGAAGCGCAGCAGCTTGTCCGAGCCGTCCACGAATTCGCAGGCGGTGACCTTGCCCACGCGCAGGTCGAGCTTGGCGAAGTCGTCGATGCCGATGGTGGCGGAGGCGGTATCGGTGCTGGTGTCGCTCATGGTCTTGCCGTTGTCCTTCGTGGTCTCGTTCTTGGCGGCTTTGGCGGGCTTTGCCGCGGGCTCGGGCGGTGCCAGCGAGTCGCGCGAGGCATCCACCATGGCCTCGATCAGCTTGGGGTCGATGCGGCCGAGCAGGGGCTCGAACGCGTTGATGGTGTGGTTGTGCAGTTCGGCGCGCGCGTCGTCGAAGCCGTTGATCGGCGCGTCGAGGAAGCGCTCGGCTTTCTCCACCGTGGCCGGCAGCAGCGGCTTGAGCAGCCCGGCGAGCAGGCGGAACGCGGCGAGCGCGAAGGAGCACACCTGGTGCAGTTCCTGGCGGCGCGTGCTGTCCTTGGCGATGTTCCACGGCGCCTTGGCGGCGATGTGGCCGTTCACCAGGTCGGCCATCTGCACGAACTTGCGAGTGACTTCGGCGAACTCGCCGCTGCGGTACAGCGACGGTACTTCGTCGTAGTGCTCCATCAGCTGGCGCCACAGTTCGTCCTCGTCCTTGCCGAAGGCGGGCGCGAGGCGGCCTTCGAAGAACTTCTGCACGAAGCCGGCGGTGCGGCTGGCGATGTTCACCCACTTGCCGACGAGGTGCGAGTTGACGCGTTCCTCGAACGACTTCAGATCCAGGTCCACGTCCACCGGCGTGTCGCTGAGCATCGATGCGAAGTAGTAGCGCAGGAACTCGGGGTGCAGCCCCACGTCCAGGTAGGTGCGCGCCTGGATGAAGGTGCCGCGCGACTTGGACATCTTGGCGCCGTTCACCATCAGGTAGCCATTGACGTGCAGCGCGGTCGGCGTGCGCAAGCCCGCCCCATGCAGCATCGCGGGCCAGAACAGGCCATGGAAGTTGATGATGTCCTTGCCGATGAAGTGGTGCATCTCGGCGCGGCTGTCCGGCGCGAGGAAGTCATCGAAGCGCACGCCGCTGCGGGCGCACAGGGCCTGGAAGCTGGCCAGGTAGCCCACCGGTGCGTCGAGCCACACGTAGAAGAACTTGCCGGGCGCGTCGGGAATGGGGAAGCCGAAATACGGAGCGTCGCGCGAGATGTCCCAGTCCTTCAGGCCGCCGTCCAGCCACTCGCGCAGCTTGGCGACGACGCCGCCGTTGGCCACCGGCTCGCCACCGGTGAGGCGGCCGGCGAACCAATCGCGCAACAGCGATTCGAACTTGCCCAACTCAAAGAAGTAGTGCTCCGAGTCGCGCAGCACGGGCGTCGCACCCGACATCACCGAATACGGGTTGATGAGATCGGTGGGCGCGTAGGTGGCGCCGCAGTTCTCGCAGTTGTCGCCGTACTGGTCCGGCGTGCCACACACCGGGCAGGTGCCCTTGATGTACCGGTCCGGCAGGAACATGGCCTTTTCAGGATCGAACAGCTGCTGGATGGTGCGGCGCGCGATGTAGCCGCCATCGCGCAGGCGCGTGTAGATCAGCGAGGCGAGTTCGCGGTTCTCGTCCGAATGGGTGGAATGGTAATGGTCGAAGGCTACGCCGAAGGCGGCGAAGTCCGCCTCGTGCGAGAGTCGGATGCCGTCGATGTACCTTTCCGGCGCCAGGCCGGCCTTCTCGGCCGCGAGCATGATCGGCGTGCCGTGCGCATCGTCGGCGCACACGTAGAACACCTCGTCGCCCTGCATGCGCTGCGCCCGCACCCAGATGTCGGCCTGGATGTAGCCCAGCATGTGGCCCAGGTGCAGCGGGCCATTGGCATAGGGCAGGGCGTTGGTCACGAGGAGTCGACGGGACATGGCTGCTCGGCTGTTCGGGGGATCGTGGATTATGGCACGCGGGCAGGAGCGGGACGCTCCGCTCTCCTTCGCGGCAGCCAGATGGCGAGGGCGGCCATGGCGCAGGGCAGCCAGACCCAGCGGGCTTCCGAAAGCAGCACGTCCAGCCCGCGTGCACTGAAGAAGCGCGCCCCGATCGGCGAGACCTCGATCGGCCGCCACGGGAAGAAGACACGCCCCTGGGCGAATGGCCAGGCCAGCGCGACGCCGAGCCCACCGTCGGTCAGCGCATCCAGCAGCGGATGCGACAGCGCGGCCAGTCCGACGAAGAAAAAAGCGCGCCACGGCGTACTCCGCAGCGGGCGATAGGCCAGCGCGGCGACGGCGCCGAGCGCGAGCGCCATACCGATCGAATGCGTGGCTCCGCGATGGCCGAACGTGTCCGCATAAGCGATGCCGAACTTGAATGCGAGCACGTCGGCATCCGGCAGCATCGCGGCGATCGCACCGGCCGCGAGCAGGCGCGGGGATATGGCGCGGCGGCCTGCGGCGGCACCGAGCAGGAGGGGCACGGCGGCGTGGGTGATGATGGTGGGCATGGGACCTTCCTTGGGTGTTTCGGTGAGCGGGCCGCCGGTCCGGGTATCCGGAGACAGGCACGGAGAATTCCGTGTCCGTTCTTAATGACATGCACGTCGGGCCGTGCGCATGACCTTCCGTCCGCCGCGGCAGAGCGGGCGATGAAATTACCGGAAGGCGGCTCGCGTCGGAACGCCCATACATGATTGCTTGTTTGTGCATGATTGTTTACATTTATGCCCATTGTTGAGCCATGAGCCGCAGGGCATGAAAGCAATGAGCGAAGCCGCGCTGATCGGGAGCGAGTCCTTGGGACGGGCCACGCTGTCCACGCGCCTGATCTTCCTGGTTTCGGGCATCGGCATGTCGGCCTGGGCGCCGATGGTGCCTTATGCGAAGTCGAGGCTGGGTCTGGACGATGCCCAGCTCGGCTTGATCCTGCTGGTGTTCGGCGGTGGTTCGATGGCATCGATGCCGTTCGTCGGCTGGCTCAGCCATCGCTTCGGCAATCGCCGTGTGATCGTGGCATCCGGCTTGTTGCTCTGTCTGGCCTTGCCGGTGCTGGCGCTCGCGCCGAACGCGGCGGCGCTCACCGCCGCACTGGCCTATTTCGGCGTGATGCTGGGTGTGGTCGACGTGGCCATGAACGCACATGCGGTGGACGTGGAACGGCTCGACGGTCGCGTGCTGATGTCCGGTTTCCACGGCCTTTTCAGCGTCGGCGGCCTGACCGGCTCGGCGCTGATGAGCGCATTGCTCGCCACCGGCCTGCCGCTGGCATGGTGCGCGACGGGCGTGGCGGCGTTGCTTGCCGCGCTGGTGCTGTATCTGCGCGGCGGCCTGCTGCCCCACGCGGGCGAAGCCGACGAGGGACATGCCGCATTCGGCGTGCCGCGCGGACTGGTCTTGCTGCTGGGGCTGCTGTGCTTCGTTAGCTTCATGGCGGAAGGCTCGATGCTGGACTGGAGCGCGGTATTCCTGCGCGACTTCCGCGGCTTCGCGCCCAGCTCGGCCGGCGTCGGCTATGCCTGCTTCTCCATCGCGATGGCGCTGGGCCGCCTCACCGGCGACCGGCTGGTACAGCGCATCGGCACCGTGTGGGCCGTGCGCGCCGGCGCCGCGCTCGCCGCAACCGGCTTCGCCCTGGTGGCCGGCGTGCCGTGGGCTCCGGTCTCGCTGCTGGGCTTCGTGCTGATCGGCCTGGGCGCTTCCAATATCGTGCCGGTGATGTTCAGCGCTGCAGGCCGCCTGCCCGGGACGTCGCCCGCGGTCGCGCTGGCGACCGTCACCATGCTCGGCTACGTGGGGCTGCTCAGCGGTCCCGCGTTGATCGGTTTCCTGTCCAAGGTCAGCAGCCTGCCCGCGGCGATGGGCGCGGTGGCGGGGCTGTTGCTGCTGGTGTCCGCCTCAGCGCGGATCGTGCGCCGATGAGGAGCGAACGAATGATCGATACCGTGGTGTTCGACCTGGGCGGCGTGCTGGTCGACTGGAATCCCCGCTACCTGTACCGCAAGTTGTTCGACGACGAAGCGGCGATGGAACGTTTCCTTGCCGAGGTATGCACCGGCGCGTGGAACGAACGGCAGGACGCGGGGCGTCCCTGGAGCGAGGCGGTGGCGACGCTCAGCGCGGAGTTTCCCGAACACGCCCGATTGATCGCGGCTTTCCACGACCGCTGGGCGGAGATGCTGGCGGGACCGATCCATGACAGCGTGGCCGTGCTCGCCGAACTGAAAGCGCGCGGCTTGCGGCTTTACGCCCTGACGAATTGGTCGCACGAGACCTTTCCCATCGCGCTGGAGCGCTACGACTTCCTGCATTGGTTCGAAGGTGTCGTGGTTTCCGGCGAGGAACGGCTGATCAAGCCCGACCCGGCCATCTACCGATGCCTGTTCCAGCGCTACGGTATCGATCCCGAGCGGGCGATCTACATCGATGATGCACGCCGCAACGTCGATGCGGCGAAGGCGCTCGGCATGCACGCATGGTGGTTCCAGGGCGCCGACGGCTTGCGCGCCTGGCTCGCTTCGCAAGGACTGGTAGCGGCGGAGGCGGCGGCATGAGCAAGGGAGCCGCCATCGAGGTTGTGCCCGCCGAGGCGTTGCCGCAGGAACGGCAGCAGTGGATCCTGCAGCGCCTGCGGCTGCAGGGGCGCGTGGTGGCCGCGGAACTGGCGGCCGAGTTCCAGGTATCGGAAGACTCGATCCGCCGAGACCTGCGCGAGCTGGCCGCGCAGGGCCTGTGCAAACGCGTCTATGGCGGAGCCCTGCCGCTCACCGTACCGGTGCAGCCGCTGAAGCAGCGGCGCGGCGAGCATGCGGGCCGCAAGCAGGCGCTGGCGCGCAAGGCAGCCACGCTGGTCCGGCAGGGCCAGATCCTGCTGATCGACGCCGGCTCCACCAACACCGCGATCGCCTCCGCGCTGCCCGAGCACCAGGGGCTGACGGTAGTGACCAATGCGCCTGACGTCGCCCTTGCGCTGATGGACCGCGAAGGCTTCGAGATCCTGCTCATCGGCGGCAGGGTCGATGCACGCATCGGCGGCGCCGTAGGCGCGCAGGCGGTGAAATCCCTGCAGGGTATCCGTGCGGACCTGTGCTTCCCGGGAGCCTGCGCCATGGACCTGGAAGGGGGGCTGTGGGGCTTCGACAGCGAGGAAGTGCTCTTCAAGCGCACCATGGTCGAATGCAGCGGCGAGACCGCGGTCGTGATTACCAGCGATAAGCTCGGCGCCGTGGCGACACACCGGGTGGCAGAGCTGGCCGAAGTGCAGCACTTGGTGGTCGAGCACGACGTGGACAAGGCGACGCGGGCGGCTTACGTGGCACGCGGCGTCACCGTGCACAGGGCCGAGGCCGCTCCGTAAGCCGCGGCGGATGCGGGATTCGGTACCGTGTCTTCCAAAAAAACGCCCCGCGAAGTGCGGGGCGTTTTCGTATCCGGGGGCGGGAGACTTATTCCTGCCGTTCCCACACCTGGCTGCGGCCGATCAGCGAGAAGCCGATGTAGCCGTGCACGTCCAGCTTGGTGCCGTCCTCCATCGTCTTGAGCTTGACCTTGTAGACCTTGCCGTTCTTCGGATCGAGGATCTTGCCGCCGTCCCACTCGTCGCCGTCCTGTTTCACGCCCCACATGATGACCATGCCCTCGACGGGCTTGTCCTTGCGGTCGCCGTCGCATTCCTTGCAGATGGGATGCGGGCCTTCGTCGGACTGCAGGACCTGCAGCACCTTGCCTTGCAGTTCGCCGTTGACCTCGGTGATCTGCACGATGGACTTGGGCTGATGGGTCTTGTCGTCGATGGTCTTCCAGGTGCCGACCGGCGAGTTGCTGGCGGCGAACGCGGCGCCGGCG
>JBCNOA010000320.1:0-5101 GCA_039594095.1 Dyella sp.
GGCGCAAATGTCAGCGGTGTGGGTAGGGTGTCGGTGAGGCAAGTGCGCGAAGGCACGCCCGAAAACGGGCGGGTCGAGGTACTGAGCGGACTCGACGACGGCGAGCGCGTGGCGGTCGATCCCAACGCAGCGTTGCGCTGGCTGATGCGCGAACGGCAGGCGCGGCGGCCGTGAGCGAGCCGCGGCTCGGTTTCTCCGGCCTTATCGCCCGAGCCTTCCAGGCTTCGCCGCTCACGCCCATCCTTGCGCTCGCGGCGCTGCTGCTGGGGCTGGGCGCGCTACTGATCACACCCCGCGAGGAAGAGCCGCAAATCGACGTCACCATGGCCAACGTCACCGTACCGTTTCCCGGCGCGGGCGTGCGCGACGTCGAGAACCTGGTGGCCTTTCCGCTGGAGCAGAAGCTGGCGGAGATCGAGGGCGTCAAGCACGTCTATTCGGTCAGCCGCCCGGGCGTGGCCGTCCTCACCGTGGAATTCCAGGTCGGCGTGCCGCGCCAGACGGCGATCGTGCGGCTGTACAACCAGATCTTCGAGAATCAGGACTTCGTGCCTTCGGGCCTCGGTGTCGGCCAGCCGTTGATCCGGCCGCGCGGCATCGACGACGTGCCGGTGATGGCCCTGACCCTGTGGGGCGATGCGCCCGGCATGAACCCTACGCGCCTGGGCGAAGTGGCGCACACGCTGGAGACGGAGCTCAAGCGCGTGCCGGGCACGCGCGACGTATACACCCTCGGTGCGCCGCAGCGGACCGTGGTGGCGGAGCTGGATGCCGCGCGCATGGCCACCTACGGTATCGCCGTGGCCGATCTGGCCGGGGCGCTGAAGGCAGCCAACGTGGTCGTGCAAGCCGGCGACCGGGTTGCGGACGATGCCGACGTGCCGGTCACCGCGGGCACTTGGCTGGGCGGCGCCGAGGATGTCGCGAGTTTGGTGATCGGCCTGCGCAAGGGACAGCCGGTGTTTCTCTCCGACGTCGCCCGCGTGCGGCAGGGCGCGGACGTGCCTTCGAGCTATGCGTGGTACGGCGCGCCACAAGGCAAGCCCGGGCCGGCGGCCGGCAGCGCGCCGGCGGTGACGATCGCGATCGCCAAGCAGCCCGGCACCAATGCCGCGGATATCACGCGTGCAGTCGCGCGGCGACTGGAGGCTTTGCGCAACGTGGCGATTCCCGCGGGCGTGCATGTCGAAATCACCCGCGATTACGGTCGGACGGCGACCGATAAAGCGGACAAGCTGATCCACAAACTGATCTTCGCTACCGGCTCGGTGGTGCTGCTGGTCTGGCTGGCGTTGGGCTGGCGCGAGGCAGCCGTAGTCGGCACCGCGGTGATCCTCACCCTGATGCTGACGCTGTTCGCATCGTGGGCGATGGGTTTCACCATCAATCGCGTGTCGCTGTTCGCGCTGATCTTTTCCATCGGCATCCTGGTGGACGACGCCATCGTCGTCGTGGAGAACATCCACCGCCACATGGCGATGGGCGGGCGGAGCCTGGCCGAGGCGATTCCGGAGGCGGTGAGCGAAGTGGGCGGTCCGACCATCCTCGCCACCTTCACCGTGATCGCGGCGCTGCTGCCGATGGCTTTCGTATCCGGGCTGATGGGGCCGTATATGCGGCCGATCCCGATCAATGCCTCCGCCGGCATGCTGTTGTCGCTGGCCGTCGCGCTGGTGGTGTCGCCGTGGCTGGCCTTGCGCCTGCTGCGGCATGCTCCGACGCATGCGGGGGAGGAGGGCGGCAGCCGATTGCATCGCCTGTTCCATCGTGTGATGAGCCCGTTCGTGCAGGGCGTGCGCGCGGCGCGCCGCCGCCGGCTGCTGTTCGGCGCCACGGCTTTGCTGGTGCTCGCCGCGGCGGGCCTCGTCGTGGTGAAAGCCGTGGTGCTGAAGATGCTTCCCTTCGACAACAAGTCGGAGTTCCAGGTGGTGGTGGACATGCCCGAAGGAAGCACGCTGGAACGCACCGATCGCGTGCTGCGCGAGCTGGCTGCCGCCGTCGCGACGCTGCCGGAGGCGAAGGATTGGCAGGGCTACGCCGGCACGGCTTCGCCCATGACCTTCAACGGGCTGGTGCGCCAGTACTACCTGCGTAGCGGCCCGATCGTGGGAGATCTGCAGGTGGAGCTGGTCGACAAGCAGGATCGCAGTCGCCAGAGCCACGCGATCGCGCTGGCGATCCGTCCGAAACTCGCCGCCATCGGCGCGCGCTATGGCGCATCGGCGAAAGTGGTGGAAGTGCCGCCCGGGCCGCCGGTGCTGGCGCCGATCGTGGCTGAGGTGTACGGGCCCGACTATGCGAATGTGCGCCAGGCGGCGCGGCAGGTAGAGGCCATGTTCCGCGGCCGCCCGGAGCTGGTCGACATCGATACCAGTGTCGAAGCCGATGCGCCTCGCGAAGTGATCGACGTGGACCGTGCGCGTGCCGCGAAGCTCGGGTTGCGGCAGGCCGATATCGTGCAGGCGATGCGAACGGCACTGTCGGGCGACGATGCCACCTACGTGATGGACGGCCACGCCAAATATGCGGTGCCGGTGCGACTGCGCCTTCCGGTGGACGACCAGGCCGCGCCGGACCGGTGGCTTTCCCTGCGCGTGCGTGCGCAAGGCGGGACGCTGGTGCCTCTGTCCGAAGTGGTGAAGGTGCGCCGCGCCGGGTGGGAGCCTGCGATCTATCACAAGGACCTGCTGCCCTACGCCTACGTGGTGGGCGACGACGCCGGCCGCGAAGACAGTCCGCTCTATGGCATGTTCGCGCTGGTTTCGCAGCTCGATCGCGAACATCTGGGCGGGCAGCCGGTGCCGCAGCACTTCATCGCCCAGCCGCTGGATACCAGCACTATTGCGCTGAAGTGGGACGGCGAATGGCAGATCACCTACGAGACTTTCCGCGACATGGGCCTGGCCTACTCGGTGGGACTGCTGCTGATCTATCTGCTGGTGGTGGGGCAGTTCCGCAGCTACGTTGTCCCGCTGATCATCATGGCGCCCATCCCGCTGACCGTGATCGGCGTGATGCCGGGGCATTCGCTGCTCGGCGCGCAGTTCACCGCTACGTCGATGATCGGGATGATCGCGCTGGCCGGCATCATCGTGCGCAACTCCATCCTGCTGATCGACTTCGTCAACCACGCGCTGGCGCAGGGGCGGCCGTTAGGCGAAGCGGTGATCGAAGCGGCGGCGGTGCGCGCCAAACCCATCGCGCTCACCGGTATCGCCGCGATGGTGGGCGGTTTCTTCATCCTGGACGATCCGATCTTCCAAGGGCTGGCGGTATCGCTGATCTTCGGCATCCTGGTCTCCACGGTGCTCACCCTGCTGGTGATACCTCTGCTCTACTTCGGCTGGATGCACGGACGCGTCGCGGCGCCGGACGAGGTCGCGCAGCGCTGACTCAAGGCAATGAGCGCGGCGTCGCGCCTCCCCTGGGCTGGCTTGGACAAACGGGGCGAAAGGGAGCTCGCGTGCGCCGCGCGGCATTTACCGCTCTCGTCGTCGCGGCTGCTGGTGCCCTGGCCGCCTGCACGGACAGACGCGACATGGTACCGCCCATACCGCAGGATTGACGCCGGTCGTGCAGGCAGCCATCCGTGGCGACTTCGGGCCGCCACAGGAGCAGCCCATCAAGGCGGTACTGATCCGTCCGGCGTACGTGCCGCCGTCGATTCATCGCAACCGCTCCGCCAAGGTCATCGTCGAGCTGGAAGTCGTCCCTACTAACCGCTAACAATCAAACGGCAACCACCTACCCAACATCGGCATCCCCCAGTGCGCCCAAAACGGCCCCAACAAAGTGCCGACCGCCATCATCAGCAGCACCACCGCTCCGGCGCGCCGGAACGCCATCCTCCCGAGCCACCGCGCCAACGCTCCACTGCCGAGGCCCGCCGCGAGCATCGACGGCAGCGTGCCCAGCCCGAACGCGATCATGCTCGCCGCGCTTCGCCAGGGGTCGAAGCTGGCCAGCGCCAGCAGCAACACCGTGTAGACGAAACCGCAGGGCATCCAGCCCCACAGCAGGCCCACGCCGAGCGCGCGGGGAACCGCGTTCACGGGAAACAGGGCGCGTGCCCGGGGAGCCAGGCGTTGCCATAGGCGCGCACCGAGCGCGCGTTCCAGCCAACCGCGGCCACCCAGCAGTGCGATCGCTGCGGTGGCGAACGACGCGGCGGCCAGTACGCGCAGGGCGATGCGCAGGCCGTCATGGTCGAGCAGGGCGTAGAGGCCCGCGCCGATCGATCCGAACAAAAGGCCGGCGAGCGCATAGCCGCCTATACGGCCGAACTGGTAAGCCACCAGGAGCTTTGGAAGCGGCCGCCCGTCGGCGCCGCGCTGAGTGCCCAGCGCGAGCGCGCCGGAAATGCCGCCGCACATCAGCACGCAATGGCCGGATGCGGCCAGGCCGAGCCAAAGCGCAGCGAGCAGGCCGAGGCCCTGGCTCACGGGGTGTCGTCCTTTGGCGGTGGCGCAAGGGATGCGTGTTCTGGCGGGTGGTCGGTCAGCGGCAATAGCTTGGCGCTGTCCATATCGTCGAACTGGTCGTGGTTCACCGCCCAGAAGAACGCGCCTCCGGCCACCAGCAGGAGCAAGAAGGTCAATGGAATCAGGATCAGCATGGTGGTCATGCGTGCGCCTCTCGAAGCGGCGCGGTCGCGGCCGGTTCGGGCCGTTCCCGGCCGATGCGCAGCGCGTTGAGCACCACCAGCAGCGAGCTGGCCGACATGCCGATCGCCGCCAGCCAGGGCGGCACCAGCCCGAGCGCGGCCGGCGGCACCACGCAGAGGTTGTAGCAGAGCGACCAGCGGTGGTTCTGGCGCAGGATGCGCAGCGTCTGTCGAGCGAGGAGGCGCGCTTCGGGCAGCGCCTGCAGGCGGCCGGCGGTGAGCACGATGTCGCTGCTGGCCTGGGCCAGCGGCGTGCCGTTGCCCATGGCTACGGCGACGTCGGCGCCGGCCAGAATGGGGGCATCGTTGATGCCGTCGCCCACGGCGATCACCCGCGCGCCGCGGGCGCGCAGCGCCTGCAGATAGGCGAGCTTGTCGGCCGGTGTCTGCCGTGCATGCCACTCGCCGGCACGGACCGACGCGGCGATGCCGCGCACC
>JBCNOA010000321.1:0-5093 GCA_039594095.1 Dyella sp.
TGGGCATCATTGCGTTGGCGCTGGCCGGCGCCACGGCTGGCGGCCACTTCGACGGCCTGCCGCATTGGCTGGGGTTCCTGCGCATCCACGGTTCGGCCTCGGGCGGTTTCGACGTGCCGGCCTGGGTCGCGGTGGTCTGTGCCCTGACCATGGCCGCCGGTACCGCGGGCGGCGGCTGGCGCATCATCAAGACGCTCGGCCACAAGATGGTGAAGCTGCATCCGATCAATGGCTTCGCCGCCGAAGGCAGCTCGGCCGCGGTGATTCTCACCGCGTCGGCGCTGGGCGTGCCGGTATCCACCACGCACAACGTGTCCGCGTCGATCATGGGCGTGGGCGCGGCCAAGCGCTGGAATGCCATCCGCTGGTCCGTGGTGGAACGCATGGTCTGGGCCTGGATCCTGACCTTGCCGATCACGGCGCTGCTGGCCTATGGCGCCGTGCGCGTCGCCCAGTGGTTTTCCTGAAGGCGGATCAGAAGTCGTCGCCGCCGTCGGCGACGACCTGCTCGAGCTGGTCGCCCAGCGTGCCCAGCTCCTTGATCACCCGCAGCAGTTCGTCGACGGACAGCAGCTCGTAAG
This sequence comes from Dyella sp., assembly GCA_039594095.1. Classification (GTDB taxonomy): domain Bacteria; phylum Pseudomonadota; class Gammaproteobacteria; order Xanthomonadales; family Rhodanobacteraceae; genus Dyella_D. The sequence goes on from JBCNOA010000321.1 coordinate 582, forward strand.
GCCGGTTCTCGCACAGGTGCAGATAGGGCGAGCCATCCAGGTCGGCGACGGCAAGAAAGCCGACCCGCTGCTCCCAGTTGAAGCGCAGGCAGCGGCGCGCGTCGGAACCGGCGAACGGGCCGATCGGCGTGGAGATGCGCAGAAAGCGGCGTCCCGACTCGTCCTCCAGCTCCGTCAGATAAATGCCCTGGTGCCGTCCGTGCGGCAGCGGCAGGTCGAAGCTGATCAGGTACGGATCGTTGTGGCGCAGTTCGTGCAGGCTGCCGATATGGGAACGCACGGCTTCGAAATGACGCATGACCCGGCTCCCCGGTGGAAGTGCGGCTTGCGCTACTCTGCCACGACTTTGTGACTGCCGTCGCGCTATGACCGAAGCCCACGCCCGCATTTTCGCCGCCATCGCCGCCATCCCTCCCGGCCGCGTCGCCAGCTACGGCGCGATCGCCGCCAGGGCGGGGCTTCCCGGCCGCGCGCGGCTAGTGGGAAGGGCGCTCGGCGAGGTGCCGGACGGCATGAAGCTGCCGTGGTTCCGGGTGCTGCGTTCCAGCGGCCAGATCGCCTTTCCGCCGGGCAGTCGCGGCTTTCGCGAACAGTCGCGTCTGCTGCGCGCCGAAGGGGTGGAGGTGAAGAACGGCAAGGTTCCGCTGTCGCGCTTCGGCCTGGATGCGGATCTGGACCGTTCCCTGTGGGGCATGCCCGGCGATTGACCGCACCGATACGGGCCGTCGTGTGAAAAGGCGTCGTGCAGGCGTTTCGCCGACGGGCGCGCGAGTGGATATCCCACGCGTCTTCGCGCCGCTCGCCGGCGGCGGCTTCGCGCGCATTTGCTAGCATTCCGCGGATGCCTTCCTCGCCTCTCGACATTCTTCACAGCGTCTTCGGTTACACCAGTTTCCGCGGCCAGCAGCAGGCCATCGTCGAGCAGGTGGCGGAAGGCGGCGACGCCCTAGTCCTGATGCCTACCGGCGGCGGCAAGTCGCTCTGCTATCAGATTCCTGCGCTGTTGCGGCAGGGCACCGGCATCGTGGTGTCTCCTCTGATCGCCCTGATGCAGGACCAGGTGGACGCGCTGCGCGAAGCCGGCGTCGCGGCCGCCTATCTCAATTCCAGCCTGGGCGCGGAGGAGCAGCGGGAGGTCGAACGACAGTTGCTCGCGGGAGAGCTGAACCTGCTTTACGTGGCGCCGGAGCGCCTGCTGACGCCACGCTTCCTGAGCCTTCTGGAGCGTACCGAGGTCGCGCTGTTCGCCATCGACGAGGCGCACTGCGTGTCCCAGTGGGGGCACGATTTCCGGCCCGAATACCGCGAGCTGGTGATGCTGCACCAGCGGTTCCCGCACGTCCCCCGCATCGCGCTGACCGCTACGGCGGACCCGCGCACGCGCGAGGAAATCGTCGAGCGGCTGGCCCTGCAGGACGCACGGCAGTTCGTGTCGAGTTTCGACCGCCCGAACATCCGCTATCGCGTGGGCCTGCGCCACAATGCACGGCGGCAGTTGGCCGATTTCCTGGAAGGACATCGCGGCGAAGCAGGCATCGTGTATTGCCTGAGCCGCAAGAAGGTCGACGACACCGCGGCATGGCTCACTGAAGCGGGCATCGAGGCCTTGCCTTACCACGCGGGACTGAATGCCGCCACGCGCGCGGCGAACCAGCAGCGCTTCCTGCGCGAGGACGGCGTGGTGATGGTCGCGACGGTGGCTTTCGGTATGGGCATCGACAAGCCGGACGTACGCTTCGTGGCGCATCTGGACCTGCCGCGCAGCATGGAGGGCTATTACCAGGAGACGGGTCGCGCCGGCCGCGACGGACTGCCTTCCGAAGCCTGGATGATCTACGGCCTTTCCGATGTGGTCACGATGAGCCAGATGATCGGCCAGTCGGAGTCCGCGGACGACCGCAAGCGCATCGAACGGCAAAAGCTCGAAGCCCTGCTGGCCTACGCGGAGGCGACGGACTGCCGTCGCGAGCGCCTGCTCGCCGCCTTCGGTGAAACCTATCGCGGGCCATGCGGGAACTGCGACAACTGCGCGGAGCCGCCCAAGACCTGGGACGCCACCGTCCCTGCGCAGAAGGCCTTGTCGGCGGTCTATCGCAGCGGCCAGCGCTTCGGAGCAGGTCACGTCATCGACATCCTCCGTGGCAGCGACAGCAACCGCATGACCGAGCTCGGCCACGATCGCCTGAGCACATACGGCATCGGCGCGGACATGGACGAGAAGCAATGGCGCTCGGTGTTCCGGCAGCTGCTTGCGGCCGGCCTGCTCGAAGCCGAAGGCGAGTTCGGCACGCTGCGCCTGACCAAGGCCAGCCGCGACGTGCTGGTCGGCAACCGGGAAGTGCGTTTACGCGAGGACACCCGGCCCGAGCGCCGCTCGCGGCGCCGGCGCGACAGCCAGTTGGTCACGGGCAGCAGCCTGGGCATCGAAGCCTACGAGCAGCCGATGTGGGATGCCTTGCGCGCTCTGCGCGCGAAGCTGGCAAAGCAGCATGGTGTGCCGGCCTACGTGATCTTCCACGACGCGACCTTGCTGGCGATGCTGCGCGCACTGCCGGAGAACGAGGAGGATCTCGCCTCGGTCAGCGGCGTAGGCGAGGCCAAGCTCAAACGTTACGGCCGCGATTTCCTTGACGTGATCAACGCCAAGGAGTGACGCCCTTGCCACGGCGGGCAGCGCGCTCGTCTTAGCCGATGAGCATCCGCGCCCGTGCAGGCCACGCTTGTGCCGGCTCTGCGCAGCCCTTACAACTGACGGACGCGCGACGGCCGATGCGGACATCCGCGGCGGCCCTGGACGGCCATCGTCTGCGCCCAACTCTCGAGGACCACCGCCATGCATGACGCCCCTCTCATTGGCACGATCGTCGGTGGCATCGTGCTCGCCTTCTTCTTCGCAGCCCTCGCGCATCGCCTGAAGCTTCCGCCGCTGGCCGGGTATCTGCTGGCCGGCGTGGTCTGCGGGCCGTTCACTCCGGGCTTCGTGGCGGACGGGCATCTCGCCCACCAGCTCGCGGAGATCGGCGTGGTGCTGCTGATGTTCGGCGTAGGCCTGCATTTTTCGCTGAAGGATCTGCTCTCGGTCAAAGCCATCGCCATACCCGGCGCGCTCGGGCAGATGGCCGCGGCCACGGTGATGGGGATGCTGCTGGGCTGGGCGCTGGGCTGGCCGTTCGCGCAGAGCTTCGTGTTCGGCCTGGCCTTGTCCGTCGCCAGCACGGTGGTGCTGCTGCGTGCCATGGAAGAACGGCGCCTGATGGACACGGAGCGCGGTCGCATCGCGATGGGCTGGCTGATCGTCGAGGACCTGGCCATGGTGCTCGCGCTCGTGCTGCTGCCGGCGATGGGAGCGTCGCTCAGCTCCGGTCAGTCCATGTCCCTCGGGGAGATCGCGAGCACCGTCGGCATCACCATCGGCAAAGTGGTGGCCTTCGTCGCGGTCATGTTGATCGTCGGACGCCGCCTGATTCCCTGGATGCTGCAGACGATCGCCCAGACGGGCTCGCGCGAGCTGTTCCGCCTGGCCGTGCTGGCCATCGCCTTGGGCGTGGCCTTCGGTGCGGCCGGCCTGTTCGGCGTTTCTTTCGAGCTGGGCGCTTTCTTCGCCGGCATGATGATGGGCGAGTCCAAGCTCTCGCACGATGCCGCGGAAGAGACTCTGCCGCTGCGCGATGCGTTCGCGGTGTTGTTCTTCGTGTCCATCGGCATGCTGTTCAACTACCACGTGCTGCTCACCGAGCCGCTGGTGGTGCTGGCCGCGCTGGCGATCATCGTGGTGGGCAAGTCGCTCGCCGCGCTCGCTATCGTGCTGGCCTTCCGCAAGCCGCTGACCACGGCACTGACGATCGCGGTGAGCCTGTCGCAGATCGGCGAGTTTTCTTTCATCCTCATCGGCGTCGGCGTGGCGCAGAACCTGGTCACCAAGGAGGCGCAAGACGTTCTGCTGGCGGCGGCGATCCTGTCCATCCTGCTCAATCCGCTGCTGTTCAAATTGCTGGACCGCGCCAAGCACCGGCTCGATGCACGCGCCGCGCAGGGCGAAACGGCGACCGGCGCGGAGGCCGAACCCCAGCCGTTGCGGCCCACGGCGCTCAGCCATCACGTGGTGATCGCCGGCTATGGCCGCCTGGGTCAGCTGCTCGGCGAAGCCGTGCACGCCACAGGCTTGCCCTTGCTGGTACTGGAAGAAGAGAAGGACCACGTCGACAGCCTGCAGCAGCAGGGCATCGAGACCATTGTCGGCAACGCGTCCAGCGACGAGGTGCTCAAGGCGGCCAATCTTCCGCAGGCCAAGGCGCTGCTGGTAACCGTGCCGCAGGCGTTCGAGAGCGGAGAGGTGATCCGTGCGGCTCGTCAGCTCAGCCCCGGCCTGCGGATCATTGCGCGTGCCGATTCCGATGCGTGCCGCGACCATCTGCAGAAGCAGGGGGCGGATCTGGTCGTGCTGGGCGAGCGCGAGTTGGCGCGCGCGATGACCGAAGGGCTGGCTCCGGCCTGACGACAGGACAGCCTGCC
>JBCNOA010000322.1:0-5086 GCA_039594095.1 Dyella sp.
AACTGCGGCTGTCGGTGCCGGGCACGGACAGCGACGTCGTCATCGCCCTGCCCACCCGCGGGCGCGAAGTGCCACCTGCCCGGTCGCCGGACGGTACCGAGCCGTCCGGCGGCGCGGACGACGAGTACGCCCTCGGCGGTTACGCCGGCATCTGAGCCGGCGCTGTCATCCACCTGCGCGCCGCGCATCGAAGCGCGGCGCGGGAGTCAACGCATGAAGCGTCACCTGATGGCCGCCGCGGCCATCCTTTTCTCTCCGTTCGGCGCCGACGATGCCTTCGCCGACGACGAAGCGAAGTCGCCCGTCGCCGTGAGCGGCAACGCCGGCGTCGTGTCGGACTACGTGTTCCGGGGCCTGACCCAGACCTGGGGCAAGCCTGCCGCGCAAGGTGGCGTCGAAGCCGCCGCCGGCGGATTCGTGGCGGGCGCATGGGCTTCGGGCGTCAGCGAACACAGCTACCCCGGAGGCACGATGGAGCTGGATCTGTACGCAAGCTACGGACGCGCCGTGAACGACGACTGGAGCTGGCGCGCCGGCGTGTACGGTTATGTCTATCCCGGCGCCAACCTTGACCAAGCGCATCTGCCGGCACGTTCCTTCGACACGCTCGAAGCCAATGCATCGGTGAGCTGGAAGCGGCTGACCCTGAAGTACAGCCGCGCAGCGACCGATTATTTCGGTGCCGATCGCGAACAGGCTTATGCCGGCGCCACCCGCGGCACCGGCTACCTGCAGCTGGACACTTCCCTTCCCGTGGCCGACCGGTGGAGCATGGACCTGCACGTGGGCCGCACGCGCTATCGCCGCTCGCTGGCGCAGCCGCTGGCTAGCGGGGAACGTAACCCGAGCTACAGCGACTACGGCATCACGCTGAAATACCAGGCGGGGGAACGCTGGTCGGTGGCGCTGGGGCTCACGCACGCGACCAACGGCGATTTCTATCGCCGCACATCCAGCTTCATCCAGGCGGAGGCGTATCGCCATGCCGGCGGCACCCGAGGCTTCATGGCCCTGCAGGGCTCGTTCTGAAACGGTTCTTTATCGAGGGCCGTCAGGCCCGTCTTTTCGAGGCATGTATGCAACTCCGTAAAACGCTCGCCGCCGCCTGTCTGCTCGCCTTCGCACCGCTGTCCCAGGCCATGGCCCACGCCGACGATCTCGGCTCGGCACCGGCCGCTCCGGTTGCCAGCAGCGACTGTTCCGCCGGCTTCTTCTCGCGCCTGGCCGCCGCCTATCGCGAGGACGCGCAGCCGGCCGATCCGAACGCGCCCGCGCCGAAACGCCGCGGCATGGATTCGCCGTTTTCCTCGCCGCCGTTCCCGTCCGCCGAATGGCAGCTCGGCGGCGTCGAGTATCCGATCGGCGTGCCCAACGAGAACTCGCAGTACCCGCTGGAGAAGGCGCTGGCTTGCACGCGCCTGGGCCATTGGATGCAGGACAACCGCATCGAGGTCTACGGCTGGATCAACCCGTCGATGAACATCAGCTCGTCCAGCCACAGCGCCTATCCGCTGTCGTATGCCACGCGGCCCAACCGCGTGGAGTTCGACCAGTTCCTGTTCCGCATCCAGCGCGTGCCGGACACGGTGCAGACGGACCACATCGACTGGGGTTTCCACTTCGACGACCTGTACGGCTACGACTACCACTACACGACGATGAAGGGCGTCACCAGCGATCAGCTGCTGCACCATCCCCGTCCGAACAGCGCGCTCAACGGCAAGATCTACGGCAACGACCCGATGATCGCCTACGTCGACCTGTACATCCCGTGGGTCGCGCAGGGCATGGTGATCACCGCGGGCCGCTACCTGTCGCTGCCGGACATCGAGGCGCAGTTCTCTCCGAACAACTATCTGCTGACGCATTCGATCCTGTACACGGTCGATGCCTATACCAACATGGGCGTCATCACGACCACCAAGCTCAACGATCAGTGGACGCTGCAGCTGGGCGTGCATGGCGGCGACGATTCGGCGATCTGGGACAGCACCAGCCGCCTGAGCGCGCAGGCCTGCGTGCGCTGGGTATCCAAGTCGAACGACGACATGCTCTATCCCTGCGTGGAGTCGTACAACCACGCCAAGCAGACCTATAACAACCTGCAGGAATTCGTGCTCACCTGGGGCCACCGCTTCAGCCCCGAAGTGCACATGCTCACCGAGACCTACCGCATCTACGTGCGCGATCAGGCGCTCGCCACCGATCCGTCGCAGTCGCATTCGCCGACGGGCAAGCCGGGCTATCCGCTGGGCGAAGCGCCCGACTTCCCGCTCGGGCGCAGCTCGGCGTTCGGCATCGTCAACTACTTCAACATCGAGTTGAACCCCAGCAACATGCTGTCGGTACGCAACGAGTTCTACCGCGACCTGCAGGGCCAGCGCACCGGCTTCGCCACGCGCTATTCCAGCCACACGGTGGGCATGACGCACTGGGTGTCGCAGGACCTGGAGATCCGCCCGGAGCTGCGCTACGAGCACGCCTATGATTTTCCCGCCTACGACGGCGGCCGCAAGAACCACCAGGTGACCGCCCTGGTCGACGCGATCCTGCATTACTGAGGAACTGGCCATGCTTACGTTGATCCGCAATGCCTTCGTCATGCTGCTGCTGATGACCGTCCTCACGGGCGCGGCCTACCCGCTCGTGGCCACCGGACTGGCGCAGGCCATATTTCCCGCGCAGTCGAACGGCAGCCTGGTGATGAAGGACGGCAAGGCGGTCGGCTCCAGCCTGATCGGACAATCGTTCACCGAGCCGAAGTACTTCTGGGGACGTCCCTCGGCGACGACGCCGATGGCCGACAACGGCGCCTCGTCCACGGGCTCCAACTTGGGGCCGACCAATCCGGCGCTCACCGACGCGGTGAAGCAGCGCATCGACGCATTGCGCACGGCCGATCCCGGCAATGACGCGCCGGTGCCGGTGGACCTGGTCACCGCCTCCGGCAGCGGCCTGGACCCGGAGATCAGTCCCGCCGCGGCGCAGTACCAGCTGATGCGCGTCGCGAAGGCTCGCGGCGTGGAACCGGCCAAGGTGCAGCAACTGGTGGCGCAGGCGACTGCCGGAAGACAGTTCGGCCTTTTGGGCGAGCCGCGCGTGAACGTACTGCAGCTCAACCTGGCGCTGGACGCGCTGCAAGCGAAGCGTTGACCGGCCTCCCGCCGTCGCCGGAAGTTCTCCCGGGCTAACCGGCGGCGGCGGGCAGGCTCTACAGTACGCGCCACCACTCGGCCGAGCGATCGCATGTCTGACCTTCCAAGGGAATTGCGCGCCGACGCGCTGCTCGACAGCGTGCAGGAGGAACGCCACCGACGCCTGAAGATCTTCCTGGGCGCCGCGCCGGGCGTGGGCAAGACCTTCGCCATGCTGTCGGCGGCACGCGAACTGAAGCGGCAGGGCGTCGACGTCGTGGTTGGCCTGGTGGAAACCCACGGCCGCGCGGAAACCGAAGCGCTGATCGACGGCCTGGAAGTGCTGCCGCGCCGCCAGGTCGAGTATCGCGGCCGCGACTTCACCGAGTTCGACCTGGACGCGGCGCTGGCGCGCAAGCCGGCGGTGATCCTGGTCGACGAACTGGCTCATCGCAACCTGCCCGGCGGACGCCACGAACGCCGCTGGCAGGACATCGCCGAACTGCTGGACGCCGGCATCGAGGTCTACACGGCGCTCAACGTGCAGCACCTGGAAAGCCTCAACGACCAGGTGCGGCGCATCACCAACGTTACCGTGCGCGAGACGGTGCCGGACGCCTTTCTCGACCGCGCGCGCGACATCGTGCTGGTCGACCTGCCGCCGCGCGAGCTGATCCAGCGCCTCAAGCAAGGCAAGGTCTACGTTCCGGAGACCGCGGCGGCCGCGCTGGATTCGTTCTTCTCGCCCACCAACCTGGGCGCGCTGCGCGAACTGGCCGTGGATACCGTGGCCGGCCACGTGGACAGTGACTTGCGCGGTCACATGCTGGCGCGCGGCGGTGCGATGCCGGTGCGCCGCCGCGTGCTGGCAGCGATCGACGGTCACGGCCAGAGCGAATACCTGGTGCGCGTCGCCCGGCGCATCGCCGAGCGGCGCGGCGCGCCATGGAGCGTGGCGTTCGTCGACACTGGGGCGGACCTCGACAGCAAACGGCGGGAGCAGCTGGATGCGGCCATGCGCCTGGCCCGCCGCCTGGGCGGCGATACCGTGGTGCTGCGCGGGCATACCGTAGCCGACGAGCTGCTGGCGCATGCCGACCGCGAAGGTGTGGGCCAGATCATCCTCGGCCGCACGCGCGAACGTCCGCTCGCCCGCATGCTCGGCATCTCGCTCACGCAGCGCCTGCTGCGGCGCGGCGCGCACCTGGAGCTGACCATCATCGCCACGCCGGCGGAACGCCTGCAGTCGCGCCTGCGACTGCGCATGCCGGGCGGGCGTGGCCGGCGCGACGAATACATCTATGCATCCATCGCCGCCCTGGTGGCCTTCGGGTTGGCATTCATCGCCGACCGCTATCTGTCGGTCGCCAATCTCGCGCTGATCTTTCTTACCGCGGTGATGATGGTGGCGGTACGCACGCGCATGATGGTGGCGGCGTATACCGCGACGCTGTGTTTTCTCGGCTACAACTTCTTCTTCACGCCGCCGCGCTACACGCTCGCTATCGCCCGTTCCGACGATGTCTTGGCGGTGACGTTGTTTTTTGCGGCTGCACTGATCTGCAGCCGCCTCGCGACGCGCCTGGCCAGCCAGGTGGAATCACTGCGCGCCGCGCACGATCACTCGCATGCCTTGCTCACCCTCGGCCAACGTCTTTCCGCCAGCATGGATGCGGATAGCATTCGCCAGGTGGGCGCCACGGCGCTGGCACGCGCGCTGCGCTGCGAAGTAGTCGTGCTGGCGCGCGATGTGGAACACCGCCTGCAGATCGCCGCCAGCAGTTCGCGCACGCTGGAGCTGACCACGCAGGATCTCGCCGCCGCGGAGTGGTGTGAGCAGCACGCCGAGCCCGCTGGCCGTTTCACCGACACGCTCAACGCCGCGCGCTGCTGGATGCTGCCGCTGGGCACCGACGATCATCCGCTCGGCGTGGCCGCGCTGCGCTTCGAAA
>JBCNOA010000323.1:0-5082 GCA_039594095.1 Dyella sp.
CCACCGTGTCGTACTTCTTGCCGAACTCCACGGCCAGCGGTAGGCCGACGTAGCCCAGGCCGATGACGGCGATGCGGACGTCTTCCAGATTCCCCATGTAACAGCCTTTCCACGGCGGCCATCGCCGCCCGAGCATGCAAGGCTAGCAGTACGCACGCATCCGCGCGCAGGAGCGTATCGCCCGCGTGACGGCCACACGACGGGCCGCTTTCGGCCGAGCGCCGACTCCACTTAAGTGACATCGACAGTGCCGCGGAGCGCGCCCTAGCCTTCCATGGGCCGTTCGCCCCTTCTCCCTGCGGAGACGCGAGCGGCGAGTAACGAGGGCACAAGCCTGTGCGCGTACGGTCGGTCTGCGACGCGCCGCGAGGCTCTTGTCAGTAAATCGGCCGGGCGTGTCCCGCAACGGCGCCCTCGCTACTCGCCGCTCGCGCCTCCGCCGCGCATCGGTGAAAAGCCATAGCCGGCATGAGGTAGAGGAATTCGGACTCGGCCCGCGCAGAATCGGAACCGAATCCGCCCGGCGCGGCATTCGACGAAGCCGACGTTCCATCACCAGGGGGAGGTGGACACCATGCGCAACACGACAATCGCTCTCATCGAGTTTCACTGGATTCCGACCACACCGCCGCGCGCGCACAAACCGGCCCCGCCCCGGCAACGCGCACGTCCCGCGCCAACCGTCGGCGGCTATCAGCTGCCAGGAGGCGCCTGGCGCGCCTTCCTCGGCGGCGATATCTACTGCTGCGGCGGTTCGCCGATCGTGTTCCTGCACGCGATACCCGACGAGGAAGCGCCGGCGGAGCCTCGCGCGATATGGCACCGCATTCATTGACCGGCCGTGAGCGGAGCCTGCGTGCTGCAAGCATGGCGCAAGCTCCGCTGCGATAACGATCACGCCGTCATCGCACTAAGCAAAACATGATTATTTTTTTGCGTTTATTCGCATTATCTTCCGATTAACCACGGCATTTATTTATCCGTATCCCGGATTAGATTTTTTCCAGTTGACCGGGGCGATTATCTCGCCTACGTTCCGGCCGTCCGCCACTGGGGGCGTGGGGGACGATTCCGGGGCGACGCGATCGGGAGGGAGCGCGCCGTCCGCCTTTACGTCCACCGGCGACCCGACAGGAAGCCCAGGTGTTTTCACCGGCGGAACAAGGGAATCAGCACCGCACCAAAAGACCGCCGCACGCGAAGTGCGGTTTTCGCGTATGGGGCCACGCGCCGCATAGGGTTCGTGCGTCCCGAAAACCTACTGGGGAGTTAGTGCATGAAATCTCGCTTGTTCCATGTCGCTGCCGTGATCGGCCTGATGGGCCTGAGCGCCACCGCGGTCCTCGCTTCGCAGGACGAGAATCCGGGTTGGGAAAATCCTTTCGCGCCCTCCTATAACCATCCCTACCGCCATGGCGCGGTGCCGACGCGCGAAGCGCACAGCCGCATGACGCAGTACGCGGCGCAGCAGGCGCTGGTCAAGGCCGCGAGCACCAGCACCAAGACGCTTAGCTACGGCGGCGGCATCGACGGCATCGGCGTCACCAGCGGCACGCCCAAGGTGTACCTCGTGGTGTACGGCAGCCAGTGGGGCACCGCCGGCACCGACAGCAGCGGCAACATGACGCTGTCCGGCGACGTCAACGGCGCCGTGCCTTATCTGCAGAAGCTGTTCAAGGGCCTGGGCACCAACAGCGAACTGTGGTCCGGCGTGATGACCCAGTACTGCGACGGCTCCGGCCTGGCCAAGCTCGCCACCTCTTGCCCGACCAGCGGCGTGACGCACATCGGTTATCCGACCGGCGGCGCCTTCGCCGGCATCTGGTACGACAACTCCGTCGCTTCGCCGAGCAACGCCACCGCCGCCCAGCTGGCCCAGGAGGCGATCAACGCCGCCGCGCACTTCGGCAACACCACGGCCGCGTCCAACCGCTACGTGCAGTACGTGATCCTGTCGCCCACCGGCACGCATCCGGACGGCTTCAACACCTCCACTGGCCAGTTCTGTGCGTGGCATGACTACAACAAGGATGCCGGCGTGACTTCGCCGTATGGCGACATCGCCTTCACCAACATGCCTTACGTCACCGACATGGGTTCGAGCTGCGGCCAGAACTTCGTCAACAGCGGCGGCAGCGGCCTGCTGGACGGCTTCTCGATCGTGAACGGCCACGAGTACGCCGAAACCGTCACCGACCAGAACCCGGCCGGCGGCTGGACCAACCATACGCGCTCCACCTCCAAGGGCCAGGAAAACGGCGACGAGTGCGCATGGATCAGCTCCGGTCAGGGCGCCAGCGCCAACGTGAACATGGCCACCGGCAGCTTCGCGATGCAGAGCACTTGGTCCAACGACACCAACCGCTGCGATATCTCGCACCCGATCGTCCACTGATCGATGCGTCCGGAAGGTCCATGCGGACCTCCGGTGACTTGCACGGGGCCGCGCGAGCGGCCCCGTGTTTTTTGGAGACGCTCGGACGGACCTCGGTACGGCGTCCCTTCCGCCGTTCAGGAAAACCTTTGCCGCGTATCGCGGCCCGACGGTCGAGGACCTGGATCGTTCTTAATGTTCTTCACGCGGACGCACCGGCATGAGGCCGGCTATGATGCGGTCGCGCGCCGGCCCACAGGGAAGACCAACAGGCGCCGCGCGCACGTGGTCTGGGGAGACACCGGCTGGAGGGGACACGATGGTGGATGTCATCGATCGAATGCATATCTGGGCACCCGACGCGCTTGCGCGGCGTTCGGCGTGCGCGGCATTCGGCTTGCTCGCGCGCACCGACGCCGTCATCGGCTGATCAGATTCTTGGCGATGCTCGCGCATGCGCGAGCATCGCTCCGACATACGCGACGCCGGCGCGATTCCACGCGAACCGCCGGACGACAGGGAAGCGGCAATCGACCGGACAGCGGACAGGGAAGGCATCTGCGGCCGGGCTCAAGAAACGATGGCACGCTTTGTCGGCCATTCCATACGCTGAAAAATCACGAGATCAGGGGGAAGTACATGTCCGACATCATTCGTTTCCTCGAGCGCATGGGCGGGGACGCGCAGTGGCGCCATGCGCCCGGCGACATCATGGAAGCTGCCTTGAGCGAAGCCGAGCTCGACCCGGAGCATGGCGCCGCCTTGCTCGCCGGCGACACCGCGCGCCTGCATGCACTGCTCGGTTGCGCGCCGCTCATGGCCGTGCAGCTGCCGGGCCAGGAAGAGGAAGAAGAGCAGGAAGACGAAGGCGAAGGCGAGGACGCGCCCCAGCCCGACAGTGCGCGGCAGGCGGCCGCGTTCGCGTGAACAGGTACCCCGGCATGTGGCGCCGATGGCTCCTCGTCGCCGGGGTAGTCCTCCTTGTGCCGTTCGCGGCGTCCGCGGCCGACGATTCCGCGGCGCCGCCGCAGCCGGGGTTGCTCGACGTCGCGGACAATCTGAAGACGTCCGACCACGGCACGTTCGTCAAACTGCTCGAACGGATGGAACCGGACCTGCCGCGCCTGTCGCCGGCGCAGCAATGGCATCTGCGCTATCTGAAAGCTTGGGACGTCGCGTACGACGGCGACTACGTCCGCGCCAACCAGCTGCTGGACGAGGTCATCGCGCAGGACGTCGATCCGACCTTGCGCTTCCGCGCCACCGCGACGTCGATGAACATCCTGGGCATCGGCCACCATTACGAGCAGGCCTTCACCCGGCTCGACCATCTGCTGGACCAGCTGCCCGCGATCGCCGACAAGCGCGCCCGCCTGCAAGGCCTGGGCGAGGCCGCGCAGCTGCTGATCGCCGCCGGCCAGTACGAGCTGGCCTCGCAGTACGCGGACCAGATGCTCGACAACCTGCCATCGGGCGAAGGGCCCTGCAAAGGCGCGTTCTTCAAGGCCGAGGCCGCCTACCGGAGCGCGCTGCCGGAAGCCCGCGCGCTGGTGGACAAGGCGATCGGCCAGTGCGATGCCATCGGCGAGACCGTCTTCGCCAATACGTTGCGCGCCGAAATGGCCGTCGCCGATATCGAGCAAGGTCGCGCCGCCTCGGCCGTAGCATTGCTGACCCAGCACTACACCGACGTGCAGCACGACCGGTACCAGACTTTGATCGCCCAGTTCGACGCCGCGCTGGCCAAGGCGCAGCTGACCCTGGGCGACGTCGCGGAGGCCCGGAGGCATGCGCTATCCGCCGTGCAGAACAGCATCCAGGGCGAGTACACCGCGCCGTTGGGCATGGCCTATCAGGTTCTCTACCAGGCCGCGCGCAAGCAGGGCGACCTGCCGTCCGCGCTGACCTACCTGGAGAAGTACATGGTGGCCGACAAGGGCTACCTGGACGACGTCTCGGCCAAGGCCCTGGCCTACCAGGTGGTGAAGCAGCAGGTGCTGTCCGGCCGCATGCAGCTGGACGCGCTGAACAAGCAGAACCAGATCCTGCAGTTGCAGCAGGCGCTCGACCGCAAGGCGGTGGAGAACAGCCGGCTGTATATCGTCCTGCTGCTGATGGCGCTGTGTTTCATCGTGCTGTGGATCTTCCGCCTGAAGCGCTCGCAGCTGCGCTTCATGTGGCTGTCGCGGCTGGACAGCCTCACCGGCATCTGCAACCGCAAGCATTTCATCGAGGAAGCCGAACAGGCCCTGCTGCAGGCGTCGCGGGCAAGGCAGCCGGCCGCGCTGGTGATCATCGACCTGGACCACTTCAAGCAGATCAACGACACCTACGGCCACGGCGTGGGCGATCACGTGCTCAAGCAGGCCGTGGCCGCGTGCCGCCCGCGGCTGGGTCCGCGCGACGTGTTCGGCCGCCTGGGCGGCGAGGAATTCGCCGTGCTGCTGCCCGATTGCCCGGGCGAACAGGCGCTGGTGCGTGCCGAGCGGCTACGAGCGGCCATCGGCGCGCTGTCGCCCATCGAAGATGGCGAACTCGTGGTGACGGCCAGCCTCGGCGTCGCCCTCACGGCGAACGTGGGCTATGACGTGAGCGAACTGCTGGTCCGCGCCGACCACGCGCTGTATCGGGCCAAGAGCGAGGGACGCAATCGGGTAGTCGCCGCCTGGACCGGCGCGATGCCGCTGCGCACGGCGGTGGGCGAATCG
>JBCNOA010000324.1:0-5027 GCA_039594095.1 Dyella sp.
CGTTCGCTCGCATCCGGCTGTACGGCCACGCGCAGACCCTCTGGCCACAGCATTCGGTACAGCACCCGCCGGGCGCCGCGCTGCATCCGGCGATCGACTGGTCCAGCGTGGACATGGTCGTGCGCAAGGGGAGCGACCCCAAGGTCGACTCCTATAGCGGATTCCGCGAAAACTACGGCCCCCAGGGAACGCGCCCCAGCACCGAACTGGCCGAATGGCTGCGCCTGCGCGGCGTGGACGAGGTCTACGTTTGCGGCCTGGCCCGCGACGTCTGCGTGCTGTGGACTGCGCAGGACGCGGTCAACCTCGGCTTCAAAGCCCATGTCCTGTGGGACCTCACGCGCCCGGTCACGCCCGAAACCGACATCACCACGCGCACGCGCTTCGAACAGCTGGGCGTGGAAGTCGTCGAATCGCTGCCGATCGCGGCCTGAGCTATCTCCTGCGCGGACACGCCTGCTTCAGAGCAGCAGCCACTCAGGCATCGTCCTCGCGGCCGGCACGCACGTTCGGCTGGTCGCCCTCGTCCAGCGTCACGCTCAGCACCATCGGCCGGCAGCACACCTGGCAATCCTCCACATAGCGCTGGCCGCCCGTCGACGCGTCCACGAGGACTTCGATCGGCTCGCCGCAATAGGGACAGTGGATGAGAACCGGTTCGAGCATGGCGCGACCTTACCGCGCCCGGCCGGCCAGGACCACCGGCCGAAGGCCTTACAAACCGTGGACGCGTAGCCACTCCGCCGGCGTGGCGATGGCGAACAGGCCATCCCGCGCGGTACGGCGCCCCAGGCGCAGCACTTCTTTGTCCTTGCTCAGCAGCCAGCCGGCCCCGGCCGCGAAAGCCAACTCGAGGAATTTCTGATCGTCCATATCCGCACAGCGCGGCAGCTTCACGCCGGATGGCGGCGTCGGCCAGGCCTCGGCGGGACGGCGCACCCAGCGATCGTGCGCGGCCAGCGCGGCCTGCCGGCCGACTTCGTCCAGAGCGAGCTGCGGATAGGCGAGCACCCGGCACCATTCGTCGCGACACCGTTCGTCCGTCACCGCTTCCACGCGGCCGTCCGACAAGGCGCGCGCCAACGGCGCCGTCGAGGCCTCGCCGAACACGAACAAGTCGAGACAGACATTGGTGTCCAACACCACGCGGCCGGGAAGGCCACGCATGCCGGAAAAGAAAGCGGCCATGCGACGTACGGAACGGGAACCCGCCGGCACGTTAGCGCCTGCGCCGCACACTGTCGAACGCAAGATGTGATCGCGAGCGCACTCCGACGCCCCTTTCCGTCAACGACCCGTGGAATCCTGCGTTCTTCGCATTCCGACGGCCTTGATGTCCGTGGCCGCGGGTCCCAGGGGAAGCCCTCGCGATGAAACGAACTTTTGTGGTCGGCTGCCCGCGCTCCGGCACCACCATCGTCCAGGCCATGCTGGCCCGGCACCCCTCTGTGTTCACCCTGCCCGAGACCGCGTTCTTCGAGCACGTCCACGGCAACCTGTCCTGGCGCTGGGGCGACGCCCGCGCCGAGCACCGGCCGCCGCGGCTGCGCCAGCGGCTCGGCTTCAGCCGCAAGCACGAACGCCAGCTGCTCCTGTCCCTGCGGGCTATGGGCGAAGAGGCAGCCCCCGGCACGTTGCCGCGCCCCTCATTGCGAGGGGACGCGCTGCAGAGCCGGTTCGTCCGGCTGCTGGACGAGTTGGCCCGGTCTGCCGGGCGCGATACGTGGTTGGAAAAGACGCCAAACCATCTGCTGTACCTTCCGGAAATCGAGGCGGCGGTACCCGATGCACGCTTCGTGCACGTGGTCCGGCCCGGCGCGGAAACGATCGCCTCGATCATCGACGCCAGCATGCTGTTCGAAAGCGACAACGCTTTCGGCGGCGGTACCATCCATTGGGCGCGCCGCTGGAACCGCGCCATGCAGATCCATCGTGCGCATCTGAATCATCCGCGGCACTACTTGCTGTTCCTCGAGGATCTGATCGCACAGCCGCACCAGACCTGGAATGAGCTCTGCCGGTTTCTGGACCTGGATCCCGGCCGATCACTGGACGACCACTGCTCTCAGACGATCGCCAACCTGGAGCGCGAACCCTGGAAGCGGCGCGCACTCCATGGCCACCTGGGCGTACCCGAACGCAAGGTCGACAACCTGTTCGGGCCCAAGGTGCAACGCTGGCTGCAGGCCCGACTCGCCTCCTACGACGCATTGCGCGCGCAATGGCTGCAGGCGCGCGGCACGCCGGAGGCGCGGATCGCGCATGCCTCGGGCAGCAACGTGGTGGCGCTGGCCTCCCGCGGAGGCTGAGCAGCCGCTAGAGCTGCGCGACCGCCTCGTCGATCAGCGCGACCAACTCGTGAGGATAAGCGGCCATCGATGCATGGCTCGCCGCCAGCTCGGCCTTCTTTCTGGCCCCGATCCGCTCGGCCATCCACTGCTGGGTCTCCGGCGGAACCATGTGGTCCTCCAGCGATACCTGATACCAGCTCGGCCGGTGCCTCCACGCCGGCGGCCCGGCCTTGTCATCGAAGCAGCGCGCGGCCACCGGCTTCTGCGCGGCCGCCATGATCAGGGCCGCATCGTCGCCGAGGTCCTGGCAGAAACTTTCCTTGAAGAGCCCACGGTCCAGCCAGAGGAACCCGTAGTGGTCGGGGCGTATCGCCGCCGCGCCGACGGGCAGTCCGTGGCGACCCAGCAATCCGCGCACCGTTTCGCCCTCGTCCGGGGCGAAGGCGGCCACATACATCAGCCCGACGACCTGGGGCGCATGGCCCGCCGCCGAGATCACCGCGCCGCCGTACGAATGCCCGACCAGGAATACCGGCCCTTCCTGCGCCTCGATCAGGCGCCGGGTCCATTCGACGTCGTCGGCCAGCGAGGTCAGCGGATTCTGTGCGGCACTGACGCGGTAGCCCTTGGCATGCAGCACAGGGATCATCTTGCTCCAGTGCGACCCGTCACCCCAGGCTCCATGCACCAGCACGACACTAGGTTTCTTGACCATGGCCGATTCCTTATGTCTCGGAGAGGCGGAGCCGCCTTGGCGAACTCGCCGCGCCAAGGGAACGCAAGCGGCGTGAAGCCTCCGTCATGACAAAAGCACAACACGGCGTGTGGCATATCCCGCCGCCACGGACATTCACGCCAGACCCACGATCGTCACTCACTCGACCCCATCCGTCCGATCGGCGCGTTGAACGTAGGTCAACAAGGAGAAAACGATGAAATATCGCCTGATGCTGCTTCCGCTGGCTTTGGCCGCCTGCTCCCAGACGCCGCCGGACCATGCCGGCAACCCGCCGGCCGCCGCGGCGGCGGCGCCCGCTACCGCCGCCACGGCGTCAGCGGCGGTGGCGGCAGCGCCGGCCTTCGATACCGCCATCCTGGCCAAGTACCACTGGCGACTGAGCCAGGCTGCCGGCAGCGACGGCAAGCGCATCGATGCGCTGTTCGTCCGCCCGGACAAACCGCTGCAGCTGGACTTCATGCACGACCGCCTGAGCGTAAGCAACACGTGCAACCGGCTGGGCGGCAGCTTCAGCGTGCAGGGAGACCGGCTCAAGCTCGGCCAGATGGCGCAGACCATGATGGCGTGCGCCGATCCGGCCGTGGCCGCGCTCGACAGCGCGATGTCGCAGCGCCTGCAGGGTCAGCCTCGCATCCAGGTAAAGAGCGAGGGAGAGGTGCCGACCCTGAGCCTCACCGGTGACAACGGCGACACCCTGGTCTTCGCCGGCGAACCGACCGCCGAAACTCGCTACGGGAGCGAGGGCGAAACCGTGTTCCTCGAGATCGCGCCGGACACCAAGCCTTGCAGTCATCCCCTGATTCCCGCGAAACAGTGTCTGCAGATACGCGAGCGCAAGTACGGCGCGAACGGCGTGGTCGAAAGCACCGGCGAATGGCAGCCGCTCTATCAGGACATCGAGGGCTACACGCACGAAGCGGGCGTGCGCAACGTGCTGCGCGTGAAGCGTTTCGCCATCAAGAATCCGCCTGCGGACGCGCCCTCGACAGCCTATGTGCTGGACATGGTCGTGGAGTCGGAGATCGCGAAGAAGAAGTAATCGTCGCCGCGGAAACGAAAACGCCCCGCCCTCCGCGCAACGGAGGCGGGGCGTTTCTTTTCTGGCATCAGGCCGCGACGCTGACGCGCCGGCGCTCGTCTTCCAAGTCGGCCACCGGGCGCACCTCGATGCTCCCGATGCTCGCCCAGGGGAACGATTTGGCGATTTCCAGCGCCTCGTCCATGTCCTTGGCTTCGATCAGATTGAAGCCGCCGAGATATTCCTTGGTCTCCGCGAACGGGCCATCCACGATGGTCGTGCGTCCCTGGCGAATGCGCATGGTGCGCGACTGCGCCGGCGGGTGCAGTTTTTGGCTGTCGATCAGCGTGCCGTTGCGCTTGAGCTCGTCGGCCTTGTCCAGGCAGCCGCGCATCATCGTGTCGAACTGTCCGTCCGGCAATGCGCCGAGCAGGTTGTCGTCGCAATAGATCATCACCAGGAACTTCATGGGTCGTCCGCTCGCGTCGTGGGGATGGAAGTGCGGCGATGGTAGTACATCCCCGGCACGCGCCTCGCCGCACCGCACCGCAGGAAGAGTCCCGTGCGTGCATTGATAACGTTGTCAACATTTCACTTGATCGTCACATCCGCGCCGAATTGAGCACCGGACTGGCACTCGCATGTTTCTCCTTGTTGCGCTGCAAGACACCGTTTCCAGCGCGACTTCACAGTTTGTGATTCGCGCAAAAGACAACGTTGTCAGTACCAAGGCGCATGGCTGTCAGCTCAGCGCGCGCGTAGCGGCACGCGCGCGATGGGCGGGTGTGTGTCTTTCCCTCGGGCCGCGCGCCCGCGATGCCTTGGTCGCCAACGACGCCGCAAACCCAAAGAGAGGAGAACTTCGTATGCATGCCAAGCAATCCGTGAGAGCGCGCGCGATGTCCGCCATGCTCGGCGGCACCGCCGGCGCCGTGGCCTGGGCCGGCTTGCTCGCCGCCGCGCCGATGTCGTCTGCGAT
>JBCNOA010000325.1:0-5024 GCA_039594095.1 Dyella sp.
TCCGAAGCCAAGCGCCGTCTCACCGCCGGCCAATCGCCGGCCGAGGTCGCCGCCGCCACCGGACTCACCGATCAGGCGCACCTCACCCGCGCCTTCGCACGCCGCTACGGCGTCACGCCTTCCCGCTACCAGCGCCAGCTACGGCGATAGCAATCTCGTACAAGACGGTCCGCATGCATGGCGCCATGCTGGCGCCATGTGGATAGGAACGCTCTACGCCTTGATCGCCGGCCTGATGTGGGGCCTGGTCTTCGTCGGTCCGCTGCTGGTGCCCGAATATCCGGCCGCGCTGCAATCCGTCGGCCGCTACCTCGCTTTCGGCCTGATCGCCCTGCCGCTCGCATGGCTGGACCGCGTCGCGCTGCGCCAGCTCACCCGCGCCGACTGGAGCGAAGCGCTGAAGCTCGCCGCGGTCGGCAACCTGCTCTATTACCTGTGCCTGGCCAGCGCCATCCAGCGCGCGGGCGGCCCGTTGCCAACCATGATCATCGGAACGCTGCCGGTGGTGATCGCGATCAGCGCCAATCTGCGCAATGCGCATCGCGACGGCCGCCTGCCCTGGCCCCGGCTGGCGCCTTCGCTCGCGCTGATCGCCGGCGGCATCGCCTGCGTGAATCAGGCCGAGCTGACCGCATGGCGCGCAGCGTCGGGCGCCGATCTGGGACGCTACGCCATCGGTGCCGTGCTCGCCTTCGGCGCCGTGGCGTGCTGGACCTGGTATCCGCTGCGCAACGCCGACTGGTTGCGCCTCCACCCCGGACGCAGTCCGCGCACCTGGGCCACCGCGCAGGGCGTAGCCACCCTGCCGCTGGCGGCCATCGGCTATGCGGTCCTTTGGCTGGCGATGAAGGGCACGGGCAGCGCGTTCCCCATGCCGTTCGGTCCGCGCCCGAGCGTTTTCATCGCCTTGATGGCGGCCATCGGCCTGTTCGCCTCCTGGCTGGGCACGCTGTGCTGGAACGAAGCAAGCCAGCGCCTGCCTACCGCCCTGGCCGGGCAATTGATCGTGTTCGAAACGCTCGCGGCGCTGAGCTATGCGTTCGTCCTGCGGGGGCAGTGGCCCGGACCGCAGACCCTGCTGGGCATCGCCCTGCTGGTGGCCGGCGTGGCATGGGCGACGCGGATCAGGCCGGTACGGGTGAAGCGGGAAGCGAGATGGGAGGCGGAACGGACATAACGGTGCCGCCACGACGACGGCCGCGCGGTTGTGGCAGTCATGCCGGCGCGGCACCATGCCCGCTTCCCTCTTCGCGCAGGCCACCCATGAACTCGCCCGCCCAACGCCCTCCCCACGACGCCGGTGCCCCGGTCGAAACACTCTACGAAGGACGCTGGCTCACGCTGCGCAAGCGCGGCCGCTGGGAATACGCCGAGCGCAACAACCCCGGTGGCGCGGTGATCATCCTGGCGGTCACGCCGGAGGACAACGTGCTCTTCGTCGAGCAGTACCGTGTGTCGATCCTGCAGAACACCATCGAGATGCCCGCCGGCCTGGTCGGCGACGAAGCCGGCCACCTCGACGAAAGCGCCCTGCTCGCCGCGCAACGCGAGCTGGAGGAAGAAACCGGCTACCGCTGCAAGCGCGTGGAGTTCATCCACGAGGGTCCGTCCTCCTCCGGCATGAGCACGGAAATGATCGCCTTCGTGCGCGCCTGGGACCTGGAGAAGGTCGGCCCCGGCGGCGGCGACGAGAGCGAGAACATCGTGGTCCACGAGGTGCCCCGGAAAGAAGCCGGCGCCTGGCTATTCGCGCGCGCGGCGGAAGGGTATTCGGTCGATCCGAAGCTGTTCGCGGGGCTGTGGTTCATCGAGCACGGCCGCGTGGAAAGCTGACGCCCGCAGGTCCCCTGGAAGGACATACCGGCAGACGTATACTGCGGCCATCCCTACCGTCAGGGCGCCCGCGGCCGTATCGCGTGCATCCGCTCGGCCCAAGGCTTGCGGCACAGGTGGACCCGGAACCGAATCCATGCGCGACATGGCCACACCGTTGGATTGCCTGATGGCGCTGGTCGTCCGGCAGTTCGGCGTGGCAGCGGCCTGCGTCGCGCCGCGGACCGCGGGCATAAGCCCGGCGGGAATGGGCGCCGATGGCGCCCTATACCTGGAACTACTGGATCTGCACCGCGCCGGTGCGTTCGATCCTATGGAAGCACCGCTGGCGATCGCCGATACGCGCGAAGACCCCCATTGGCGCGGACAAGCCGTCCCTTCCTTCCGCTTCGTCGCCTGCTGGCCCCTGCACGCCGGCGGTCGGCATCTGGGCGACCTGCTGCTCGCCGATCCGGCACCGCGCTCTCCCGGCCAGTTCGACCTCGCCGCGCTCGGCGACGTCGCGGCCGTTGCGGCGGCACTCGCCGACGCGGAAGTGCGCGTGGTCGAAACGGAAGCGTTGCGCACCAACGAACGTCTCCTTTCGCTCGCGATCGCCGGCAGCGGCACCGGCATATGGGACCGCGACGTTGCGGGAGAAACGATCCATTACTCGTCTGGCTGGAAGGCCATGTTCGGCTACGCCGACGACGAGCTTTCCGACCGCATCGAAGACGCCTACACGCGCCTGCATCCCGCCGACGCCGACTACGTGAAAGCCGCGATGCAGGCGCATTTCGACGGCCGTACCGACACTTACGAAGTGAAGCATCGGCTCCGCTGCAAGGACGGCAGCTACAAGTGGATCTGCAGCCGCGGCAAGGTCGTCAGCCGCGACGCCGAAGGCCGCGCGCTTCGGATGATCGGCACCACCACCGATCTGACCTCGGTACGGGAAGTATCGGACGCGCTGCAGGAAACGCTGGAGCTCATGACGGCGCTGACCAACGAAGTGCCGGGTTTCGTCTTCCAGTACCGCCGGCTGCCCGACGGCCGCGCCTTCTTTCCCTATGCGAGCGCGGGCATCGCCGACATCTACGAACTGGCCGCCGAACAGGCAGGCAACGACGCCGCCGGCGTGGAGCAGCGCATCCACCCTGCGGACCGGCACGCCTATCTCGCGTCGCTCTCGGCTTCCGCCGAACGCCTGGTGCCGTGGCACCTGGAGTACCGCGTGCTGCTGCCCCGCCAGGGCTTGCGCTGGCGGTACGGCAACGCCAATCCGCGGCGCCTGCCCGACGGCAGCACGATCTGGCACGGCTTCATCACCGACGCGACCGAACGCAAGCGCATCGAAGCCGAGCTGCACGAACACGCGACCACCGACGGCCTCACGCGCCTGCCGAACCGGCGCCACTTCATGAGCCAGCTCGCCGCGGACCTGGCCACGCTCCGGCGCACGGGCGGTCCCGACGCGGCCGTGCTGATGTGCGACCTGGACTACTTCAAGTCCATCAACGACCGCTTCGGCCACGAGGCCGGCGACCGCGCGCTGTGCCACTTCGCCGGCATCCTGCGCCAATACCTTCGTCCCGGCGACCTGGCCGGCCGCATCGGCGGCGAGGAGTTCGCCGTGTTGCTGCGGGCCACCGATCTGGACGATGCGCACGCGATCGCCCGGCGGATCCGCCATCAGGTCGCGGGGGAACCGTTCCTCGATCACGGGCAGACCATCGCGTTCACTGTGAGCATCGGCATCGCGCCGCTGACAGCCGCCGATCCGGACGCGGAAACCGCACTATCGCGCAGCGATTCGGCCCTCTATCGGGCGAAACGATCGGGCCGCAACCGGATCGAACGCGCGTAAGAGCAGGCCTTCCGGTAGCGCAACCGGGGCCTAAAGTTCCGCCGCCCCCGGCCGATTTCAGGGATGTCGTTCCCAGACAACGATTTCCCATCGATCGGATACATGCCCATGAAAACCCTACTCGTCGCCGCGCTTCTGCTGGCCCCTGTCGCTTCGCATGCGGCTTGCTCCCCCACCGATTTCGCCATCTCCGAGTTCAAGATGAAATCCACCGGCTCCGGCACCGGCATGCGCCTGAGCCTCGCCGGGCAGCTGACCAACCATTGTGCCGAGCCGGCCGCCGCTCAGGTTCGCATCGAGGCGAAAGACGCCGGCGGCAAGGTGCTGCAGAGCAAGCAGGGCTGGCCGGCGGGCACCGCCAACATCGGTCCGGGCCAGTCGGTGAGCTTCGACCTCGGCCGCCTGTTCCGCTATGAATCGGACATGCAGGACTACACCGTCAGCGTCTCCGAAGTGAAGACCTGGTAAGCGCTCCACCTACCGAAACTGCTGTTCTATTTCGGCCCCGCAAGGGGCCTTTTTTTTTCGGGCGATGAATCGGAAGCGGATGACCCTCCGCGCTCCCATCGCCCAAAACAAAGGCGGCCCCTTGCGGAGCCGCCTCCCCGGACCGGCGGTGCTGTCGCTTCCCGGTCAGTGCAACACGAACAGCTTGTCGAAGCCCGCCACCCGCAGCGTCCCGCGCAGCTCGCTGCCCGCGTTGACGATGCGAATCTCCGAGCGTTCGCCGCCCGCGTGTTCGCGCAGCAGCAGCAACATGCCCAGCGCGGAGCTGTCCATGCTGTTCACCTCGCCCAGATCGATCACATAGCTGCGCGCCGGGCGGGCGCTCAGACAGGCGTCGTGGAAGTCGCGGTGAACCGTGAAGTCGAAGCGCTCGCCCAGTTGCAGGGTGAGGCAGTCTTGCTCGTTGTCGTGATGGATGGTCAGGCTCATGGGCTTTTTCCTCGGGCGGCGCCAGCGGTCAGAACAACTCGATCTCGCCGGCGTCCATGGAGTTCTGCAAGGCGGGGCCGCGCGAACGCAAACGCGCCTTTTCGCGCTGCATGGAGAGCCGGGCGCGAACGCGCTGGGCGTGTTCGGCCAGGGCCGCGGCGTCCACGTCCGTGCAGGCCAGCTCTTCGATGTCGCGGGTGCAATCGGCGGTCACTTCCTGCAATTCGACCAGGCGCGTGCGCGTCTGATTGATGAGCTGGCTGAGGATGTCCTCGAACTGCAGCGAGCGAATGGTGGTCGACACGTCGCTGCCCAGGCCGCGGTTGATCTCCACCACCTGGTCGGCGACCTGGCTGGTACGCGCGTCGCTCTCGGTGACGTGCGCCATCATCGCGTCGATACCGCCCTT
>JBCNOA010000326.1:0-5018 GCA_039594095.1 Dyella sp.
CACCCAGAACGTGGTGTGCTGCGCCGCGACCAGCGGTGCGCGGCTGACGCCCAGGCGCAGCTGGCCGACGTCTTTGTCCTGGTAGCGGATAGGCACGTCGAACAGCAGCATGGCGTCGTCGCGCGCGCCGTCCATGCGGCCCTGGTAACTGGTCACGCCGTCTTCCAGCGGACGCGTGGCGGCCGGCGCCGCCGGCAGCGCGCCGCCGATCTGTGAAGGCGCGGTGCTCGCCACCACCTGGCCCGTGCGGTTGGCGATGGCCAGGTAATGGATCTGCTGGTTGCGCGAAACGTCCTGCACCAGCGCGCGCGTGGCCGCGTCGTCGCCCAGCAGCAGGTTCTCCGCCGACTGGCTCGCGACCATGCGGCCCAACGAGCCGCCGAAATCGGTAGCCAGGCCGCTGACGGCGGCATTCTGCTTGGCGTAGATCGCGGCGAGGCCGGCCAGCAGCACGGCGCACAGGATCGCGCCCAGCGCGCCGATCCATCGCGTGCGCAGCGAGATGATGCGCGCGGCCAGCGGCGATTCGTGCGTGCGCTCGTGTTCGCGCCGTGCCAGGCGCAGGTCGTCGATCACCTCGGCGCCGCGCTGATAGCGCCCGGCAGGCGAAGGCGACAGCAGGGTGCGCACGATGCCGACGAGCATCGCGGGCGTGGACGGGTCGATCGGTGCGATGGACGGCCGCGGCAGGCGCTGCCGTTCCCGCAGCAGGCGCTTCACGTCCGGGATGTCCGGCCACGGCAACTTGCCGGTGACCAGCCAGTACAGCACCACGCCCAGCGAGAACAGGTCGCTGCGCGCATCGGCCGTTTCGCCGCGCAGCCGTTCCGGCGCCATGTAGGCCGGCGTGCCGCCCACGGTGCGGCCGTCCGCGTCGGCGCCTTCCGCAGCGCGGCGCTCGGCGATGCCGAAGTCGCTCAGCTTCGCGTAGTGCCAGTCGTCGGCCAGCATGATGTTTTCGGGCTTCACGTCGTGGTGGAGCACGCCCTGGCCGTGCGCGTAGTCCAGCGCGGCGGCCATCTGCGAGGCCAGTTCGATCACCACCGGCAACGGCGGCAGGCCTTCGCGCGCGACGCGGCTGGCCAGGGTCTCGCCCGGCAGCCGCTCCATCGCGATATAGGCGCGGCCGTCGGGGGTACGGCCGGTGTCGAAGATGGTGACGATGTTGGGATGGTTGAGCTGGCCGGCGGCGCGCGCTTCGGCCAGCAGGCGGTCTTCCGAGCCCTGCGCTGCCGCCGCGCGGCGGCGCAGGCATTTGATCGCCACGGGCCGGTCGATGCCCGGATCGAAGCCGGCATAGACCACCGCCATCGCGCCTTCGCCCAGCACGCCGTCGATGCGGTAGCGGCCGATCGTCCGCGGAACGATGTTCATGCCCGCGTCGTCATCCACCATACCAGCGCCGCGGCGCCGGCCAGGCCGACCACGACGGCGGCGACCAGCCAGCCGCTGAAACGGCTCATGCGGCGGCCCGGTTCACGGGTCAGGAATACGAACTCCGCCTGCCCGAAGCGCACGCGGTCGCCGTGGCGCAGCGGCGCTTCGTGCACACGCTCGCCGTTGACGAAGGTGCCGTTGGTGGAAAGCGTGTTCATGACCACGTAGTGGCCCTGCTGATTCATGATCCACGCATGCGTGGACGACACGCTCAGGTCGTCGACCACCACGTCGTTGTGCCCGCCCCGTCCCACGGTCTGTCGCCCGGGTCGAAGCACGAAGCGCCGCCCCTCTAGGCCCGCCGAGGCACCTTCGAGCACGGGTTCCTCCGCGCTGGCCCGGCCGGCCGGATCCGGAGCGGCTTCCGCCGCCAGCCGGCTCAGTTCATCGGCCGAAAACAGCCGCGTACCCTGCGGACCGGCGGAACGGCGGGGGGGCGGAGTGGCGCGGTGGATTTCCATTGACGCTTTTCGGTTGCGGATCAGCCCGACACTGTAGCCAACATATGTCGGCCATGGCGACCAAAGCTTGATGGGGCGCACAGCAGCGCTCAGTTCCGCTGCTTTTTGTCCTCTTCGGCCCACTTCGGCGGATCGGGGGGCGCGCAGCTCTGCGGGAAAGCCTGCCGCACGATCGGGTTGTCGCAGTGATAGTCAGTCCGCAGGGGGCACCGGTCCCGATGGTCCTGCGCGTAGCGGTCGTCCGAGCAATCCTCCTTCTCCGGCGGCGCCGCGGGCGACACCGGCCGCCCGAGCCACCCGACCGGCCCATCCGGCAGGCGCTCGGCAGCGACGACGTTCGGATCGTGGATGGAGTGGCAGGCGCTCAGCGCCAGCAGGCACAGGAGCAGCGGCGGGCGGACGGGAAAGCGGCGTGCGCGGCTCTTCGCGGAGCGGCGCACGCCGGCAGACCGGCCGGTCATCGCGTCATGGCGCCCTGTTGCTGCGTTTGCTGGTGTTGCTGCTGTTGCTGCTGCGCCGCCTGTTCGTGGCCCGCCGCGCTCTGTAACTGCGCGCTGGCGGCGCTGCTGTGCGCCAGCGGCGTATGGACCGCCTGGTTCACGTTGACGTCGGCCATCTGCTTGAACGGCGAGCGCAGGTCCCCCTGCACGGCCCAGGCGCGGGAGCCGTCGTTGTTGAGCACCAAGTGATCGATGCGTTTCAGGCCCTGGCGCTGCGCCTCGACGGCGAGGGAGCCGGCGAAATTCTCCGAACGCCCGTCGGACGCGCGGCCATGCTGCGCGTCGAGCTTGTGCACCGCGTCCAGGGCCTGGCGGTAGAGCTCATGGTTGGGATGCGCGGCCTGGTTCAACAGCGGGTGCGCGGCCTGCTCCTGGGCATGCAGCTTGCCCTGCACTTGCAGCTGCTTCTGCGTTTGCGGGCCGGCCTCGCCGTCGCGCTTGAGGTGATGGTCGTGCTGGAAGGCTTCCACCGCGGCCTTGGTGCCGGGGCCGAAATGCCCGTCC
Organism: Dyella sp.; assembly: GCA_039594095.1. Taxonomy (GTDB): domain Bacteria; phylum Pseudomonadota; class Gammaproteobacteria; order Xanthomonadales; family Rhodanobacteraceae; genus Dyella_D. The sequence continues at coordinate 2,903 of JBCNOA010000326.1, forward strand.
GCGCGCAGCGGCTTGCCGTCGGTGCCCTTGTAGCCCAGTTCGCGCAGCTGGGCCTGCAGCTGGCTGACCTCGTGGCCTTTGTCGCCTTCCTTGAGCACCGCATGGCCAGGTGTCGTCCCGTGCCGGGGTGCCTGCGGCGCGGGCTCGGACGGCGTCGCGTGAGCCGACGGCGCCGGGCCCGGTGCGGCCGGGGCCTTGGCCGGCACGCCCTTCTCCAGTTCCTGCGCGTACTTGGCGTACTTGTCCATCTGCTGGCCCATGCCCTTGTAGGCGTCGGCCACGGTCATGCTGCCGTCGCCGTACAGGCCGGGATTGCGCTCGATCACCTTATGGGAGAGCACATGGTCCACGCGCTGGCCGGGGTTGGCCTTCAACGCTTCGAGGAACCTGCTGCCGTCGCCCTGGCCGAGGTTATGCAGGGCGTAGACGTTGGCGTCCGGATTGGGGCCGCCGAGCTTGGCGCCCAGCTCCATGTTCTTCTTGGTGAACTCCGCCAGCATGCCGGCCTGCAGCCGGGAGTCGTTGCGCATGTCCGGCGCATTGATCTGGGCGTCGGTCATCTGCGCGGCGCCGGGCACGCCGTACTTCTCGCCGTACGTGCGCACCATGCCGGTCCAGGTGCCGTCCAGGAACTGGCCGTAGCCATAAGCCGAGGACATTGCCTTGGTGCCGTCGAACTGCGTGACCGTGTTGAGCTCGGCGTGCTTGTGGCCGGCGATCGGCCGCGCGTGAGGGTTATAGCCGGATTCGAAGCCGGCGATCTTGGCCATCAGCCCGGGATCGATGCCGGCCTTGGCCGCGGCTTCGGCGAGGTCCTGCTTATTCGCTTCCCAACGTTCGTCGATCTTGGACATTTGAGGTTCCTCCGTGAACTTTCGTGAGTGGATGGTGGGGCGGTCATGCCGCCGCGTGGCGCGCTATTGGGCCCCGGGCAACTGGTAGAGATACTTCTTGGCGTCGAAAGCCACCGTGATGTCCTGGACCTTGGCATTGCCCTTGATCTTGGTCACCGCGAGCGGGAACAGGCCCGCGCCGGGGCGCTCGGCGACCTTCAGTTCGTAGGTCGTGTCCTGTTCGTCGGACGTTGTCTGCGGAATGCGACTGATGTCGACGAAGCCGCCCTTGCGCGGCGTGACGATGCTGTAGTCGGCCACCACCTTGCCCTGCCAGACCCCGCCGCTGACGAACACCCAGCCGTAGTCGCCCTGGTTGCTCAGCTTGACGAAGTCCGCCTTGTTGCAGCCGCAGTAACCGTTGGTGCCGAACTCCATCGCGTTGTCCATGGCGACGAAGGTCCATTCGCCCTTGGCGTCGACGTTCACCTGGAACGCGCCCATCAGGCCCGGATCGGTCTGGCTGTAGGTATAGCGATCGTTGTCCTTGATGTCGTACGCATTGGCGGCGTACACGAACAACTGCTTGCCCTTGGCCGTATCGACCAGCTCGGGCTTGCCCGGCTGCATGCAGTAGGTGAGGTCGTCGCCCTGCTCGGTGGTGTGGGCAAAGACCCAGCAAGCGTGCTTGGCGTCGTACTGCTTGCCGTACTGGTCTTCCATTACTGCCTTGACGATGGCATTCACGTTCGGCGCGGGCGCGGCGCAAGCGGCCTGGCCCAGCAGCAGCGCGGTCAAGGCGAGGCACGCCCTGGCGACCTGATTCATCTGACGTCTCCTTCGCATGACGATCGCTTCCTGCGGAAGCACGGTAGCGACGCGGACTCTAACGGCTCGGGCGCGGGGAAAGGTGTAATGGCGGTTAACCGCATCGCGCAGATGTGAACCGCTTCATGCCTCGCGGGCGCTGTCGGCGGGCTCGCCGGCGATCTGCGACGGCGTCGCGCCGAGCAGCCGCCTCATGCACCGTGCCATATGGCCGGCATGCGCGAAGCCGGCTTCCGCCGCGACGGCGGTCAGACTCAGCTTTCCTTCCAGCAGCCGCAGCCGGGCGCGTTCGACGCGCCGCTCCATCACGAAACGGTGCGCCGGCAAGCCGGTCGCGTGGCGGAACAGCGGCTTGAAGTGAGAGAGGCTGTAGCCGGCGACGGCGGCCAGCTCCGGCAGCGTGAGATCTTCGGCCAGGTGGGCCTCGATGTATTCGATCACGCGGCGCAGGCGCC
>JBCNOA010000327.1:0-5003 GCA_039594095.1 Dyella sp.
AATAATCGGGCACGACCTTGCGGCCGAAGCTCGATTCGATCAGCGCACGCATACGCTCCAGGTCGATGCCTTCCCACGACTCGAATCGAAGCACCTTCTCGCCGCGACGGACCAGCGTGCCGGAGCTCTTGTGGGTAAACAGCTCCTTGGCCAGCTCCGACGGACGCGTGATCGAGACCGACGAGGTCAGCGGCAGGCTGGAGAGCAGGTCGGCGATCTGTTCGATCTTCACGCGCATGCCGCCGTTGATCCACGGCTGCTGCATGAGGTGGTCGTACTCGGTGCTGAGGTTGATCGAATCGATGATCCGGCCCTGATCGTCCAGCAAACCGCCGGTGCCGGTCAGGAACACGATCTTGTAGGGCTGCAGGACGCGCACCAGTTCGTTGGCGGCAAAGTCGGCGTTGATATTGAGGATCTGTCCTTCTTCGGTTTCGCCGAGGCTGGCGATCACCGGAATGGAACCGGCGCGCAGGCTGGCCTCGATCGGTGCGAGGTTGATGCTGGTGACCTTGCCGACCAGGCCGTAGGTGTCGCGGTCCAGATACTCGGAGGTGAACACGCCCGACGGCACCGAGGTCGCGCGGGTGTCCATTTCCTGCAAAGCCTCGACCAGGCGCAGGTTCTGCGCCTGGAACACTTTGCGCACGATCGCCAGCGCCTTCGGCGAGGTCACGCGCAGGCCGTTGACCGTCTGCTTCTCGATGCCGGCGGCCGAAAGCTCCTCGTCCAGCTGAGGACCGGCGCCGTGCAGCACGATCGGCGTCAGCCCGACCTGCTGCAGGAAGGTCAGCGAGGACGTCAGTGCCGGCAAGTCGTCGCGCAGCACCGCGCCACCGACCTTCACCACCGCGAAGCGCTTGGCATCCAGCTGCGAGAAGCGCTTGAGGTACTGCTGGATTTCCTTGGTGCTGCCCATGCTCGACAGCAGCCGAACGATGGTCTTGCGAGTGTGCTTATGCGCTTCCACGGTCAACGATCCGGTAGATGGTTTGTGCGTAATGGTCGAGCTGTTCCAGCGAAACCCATTCGTCGGCGGCGTGGGCCTGCGCGATGTCGCCGGGGCCATAGACGAAGGAGATGTAGCCGCCGGCCGAGAACAGCGCCGCCTCGGTCCAGAAGTTCACAGCGTTGCCGACGGGAATACCCAACTCGTCGGCGAGGTCGCGAGCGGCCAGGCGGCGCGTTTCCGCGGTGGCGGTATCGCCGGCCGGCAGCGAATCGCCGCGGAAGGTCTCGCCGAATTCCACGGGATGCGGTTCCACCAGCGTACGGAAGGTCTCGAGCATCTTGTCCGCGTCCATCGACGGCAGCGGGCGAAAGCCGAAACGCACGTCCGCCGTGGGCGCGATGACGTTTGCCTTGATGCCGCCCTCGACTTTGCCGATGTTGAAGCGCAGGCCGGTCAGGCCGCCGAAGCGCTCGTGCGCCTGCTTCTCGACGTAGTCCAGCGCTGCGGCACCCCAGCGCACCGCTTGGTGCAGCGCGCTGTCCGAGGGCTTCTGTTCGCCGGACGCATGGCCTGCCTTGCCACTGAAGCGCATCTGCACGGAATGGATGCCGCGATGCGCCAGCACCGCTTCGCCCTTGGTGGGCTCGGCGACGATGATCGCCTCGTAGTCGTGCACACCCTGTGCCGCCTGCTGCTTCAGAAAACCGGCGATGCAACGGGCATCGTTGGCTTCCTCGTCGGTGGACAACAGCAGCGCCATGTCGCCCTGGGTGGCATTGGCAACGGCCAGCAGCGCGGCCGCGGCGCCCTTGATGTCGCAGGCGCCCAGGCCGATGGCGCGATCGCCCTCGATGCGCAGCACGTGCGGGTCGGCGCTCCAGTGCGGCGAATCCGGCACCGTGTCCAGATGCACGTTGAACAGGTATTTCGGCTTGCCGCGTACGGCGTAGAGATTCACAGCGCCGGCGCCGAAGTCGGTGACGGTCACGTCGAAACCGGCGAGATGCTCGCGCAGATAATCGAAGATGCCGCCGGTGCCGATCTCGCGCGGCGGATTGCGCGTGTCGTGGCTGACCAGTGCCCGGAGATGCCTGAGGGTGTCGTCGAGAAGTTGGCTCATGAGGTCCGTCTATATCTTTGGTGTTTCCGAAGGTGTCATCGTCGGGCGGACTGGTAGATGCCCGGCCGGTAGATTTCCATCAGGGTGTCCGGCTTGGATGGCGGCGCGAAACCGTAGCGCGCGTAGAGATGGTGAGCGTCGAAAGTGGCCAGCGTGAAGCGACGCAATCCTTGCAGCTGGGGATGCGCGATGACCGATTCGACCATCGCCTTGCTGTAGCCCCGCCCGCGATACGCGGGCAGAACGAACACATCGACCAGATTGGCGAAGGTGGCGAAGTCGGAAATCACCCGAGCGAACGCCACCTGCTCCTGGCCGAGATAACCGCCGAAGCACAGCGAATGCTCGATGGACTTGCGCACCGTATCGAACGAAATGCCCTGCGCCCAGCTGGAACCGGTCGCAAGGAAATCGTGGATCAGGGCAAGGTCCAGCTCGCTCTTTTCCGTGCTGATGCGCAAGGCCTCGCTCATATCGTCAGCCCTTCCGGTTCACTTCGGCCCACAGGGTGCTGCTCATGCCGAACAGCTTGATGAAGCCTTCGGCTTCGGCCACGCCCCAGTCGGCCGACTGCGCATAGGTGGCTCCCTTGGCGTTGAGAATATGCGGCGAGCGCACTTCCACCGCGGTCACCTGCGCGCCCGAGGTCTCCAGCACCACTTCGCCGTTCACCTGCTGCTGGCTGGAGGCGAGGAAGGCTTCCAGGTCGGTCTTGATCGGATCGTGGAAGAAACCTTCGTAGACGACCTCCACCCACTTGCGCGCGATCTCGGGCTTGAAGCGATTCTGCTGCTTGGTCAGCACGGCTTCTTCCAACGCGCGATGGGCGGCGAGCAGCGAGATCAGGCCAGGCGCTTCGTACACGATGCGGCCCTTGAGGCCGATGGTGGTGTCGCCGGTGTACATGCCGCGGCCTACGCCATAAGGCGCGAACAGCTCGTTGAGTTTGGCCAGGATCTTGGCGCCGGCCAGCTTCTCGCCGTTGAGCGACACGGCTTCGCCCTGCACGAAACCGAGCGTGACGCTGAGCTTTTCGGACGGCCATTCGGCGCGCGGCTTGCACCAGCCGCGCGCGCCCTCGCCCGGGGCCTTCCACTGGTCGATCTCGCCGCCGGAGAGCGTCACGCCCAGCAAGTTCTCGTTGATGGTGTAGCTCTTCTGCTTGGCGCGCACGGGGAAGCCGCGCTCTTCCAGATAAGCCTGCTCATAGGCGCGGGTCTGGGTGTGTTCCTTCTGGATCTCACGGATGGGCGCCACGATCTCGTAATCGCCCAGAGCCTTCACAGCGAGATCGAAACGCACCTGATCGTTGCCCATGCCGGTGCAGCCGTGCGCGATCGCGCGGGTACCTAGCTCGGCGCAGCGCTTGATGGCGGCGTCGACGATCAGGTAGCGGTCGGAAACCAGCAGCGGATATTGGCCCTGGTAACCCTCGCCCGCCCAAACGAATGGCTTGACGAAGCCTTCCCAGATGGCGGGGCCGCCGTCGACGGTGACGTGGCTGGCCACGCCCAGCTCCTTGGCGCGCGCTTCGATGTAGGCGCGCTCCTCAGCATCCACGCCGCCGGTGTCGGCGAACACGGTGTGCACGTTCCAGCCGCGTTCCTTCAGATAGGGCACGCAGAAGCTGGTGTCGAGGCCGCCGGAGAAGGCGAGGACGATGTCTTTGCTCATGGCTTTCGTAAATCCTGGATGGAGAGGAACGTCAGGCAGAAACGGCGATGCGCGGTTCGCAGCGCACCGGGAAATGAACGGAATTGGCGATGAAACAGGCGCGGTGCGCGTCTTCGTGCAGCGCTTCGGCCTTGGCCGCATCGCCGGCGGCGATGGTCACCTCGGGATGCAGCACGACTTCGCTGAAGCGTCCGCCCCTGGCGTCGACGACGAGCGTGCCTTCGGCGCGGTCCACGTAATGCGTGACGACGACGCCGGCATCGGCCGCCAGATGGAGATACCACAGCATGTGGCAGGCGGAGAGCGAGGCGACCAGCATGTCCTCGGGATTGTGCTTGCCGGCGTCACCGCGGAAAGCGGCGTCCGACGAACCGGCGATCACCGGGCGGCCGGCGACGCGGATCTCATGGTCGCGGCCGTAGCCCTGGTACGTACGCGTACCTTCTCCGCGGTTGCCGGTCCACACGACTTCGACCGGATAGTGGTGTTCATGCGCCATCGGCGAGTTCCTTGGTGACGATCATCAATTCGGCGAGATCGCGATCGTGGCGATGCGCGCGTGCGCTCAGGCCTTCGACCACGCCCGCGCGATTGCGGGCGGGATGGTTCTGGCTGAGCTTGAATTTGCCCTCGATGCGCTCGACGGCTATCTCGAGGCCGACGATCGCGCCGAGCATCGTCTCGATGTGATCGGCCGGTGCGTCGTCGATACGCCATGGCGCGCTCTGGCCTGCCTCGTGTCGGTCGGTAAGACGCTCCAGCAGTGCGCGCAGCCAGGTCTTGTCCTGGATCGTCCGCAGGCGGCCGTGCACGTGCACGACCGCATAGTTCCAGGTCGGAACTTCACGGCCGGTCTCCCGCTTGCTCGGATACCAGTTGGGACTGATATAGGCCTCCGGCCCCTGGAAGATCACCAGCACTTCCGCATCGTCCGCCATGGCCAGCTCGTTCCCGCGCGCCACGTGGCCATGCAGGCGACCGTCGACCAGCTCCAGCGGCAAATGGTTGGCGGCTAGGCCCGTGGCACCGGCCATGACGACGGTGGCGAAGGGGTAATCGCGCATTAGCGCCTGCAAGGCGTGCTCGCGCGTCTCCTGGAACGAACGGGGCAGATACATGCAGACGTACTCAGCGCTGGCCGATCAACGAAGCCATCACCGCCTTCTGCACATGCAGGCGGTTCTCCGCCTCGTCGATGGCGATGCAGTACGGCGCGTCCATCACGGCGTCGGTGGCCTTGACGGTGCGGCGCAACGG
>JBCNOA010000328.1:0-4982 GCA_039594095.1 Dyella sp.
GCGGAGAAGCGCGGGGTCGGGGGTGTGGGGCGCTTGGCGCGCGGGTGATGTCGGGGTGGGTGGCGTGTGGGCCGTTGCGGCTTCGACTTGATCTCGCTTGTTGCTGTCGGTGCGGAGCCTGGTGACGCTTGCGCTCGCTGTAACGTGTGTCGCCGGGCTTGTCTCGCCTATGGGTGGGCAACCTGGCGACAACGCGACGACCGAGTGCAATCGGCGCCGGCCACCTCACCCCTTCCCCTTCGGCACCTTTCCCGTCGACTCCCTCAACTGCAGCGCATAAGGCACCTGCAACAACAATCCCGTCCCGCGGCCACGCAACTTGTCCATCAACTGCAGGGTGGCCAGCTTCCCCATCTCGCGGCTCGGCTGTCGCACTGTCGTCAGTGGCGGCCACAGCTGCGTCGCCAGCGGCGTATCGTCGAAACCGCATACGGAGAGGTCGCGCGGCACCTTCAGCCCGCGCTCGTTAGCAGCCCACATCACGCCAGCGGCCATGTCGTCGTTCGCGGCGAAGATCGCCGTCGGTGGATGCGCCAGTTCGAACAGCTTGCGCGCGGCGATCACGCCCGAGCCGAAACTGAATTCGCCTTGCACCACATAATCCGGATCCAGCGGCAGGCCGGCGCCGACAAGCGCGTCCTTGTAGCCCTGCAGGCGCCAGCGGCTGGCGCCGTGGTTGGCGATGCCCAGGATGTGCGCGATGCGGCGATGGCCCAGTTCGATCAGGTGTTCCACCAGCGCGCGCGCCGCCTGCTGCTCGTCCATGCATACGCCGATGGTGCCCTCGCGGTGCAGCGGCGAGATGCTGGTGTACGGCACGCCGTGCTCCCTGAGCCGGCGCAGCAGCGTGGTGTTGTCGGTGAGGGGCGGGGTCATCACCACGCCGTCCACGTGGTGATCGCCCACCAAGGCGTCGACGCGCCGGATCAGATCCTGTCCGCGCGAGCGCAGCGGGCACACCATCATGCTGTAGCGGTTGGCATCGCAGGCGTCGAGCACGCCATCCTGGATTTCGGCCAGGTAGGTCGACGCCGGGTTGTCGTTGTTGTCGTAGAGCATCGCCACGAGGAACGAGCGACTGCCGGCGAGACCGCGCGCGGCGGGGCTGGGGCGGTAATTCATCGCCTCCATCGCGGCCAGTACTTTCTTGCGCGTGGATTCCTTGACCGACGGCTCGTCGTTCAATACGCGGGACACCGTCTTGGGCGACACGCCCGTCGCGCGCGCTACGTCTTCAAGGCGGACCCGCATGCATGCTCCCGACATCCCCGGCCGCCGGGACTATGCCTGCCGCGGCGGACCGTTTACAAGGACGCCGCACCGCGGACAGGCCGCTGCAAGCTTTGCCGCTTTCGCCGGAGCACACGCCCAAGCAAGATGCACGAACGCCCCGCTCCCCCGTCGGCCCACGGACCACGCCCACGATGAAGTCTTCCAAAGCGCTCGACCTCGATGCCGTCAAGGCATTCGTCCTCACCGCCGACCTGCAGAGCTTCACGCGCGCGGCGCAGGCGCTGGCCACCACGCAATCGGCCATCAGCCTCAAGTTGCGCCGGCTGGAGGAACAGCTGGGCCGGCGCCTGCTGGAGCGCACGCCGCGGCAGGTGCGGCTGTCGGCGGAGGGCGCGCTGTTCCTGGACGCGGCCCGCTCGCTGGTGGGCGCGCACGAACGCGCGGTGACGTCGTTCCAGGCCGAACGACGGCGGCTCACCGTCGGCATCAGCCAGCTGATCGTCGGCAGCGAGCTGCCGGCGCTGCTGCGCCACATGAACGAACACGACCCGCACCTGGTGCTGGAACTGCGCGTGGCCGGCTCGCGCGATGTCATGCAGGCATACGAGGACGGCGCCTTGGATGCGGCGCTGGTGGTGCAGCCGGAAAGCCGCAACCAGCAAGGCGACGTGCTCTATCGCGAACAGTTCGCCTGGATCGGCGCCGCCGGTTGGCGGCCTCGTCCCGGCGAGCCGCTGCCGCTGTCGACCCAGGGCGAGTCCTGCGGCATCCGCGCCGCCGCCGTGCGCGCGCTGGACCAGGCCGGCATCGCCTGGACCGAGGTCTTCATCGGCTGGGGCGCGGCGGTGGTCGGCGCGGCCGCGGCGGCCGGCCTCGCTGTCGCGGTACTCGCCCGGCGGGCGGCGCCGGGCGGCACCGTCGATCTCGGGCGGGCGCTGTCGCTGCCACCGCTGCCGAGCCACGACGTGGTGCTCTACACGGCACTCAACGACCACCGTTCGCGCCAGGCGCTGCACGCGCTGGGCGAAGCGTTCAAGCACATCGCGACCGCATAGCGAGTCGCCCGCCGCCGCCCTGCCTCGCCGTGCACGGCGGCTCCCGAGCGGTCGCCGCAAAGCCCTTCCGCTTGATCCAGGTCATCACCCGCCGTCCGTGCCGGCGCAGGATGCGAGCTCGTAAGACCCGGCCATGGTCGCGCAGGGGGACCTATGCCCATCGAACTCAATCAGAAGGACGTCGAAACGCTCATCCTGATCGACAGCGGCGAACTGCACGACGTCGAAGCGAAGGAGGCGGGCCGGCTGATCCTCATGGGCTACCTCGCGCCGCTGGAGCTGGAACTGGCCTCGCTGGCCCCGGCCAAGACCGAATCGGACGGGCGGACGGTCTACCTGCGGGTGACGTACGGCGGCACGCGCGTGCTTTCCGCTTGGCGCAAGCGGCAGGCGCCAGGCTTCGCGCAGGAAGCCGAGCCACTGCCGGAATGACGCCGGCTGCTCCCGCCGATCGCCATAGCGCGAGCGAGCACAAGGTATCGGCCGCGCCGGTTCCGTAAGGTGGCACCCCGCAGCCATGTCCGGACAGGGGGAAGCGGTGGACGACGCGATCGATTTTCTGGCCGTGCCGCACGTGGCCGCCGGGCGGGCGCGTGGCGGCCGCGCCACGCAGCAGGACGACCTGGCTTGCCTGCACGATGCCGACGAACAGGCCTACCTGCTGGTGCTGGCCGATGGCATGGGCGGCGAAGGCGCGGGCGAACTGGCTTCCGACGGCGTGGTGACCGTCGCTCGCCGCCTGTGGGCCGAGGGCGACTGGCGGACGCAGCCCGGACCGCTGTTCCTCGAAGCGTTTTGTCAGGAAGCCCATGCCGAGCTGCGCCGGCGCGGCGAAGGCGTCGCCCAGGGAGCGCCGCATTCCACTGTGGTCGCTCTGCTGGTGCGCCGCCGGCAGGTGGCCTGGGCCCACGTCGGCGACAGCCGGCTCTATCGCTTCCAAGGCGGACGCCTGCTCGGTCGCACGGAGGACCACAGCCTCGCCGCGCTGCGCAGCCGGGGCAGCGGGCGCGACGACGCCGCGCTCGCCGCCGACCCGGACCAGCACCGGCTGTTGCGAGGCCTCGGCGGCGCGGAGGCCCCGATGGTCGAACACGGCTGCGGCCTGCTCGGCGCGGGCCTGCGCTTCGTGCTGTGCAGCGATGGCGTATGGGCGCATCTGAGCGCCGAGGAGCTGGGCAGCCTGTCCGCGCGTGCCGATCAGGAAGCCGCATTGCGCGACGGCCTGCGGCTCGCCCTCACACGCGGGGGCCAGGAAGGCGATAATGCCGCGCTGATCTTCGCCCGGCTCGGGCCTCAGGGCTGGCCGGGACGATGGAAGCACGCAATGGGGTCGGCGGTCCGGAAGGCCGCGGCCTTCGGGCGGCGCAGGGCGCGAGCCGGCGTCGCCGGATGAAACAGGGGAACAACGTGGTGGGTTCGTGGCATTTCCGGTGTGCGGAACGGGGTTTCCGCCGCCTGGCGTTCGTGGGAGTTCTGCTCGCGCTGGCCGGCTGCGGGCGGGTGAGCGTCATCCGTTCCGAGGTGAGCCAGGCGCTGGGCGGCGGCAATACGACGGCGGCGCCGGTCGCGGCCGACGACACGCGCGACGGCAGCCAGCTGTCGCCGACGATCATCACCAATACGTATCTGCAGCACGGCCGCTACGCCGAGGGCGAGCGCCGGCTGCGCCAGTATCTGGCCCGCTATCCCGGCGACCGCGCCGCGCAGGGCCTGCTGCGCCAGCTCACGGTCGACCCGCGCGACGCGCTGGGCACGGCTTCGCGCGTCTACGTGGTGCAGCCGGGCGATTCGTACAGCACGCTGGCCGCGCGCTACCTGGGGGACGCAGGCCGGTTCCTGGTGCTGGCCCGCTACAACGGCTCGACTAATCCCTCCGCGCTGCACGCGGGCGATACCGTGCGCCTGCCCACGGCGCCGGCGCGCGCGCCGGCCGCGGACACGCTGGTGGTCCACGCGAGCGCGGCCGACGCGGACCCGCCCGCTGCCGATCCGGCACCCGGCGGCGATGGCGATGCCTACACCCGTGCGCTGCGCCTGCAGGCGGAGAGCGCCGCCCTGCTCAAGCAGGGCCGCAAGAGCGATGCGCTGGCGCGCCTGGACCAGGCGCTCAAGCTCGACCCGCATCTCAAGCCCGCGGGCGACCAACCGTTGCGCGAGCCGCTGCTGTCCTCGTACCACGAGCGCGCCGTGCTGCTTTACCGCGACCAGAAGCTGGACCAGGCCATCGCGCTGTGGGACCACGTGCTGGACATCGATCCGAACTACGAGCGCGCGGTGATCTATCGCGCCCGCGCGGTCGAACTGAAGCAGCGCCTTAAGCAGCTCTGAGTGGGCTCAGGGCGCCGCTTCTTCCTCGGTCCGCAGCACCAGCGTGGGCTGCGAGGCCGCATCGGCGGCGCTGCGCGAGGCGGCGGGAGTCTCACTCGACTGGCGCGCCTGCAGCGCCCCGTTCATCAGATTGAAGGTGGCGAACAGCCGGCCCAGCTCGTCGCGCCGCGCCAGCCGGATGCGGTAGCCGAACTCGCCCCGCGCCACGTGCATCATCGCCTCGCCCAGCATGCCCAGCAGCGCCAGCGGTCGGCGGAACAGCAGATAGGCCGCGCCCACCATCGCCGCTAGCGTCAACACCAGCACCGCGGCGATCACCCAGAACGTGGTGCGCTGCGCGGCGACCAGCGGTGCGCGGCTGACGCC
>JBCNOA010000329.1:0-4976 GCA_039594095.1 Dyella sp.
CTGGTCGTTGCTGGACGCGCTCGGCGGGGCGGTATGAGGTGGCGGGCCGCGCCCGCGCCGCCGTCGACCGCGGGCCCCGCCGGCGTCAGTCCGCTGTTCCTGGTGCTGGCGCTGCTCGCCGCGGTGGCGTTCGCGCTGATCGCATGGCTGATGTGGCGTGCGCGCTCCAAGGCGATTGCCGTGCGGCCCGCGGCGAATCGCGAAGGGCAGGGACGCTGGGTGCGTTTCCGCGATGCGCTGCGCCGCCGCTATGCGGTGATCGAGCGCGCCCTGCGTTACCTGTGGGCGAGGCGCGACTGGCGCTACAAGAGTTCGTGGCTGCTGCTGATGGGGTTTCCCGGCGACGGCAAGAGCAGCCTGGCCGCGTCGGTGCCGGACAGCCTGCAGCGCGCGTCGCGCCTGCGCGAGGCCAAGCAGGAGGCCTATCTCAGCGCGGCGGTGCCCAACAGCCAGTGGCATTTCCTGGAGAAGGGCATCCTGATCGATCCGGACGGCGTGTTGGGCGAACCGTCGGCCACCGATGCCACCGATTCGCGCTGGAGCGAGATGCTGGCCGACATCGACAGCCTGCGGCCGGATCGCGCGCTGGACGGCATCGTCTGGGTGGTTTCCGCCGAGCGGCTGTGCGCGGCCAGCGCGGACCAGCGCGCCGCATTGGGCCGCTATGCTTACGCGCGCATCCATGAGCTGCAGGACGCCTTCGCCTACGCGCTGCCGGTGTACGTGGTGTTCAGCCATTGCGACACCATTCCCGGCTTCGACAGTTTCTGGAAGGCGCAGGACACGCGTCTGCGCAGCCAGATCGTGGGCTGGTCCAGTCCCACGCTCGACGACAACGGCCTGCCGGCCGAGTGGGTGCCCAAGGCCTTCAACAAAGTGATCGACAGCCAGCGCAGCCTGGTGCTGGCGGCGGCCACCGGCAAGGATCACATCGACGACGTCGACGGCTTCTTCCTGTTTCCGCAGCACATGCGCAGCCTGCAGGGACCGGCGCTGGATTTCCTCGGCACGCTGTTCAAGACCAACGTGTACGAGACGCGCTCGTTCTGCCGCGGGCTGTATTTCGTCGGCGTCGTCGGGGCGTCCGAGTTGCCCGACGTGGCCGGTCCGCGCAAGGACGTTTCCTTCGTCGAAGGCCTGATCCGCGACAAGGCGCTGGCCGAACAGCGTCTGGCGCAGCGCACGCAGAAGGGCCTGCTGGCGCGCAATCGCCTGATCCGGCGGCTGCAGCTCGGACTGTTGGGCGTCGGCGTGGCGCTGGCCGTCGCGCTGCCGTGGAGCGCCGCGCAGGTGAACCGTCACGCGCAAGGGCTGCGCGATACGCTGCTGAACATCTCCCTCAACAGCAAGACGCTGGCGCAGCACGGCTGCCTGGACCAGGACCACGTCTACAAGCTGGTGGCGCAGATCACCCTGCTGAGCGAAGACACGCGCTATGCCGCCATTCCGCTGTCGTGGGTGGATGGGCGCATCCACCACGGCATCACCGACGTCGTTTCCAAGAACGCCTTGCAGCAGGTGATCCTGCCGTCGATGGCCTGCCGGCTGTCGCAACGCATCGAGGCGATGTCGGCGGCCACCTTGCAGATCTCGGAGGCCCAGGCGGCGCCGGACGCGGTGTACGCCAACTACGTGGGCCAGCTCAAGCATCAGCTCAACGAGCTTTCCGCGCTGGAGGACAACCTGCAGCGTTTCTCGCGCATCGCGCAGCCGGGCATGATCGAACAGCGCGGATTGCTGCTGGATTTCGGCGCCTTGGCCGAATACCTCTACGGCAGCCCGCTGCCGGCGGATACCATCCGGCGCGACAGTCCCTTGGCGGATGCGCTTTCGGAGGCTAGCTACGCGGACGTCCCGGCCATTTCGACCGAACTGCGCGAACGCCTCGGCAAGCAGTTCGAGAGCATGGCCGCGCAGGCCGAGCACGACCTGCTGCGCCGTGCCGCGGCCGGCGTGCCGCTGCTGTCCACTCTGCAGGAAGGCAAGCCGCCGCTGCTGGACACACTGCGCGGCTTCAACAGCTGGCTGGCCTGGGTGCACAACCGCTGGTTGCTCAGCACGCCGGAGGACAACCCCTGCACGCGCATGGGCGGCGAGATCGCGCCGGGCATCGAGGACCTGATCAAGCACCACCGCTACGACCCGAGCCTGCGCAACACGCTGGGCTATTTCGATCTGGACAGCTGCTACCAGCCGGCGGTGGACAGCCTGCGCAGCGCGACGCTGGCGCCGTACGGCGCGCTGTTCGTGGTCAATCCGTCCAACCATCAGCTGGAGGGCATCAGCCCCGGACTGGGGCGTGAGGTGGGCGGATTGCGCGCGCTGGCGGATGCCGCCTTCATGCAGATCAAGTCACCGCTTCCCTATAGCTGCAATGGCGCTGCCGGCGGCTGGCGGCCGAGCACCTTCGACCAGATCCTGGCTCAGCTGCGCGAGTACCAGGAGTTCGCCAGCCGCGAAAAACTCGATCAGGTGGGGACGGCCTCCGACCAGCCGCTGTATGAGCGCCTGGCCCGTATCCAGCTTCGCCAGGCCCTGCAGGACGCCTTGGCGCGCAATCAGCGCGGGCAGGTGCAGGCCATCGATACCGGTCTGGACGCCACCTCGCAGCTGGACCGCGAGCTGGCGGAGGAGAGTTCCAGTCTTTCGGCCGCGCTCGAGCCGATGCTGCAGGCCCAACAGCGCATGCGCCAGCTCGGCTTCGGCAGCGTGGCCGACGAAGTCGGGCAGTGCGCCCAGAACTATGCGTCGAGCGTGTTGCTGGACGTATCCACGCTCGGCTCCGCCAGCCATCTCTACGATCCGCCGTTGCAGGGCGGCGGCGACGACACGGCGCCGCTGTTCGATCTGGGCAGCACGCCCGTCCTGCAGGGCTACCTGGATCGCCAGCTGCAACGCGTGCAAGTGCTCTCCCGCTATGCGGCGCCCTTCGTAACGCTGCTCAAGCAGGTGCAGGGCGTCAACAACAGCCAGCGCGTCAACAGCCAGGTCGACGCCTACTGGGGCGGCACCATCTCGGAGCTCAACCGCGCCGTGCAGTTCGCGGATCCGGCCGGGCAGGTGGCCCACCTCAACGACTTCTTCCTCAAGCAGCTGGCGAGCCTCAGCTATGCCAACTGCGAAAGCACGCTGGCCGGCTACAGCGCGCCGCCCTCGGGCAACGATCTGTTCTCCGCGCGCCGTGCCGAGATGGAGAAGCAGGCGCGGGCGGCGTGCACCGGCCGTGGACAGGCCAGCTCCGACCTGCATTACGCCCGCATCGGCATGCTCTTCAACAGCCAGTTGGCGGGGCACTATCCGTTCGGCACGGCCGATTCGCGTGAAGTGTCGCCGGCGGTGGTCAAGGCCTTCTTCGTCTACTACGCCAAGGAAAAGCCGGAGCTCAAGGCCTGGCTCGAGCATGCGCCCACCGCCGGCACTGCCGGTGCGCGCGCCGCGAAGATGAAAGCCTTCGTCGAGCAGCTCGACGCGGTGGAAGCGTTCTTCGCCGGCAATCTTTCCGCGCAGCCGCAGAGCCTGCCGATCCAGGTGAAGGCCGGTTTCCGCGCCTTGCCCGACCGTTCGCCCATCAGCAACCAGCTGATCGGCTGGACGCTTCGCGCGGGCGGCGCGCAGGGTGCGGCGTGGCCGGGCGCGGACGACAGCTTCGCCTGGAGCGTGGGCACGCCGCTGTCGCTGGATCTGCAATGGGCCGATCGCTCGCGCTACATGCCGCTGCCCGACGCCGCGCAACCGGAGCTGCGCAGCAGTGGCTATCACGCCGTGTTCGAAACGGGCGGCGCATGGGCCCTGCTGCGCTGGCTGGATGCGCACGGCGCGCCCGCCGACACGGGATCGCTCGATGCGGGCCAACGCTTGCTGCGTTTCCGCGTGCCGGTCTTGGATGCCAACGCGGCCGCCGTCGGCGGCAAGGCGAACGAGCAGGCCGATCTTTACCTGACCCTGAAGCTTTCCGGCGCCGATCCGGCCACCAAGGCCCCGGTGCCGCTGGAAGCGCCCGCCTTCCCGCGCGAGGCGCCCGTGTTGTGGTGACTTTCCCCGAGCCATGTGATGTTCCAGGAGCCATGCGATGAGCCAGCAAGCGCAAGCAAGGATGACCGACGCCGCGCATGCGGAAGGAATGACGGCGGCGTGCGACGACGGCGGCTATTTCGAGCGCCGGCTCGGCCTTCCGCTCGCGCGCCTGCTCGCGCCGCTGGAAGGGCCCGAACCGGTCGGCGCCTCGGCCCGCCACAACATGGGCTATCGGATGATCCAGCAACTGCGCCAGAGCGACGACAGCACGTTGCCGCAGGGCGCCTGGGCGACCGAGCTGAAGCGCGCCAACTGGCCCAAGGTGTCGCAGGTCGCCGCCGGCATGCTCGATACCGTCGGCAAGGACCTGCAGCTCGGCGCGTGGCTGCTGGAGGCGGAGCTGCACCAGTGCGGTTACGTCGCGCTGTCGCCTTGCTTCGCGCTGCTGCGCGGCCTGTGCGAGACGTGGTGGGACGACCTGCATCCTCAGCGCGACGGCGATGGTTACGAAGCCCGCGCCAACATCATGCGCTGGGTCAACGACAAGTTGCCCAAGACGATTTCCCTGCTGCCGCTGGTGGAGGACGACGACCATGTCGCCAGCTGGTCGGATTGGGAGCTGGCGCACTATCACGAGCGCCTGCGCGCCGTGAACGGCAACCTCCCGGACGAAGCGCAGGAAGCCGCCTCGCTGGAAGACCTGCAGGGCTTGCTGTCGCGCATGGGAACGGCTTCCTTGCGCGAACGCCATGCCGTACTGGACGACGGCCGGAGTGCGTTGGCCGCGTTCGAGCAATCGCTGCGCGAGCGCATGGGGCCGGAGACTCCCTCGCTGGGGCGCCTGGACGATTTGCTGGCGCGCATCGAAACGCTGCTGCGCGGCGAACTGGCGAAGCGCGGATCGCTCGCGCCACCGGCCGGCGCGACGGCATCCAACGATACCTTCGCGCCCGAAGCCGACG
>JBCNOA010000033.1:0-24806 GCA_039594095.1 Dyella sp.
GTCGCGCAGTCCCAGGTTGACCCCCTGCCCCGCGAGCGGATGCACGGCGTGCGCGGCGTCGCCGAGCAGTACGAAGCGCTCCGCTTGATAGGCGGTGGCAAGCTGCAGCTTCAGCGGAAACGCTGCGCGCGCCGTGGTGCCGACCACGCGACCGAGACGGAAGTCGCTGGCGACGCCCAGCTCGGCCATGAATGCTGGGTCGTCGAGTGCGAGCACGCGCCGCGCTTCCTCGTCGGGCAGCGACCAGACGATGGAACTGCGCCCGTCGGCCAGCGGCAGCAGCGCGAGCGGGCCGTCCGGAAGGAAGCGTTGCCACGCCGTGCCCTGATGGGGACGCTCGGTGCGCACGTGCGCGACGACGGCGCGCTGCCCGTATTCGCGGCCGCGCGTATCTATGCCGGCGAGCTTGCGCAGCGGCGAACCGGCCCCGTCGGCGGCGACCAGCAGGCGCGCGGCCAGCGTCTGGCCATCGGCGAGTTCGAGCTGGATGCGGTCCTCCTGCGCCTCGAACGCCCGAACGTCGGCAGGACACAGGCGCTGTACGCCGGCTGCCTCGAGCGCGGTCCAGAGATGCCACTGCACAAGGTTGTTCTCGACGATGTAGCCGAGCAGGTCACGACCTTCGTCCGCAGCATCGAAATGGATCGAGGCGCCGTTCTCGGCGTCCCATACATGCATGTGCGCGTAAGGCCCCGAGCGGGCGTCGCGGATCGCTTTCCACACGCCCAGCCCGTCGAGCAGCGCGATGGACGAGGGCGCCAGGCCGACGACGCGAAGGTCGACTTCCTGCTCGGCCGACCAGGGTGACGGTTCACGCGCCTCCAGCAAGGCGGTGGCGAAACCGGCGCGCGCCAGGGCAAGCGCCGCCGCGGCGCCGACCATGCCTCCGCCGACGACGGCGATGTCCAGCGCGGGGCCGCGCCGACGTGTCGATTCTCCGCGAACCGAAACCGCATTCATGGCAGACGCTCCAGCACGGCTTGCGGCGGCTCGCCGCGGAATCCCATGCCCTTGCGGGCGAGCAGGCTGCGCACCGGCGGCAGGCGATCGCAGGCCAGCATCGCCAGCGAGCGCAGCGGACCGAGCAGTGGCTGCGGCAGGCACGCCAGCCGCACCAGACCATGGCTCATGCGCATGGTGCCTTCGCGGTCCGGCGCGCGGCGCGCGGCATAAGTCGCCAGCAGATCGGGGGCGCCCGGATCGGGGGCCACGGCGACCAGCTCGGCGAGCGTCAGCGCATCGCGCAACCCCAGGTTGAATCCTTGAGCGCCGATGGGATGCACGGTTTGCGCGGCGTTGCCCACCAGCACGGCGCGCGGCCCGGTCAGGCGTCCCGCGGCCACGCGCTTGATGGCATAGGGATGCCGCTTGCCTGGCCGGGACAAGCGCCCAAGACGCCAACCGAAGCGTTCCTGGGCGAGCGCGAGAAATGACTCATCGTCCAGAGCGACGACCGCGTCCGCCTCGTCGGCCGGCACCGTGAGTACCAGGCCGCAGCGGCGCTCCGCCAAGGGCAATAGCGCGATGGGTCCGCGGTCGGAAAAACGCTCGTAGGCGCGATTCGCGTGAGGGCGCTCCGGGGTCACGGTGCAGACGAACAGGGTCTGGCGATAATCGTGCGTCTCCGCCTCGATACCCAGGCGATCACGGACGTAAGAAGCGGTGCCGTCGGCGCCGACGAGCAAGGCGGCCTCGATTTCTTGCACGCCATCGGGCGTGCTCACCTTGGCGCGCCAGCCATCACCCAGGGACTCCAGGCTCTCCAGCCGCCCCGGCGCGAGGCGGCGCAGGCGGCGGCATTCGTCCAGCCGGCGCAGCAGCGCGTTGCCCAGTTCGCGGGCGGGCAAGGTCCAGCCCAGGGCGTCCACGCCTTCGCGCGCCGCGTCCAGGCGGACGCTGCCGAAATCGCCGGCGCGGCTGACATGGATATGGCAGATCGGCGTCGCCAAGGCTTGTGCATGGCGCCAGACACCGATCGCTTCCAGGCCGTTGACCGTGGCACGGGCCAACGCGAGGTTGCGTTCGTCGTAACTGGGCTGGGCGTCCGCACGGGGCGCGGCGGCCTCGACCAGCACCGTATCGACGCCGGCGGCATCGAGGGCGATGGCGAGACTGGCGCCGACCAGGCCGCCGCCGACGACGAGTACCGGACCGCGGGCAGGGAGAGTGGGGGTGGCAGTCATGGGCGCCGATGATACGCGCAGGAAGCGGCCGCGCCGCGCAGCCCGCGACGTCGTGCCGCCGCCGGCTCCGGGCCGGCGGCTTGGGCTACACTAGCCGCCCGCTTTTTCGCCCTTTCGAATCACGGAGCACCACATGGCTACGACGCAAAACCAGCGCCTGGGCATCTTCTTCGCGCTTGCCCTGGTGATGGCTGCGACGCGCGCGCACCACTTCGGCCCCCTGCCCGACGCTTCGTGGGCGATGTTCTTCCTGGGCGGCTTCTGGCTGCGCGGCTCCGCGCGCTGGGCCTTCCCTCTGCTGATGGCCGAGTCGGTGCTGGTCGACTACTTCGTGATCACCGGTCAGGGCATCCCGTTCTGGAGCCATTACTGCGTATCGCCGGCTTACTGGTTCCTGGTGCCGTCGTACTTCACCCTGTGGATGGGCGGCAGCTGGCTGGCCCGCCACGAGCAGGGCCTGCGCCTGTCGACGCTCGGCCTGGCCGCCGGCGCGCTGCTGGTCAGCGAGGCGGCCTGCTACCTGATCTCCAATGGCAGCTTCTACTGGCTCAGCGCCAACGTGCCGGCGCCGCGGACGTTCGCCGCGTGGGGCGCCAACCTGGCCGACTGGTACCTGCCGTTCCTCGGCACGGCCGCCGCCTACGTGGCGATCGGCGCCGTGCTGCACGTGGTGGTGGTCCAGCTGGCCCGCACGCTGAAGCAGGCGAGCACCCAGGGCCTGCGCCACTAAGCACGGCCGTGGGCAACCGTCTTTCCAAAATCTATACGCGGACCGGCGACGACGGCAGCACTGGCCTCGGCGACGGTTCGCGCGTGCCGAAGGATTCTCTGCGCGTCGCCGCGTACGGCACGGTGGACGAACTCAACAGCACCATCGGCATGGTGCTGGCTTCCGAAGGCGTCGGCGACGATGTGCGCGAAGCGCTGACCCAGGTGCAGCACGATCTGTTCGATCTGGGCGGGGAGCTGTGCATTCCCGGCATGGCGATGGTCCAGGACCGCGACATCGATCGGCTCGAGCAGGTGCTGGACGGCTTCAACGAACCGCTTCCGCCGCTGAAGGACTTCATCCTGCCCGGCGGCGGCATGGCGGCCTCGTGCTGCCACCTGGCGCGCACGGTGTGCCGCCGCGCCGAACGCGAGGTGATCGCGCTGGCCCGCGTCGAGGACGTAAGGCCGCAGGCGCAGCGCTACCTCAACCGGTTGTCCGATCTGCTGTTCGTGATCGCGCGCGTGCTGGCCCGCTCGGGCGGCCACGGCGAAGTGCTGTGGCAGCACGAACGCCGCCGCAAGCCCGCGCCCTGAGCCGCCGCATGCTGCGGCTCTATACCCATCCCGCCTGCCTGGAGCACGATCCGGGCCCCGAGCACCCGGAATCGCCGTCGCGCCTGCGCGCTGTTCTGCGTGCGCTGGATCACGACCGTTTCGCGGCGCTGGACCGCATCGAGGCGCCGCGCGCCACGCGCGAGCAGCTGTTGCGCGTGCATACGGCCGACCATGTGGATCGCATCCTGGCCATCGCGCCCAACTCGGGCTCGGTGCGCCTGGACGAGGACACATTGATGTCGCCCGGGTCGGCCGAGGCCGCCCTGCGCGCGGCCGGTGCCGCGGTAGCCGCCGTGGACATGGCCATGGCCGGAGGCGGCCGCGCGTTCTGCGCGGTGCGGCCGCCGGGCCACCATGCCACGCCCGATCGCGCCATGGGCTTCTGCTTGTTCAACAACGTGGCCGTCGCGGCCGCGCACGCGATCGAGGAGCACGGCTTGCGCCGCGTCGCGATCGCCGATTTCGATGTGCACCACGGTAACGGCACCCAGGACATCTTCGAGCGCGAGGCGCGCGTGATGTTCGTGTCCAGCCATCAGTCTCCCCTGTACCCGGAAACGGGGAGCCCCGACGAACACGGCGTCGGCAACGTCATCAATGCCCCGCTCTCGGCGGGGGACGGGTCGTACGAGTTCCGCGAGCTGTGGGAGGGCGGCCTGCTGCCCAAGCTCTACGCGTTCAAGCCGCAGTTGGTGCTGGTCTCCGCCGGCTTCGATGCCCACCGTGCCGATCCGCTGGCGGAGTTGCGCCTGAGCACCGAGGACTACGCCTGGATCACCGGCCGCCTGATGGATCTGGCCCACGCGCACGCCGGCGGCCGGCTCGTTTCGACGCTGGAGGGCGGTTACGACCTCCAGGCGCTGGCGGCCAGCGTCGGCGCGCACGTCTCCGAGCTGATGGCCTAGCCGACCGGCACGAAATCCAGCGCAGCCGAATTGATGCAGTAGCGAAGGCCGGTCGGACGGGGCCCGTCGGGAAACACGTGCCCAAGATGCGAATCGCAATGGGCGCAGCGGATTTCGACGCGGCTCATGCCGTGGCTGTCGTCCCGGTGCTCCGTGACCGCGGCGGCCTCGATGGGCTGGAAATAGCTCGGCCAACCGGAGCCGGAATCGTACTTGGCGTCGGACGCGAACAGCTTGGCGTGGCAGGCGGCGCACACATAGGTGCCGGCCTCCTTGTGGCGGTACCACTTGCCGCTGAAAGGCGGCTCCGTGGCGGAGCAGCGGCAGACCGCGTACTGCTCGGGGGTGAGCTCGGCGCGCCATTGGGCATCGGTCTTGCTCAGCTTGGTATCGCTCATGCTGAATTCCTCACAGGCGGGGATAGGGGCTTGCCTGCCGTATATGGGGTCTTTCTGCTAGCTTAACGACCTTTCCGAACCAGACAGACCGCCACCGTGACGCCCAAGCCGACCTCGCGCCACCTGCCCCCGCGCCGCCTGCTGGCGGTCGCCGCGGCCCTCGCCCTGATGGGCGGCCAGGCCGAAGCCCAGTCGACCTCCGATGGGACCGAGGGAGCCGCGGAGAACCAGGCGCCGGCCACGTCGTCGTGCCCGCTGGGGTCGTTCCACTGCCGGCCGCGCGAGCTGAACTTTTCGATGTGCCGTCCGAACGCGCTGCTGGAGTTCTACGATCCGACCCTGACCAAGGACACCACCCTGCGCGAGACCTCGAACACCGAGGTTTACGCCGAGCAGGTGGATAGCTCCGACCAGACCGTCTACCACCTTCAGGGCCGGGTGAAGATCGAGCGCGCCGACCAGAAAATGCAGTCGGATACCGCCGACTACAACAGCGATACCACCGATTACGACGCGCGCGGCAATGTGCGCTACCAGGAAGCGGGCCAGTTGCTGGCCGCCGAACACATCCGCGGCAACACCGACGCCAGCACGGGTCTCGCCGACGACGTTCGCTACCAGATGCTCAATGCGCGCGGCAACGGCGTGGCCAAGCAGGGTCAGATGCTGGACGCGCAGCGCACCCACTACCGCCAGGTGACCTATTCCACCTGCGACGTGGGCCACCACCTGTGGGAAGTGCGCTCCAAGGATCTGCGCATCGACAAGGAAACCGGCGTGGGTACGGCGCACGGCGCCACGATGCGTTTCGCCAATGTGCCGTTCCTTTACCTGCCCTACTTCACCTTCCCGGTGGATGACCGGCGCAAGAGCGGCTTCCTGTATCCGACCTTCAGCAACTCCAACCGCTCCGGCTTCATGCTGGGCATCCCGTACTACCTGAATCTGGCGCCGAACTACGACGCCACACTCGAACCGCGCATCTACACCGAACGCGGCCTGATGCTGGCGGGCGAATTCCGTTATCTGAACCTGATTCCGGGATCCACCGGACAGCTCAATATCGAGTATCTGCACAACGACCGCGGCAACAACGATCCGGACAGCGTGGAGAAGACCAAGGGCGACGACCGTTACCTGGTCAAGTTCAACGACAGTTCGCACCTGATCGGCCCCTGGTCTTTCAACACCAGCATCAACCGGGCGTCGGACCGCAATTATCTGCGTGATTTCGGCAACGACCTGTACACCTCGGCGATCGGCACGCTGACCTCGAGCGCCTACGTCGGCGGCGGCGGCAACTGGTGGAACGCTTCGTTCGGTGCTGACAGCTACCAGAACGTCGACCCGAACCTGCCTGACAGCTCGATCCAGTACAAGCGCTGGCCGCGTGCCACGTTCAACGTGAACCTGCCGCTGCAGAAATGGCTGGAATTCGGTGCCGCCACCGAGGCCGTCGCCTTCCGCAAGGACGACGTGGTCGAAGGCAACCGCCTGGATTTGTATCCCTATCTCGCGGCCGACTTCCGCGGTGCCGCCTGGTACGTGCGCCCCAAGGTGGCGTACCGCTACACCACCTACGAACTCAGCGGCGGCTATGACCGCTACGGCTACTACACCCCACTCGGCGCCGGGCAGGTCACGCCGTTCACCAACCGCTCCCCCAGCCGATCGCTCCCGATCGTCAGCCTGGACAGCGGCCTGGTGTTCGATCGCGCCACCTCGCTGTTCGGCAACAGCTACACACAGACCCTGGAGCCCCGGCTGTACTACCTGTACGTGCCATACCGCAACCAGAACAACCTGCCGCTGTTCGACACCAACCTGATGTCGTTCGATTACTGGCAGCTGTTCTCGCCGAACCAGTATTCCGGCGCGGACCGCCAGATGAACGCCAACAACCTTACCGCGGCGGTGACGACGCGGCTGCTGGACGACAACGGCGTGGAGCGCCTTTCGGCGAGCGTCGGCCAGATCCGCTACTTCAATCAGCAGCGGGTGCAATTGCCCAACAGCAACAACACCACCGGCGCGCCGACCGACTGGGCCGGCTCCAACTACGTCGCTCAGTTGAACATGCAGCTCAACGACGACTGGCGCCTGAGCACTCAGTACCAGTGGAATCCCCACAAACGCATGCTGGGCGGCTACGACATCACTGGGCAGCCCTATTTCGTCGGCCGCAGCACCGACCTGGCAGCCGTCGGCGTACAGCGCCGACTGGGCACGGACGGCATCATCAACTTCTCGTACCGCTACCGCCGCGGCCTGCTGGAACAATACGACGCGTCTGCGGTCTACCCGGTCTCGGAACGCTGGCGCCTCGTCGGCCGCTGGACGTACTCGGTGATGGAGAAGCGCACGGTCGAAGCGCTGGCGGGCGTCGAGTACGACAGCTGCTGCGTTGCCGTGCGCGTGGTGGGTCGCCACTACGTCAACACCTACAACTTCAACACCGCGAACGCCCGCGCCAACAACGCGATCATGTTCGAACTGCAGTTCAAGGGTCTGGGCGCGTTCAACGGTCAGACGGAAGGGATACTGCGGCGTGGTATCCTTGGCTATCAATAACTTCCCGGTCGCCAGAGGCGATTGAAGGTCCTCACGAATGAAACAGCCTCTCGCGTTGTTCCTGCTCGCGGTCGCCACCGCGGCCGTCGTTCCCGCCCATGCTCAGCTGCTGCCGCAGGCCGCTTCCGGTAAGCAGCCGCTCGACCGCATCGTGGCAGTGGTGGACGACGGCGTCATTCTGCAGAGCGAGCTCAACGAAGCCGTCCGTTCCGTCCAGCAGCAGTACGCCAGCCAGCCGGGCCAGCTACCGCCGATGGACGTGCTGCAGCGCCAGGTTCTGGATCGTCTGGTCCTGATGAAGCTGCAGGTGCAGCGCGCGAACGACCAGGGTATCCGCGTCTCTGACGCCGACGTCGACCAGGCCGTCGGTGCGGTGGCGCAGCAGAACAAGATGTCGCCCGAGCAGCTGCGTGCTGCCGTCGAGCAGGAAGGTTCCAGCTTCGCCGCATTCCGCCAGCAGCTGAGCGAACAGCTGATCGCGCAGCGCCTCCACGAAAGCGTGGTGCACGACTCGGTGAACGTTACCGACAGCGAGATCAACAACCTGCTCGCCAGCCCCACTTACAAGGCAGGCGAGATCCATCTGGCCCACATCCAGATCAGCGTTCCTTCCGGCGGCAACGCGGCCGACATCCAGTCCGCCCAGAAGAAAGCCGAAGAGGCGATCAACGCCATCCACGGCGGCATGGACTTCAACGCCGCCGCCATCCGCTTCTCGGACGCCCAGGACGCCCTCGAGGGCGGCGATCTCGGTTGGCGCCGAATGGACGAAGTCCCTCCGGCCTTCGCCGACGCCGTCTCCGGCATGAAGGTCGGCGACGTCAGCCCGGCCCTCAGGGGCCCGACCGGGTTCCACATCCTCAAGCTGGTCGATCAGCGCGCTCCGAGCCGCCAGGTGGTTCCGGAATTCCACGCCCGCCAGATCCTGATCAAGCCCAGCGAGATCGTGTCGCCCGAGCAGGCGCGCCAGAAGGCGCAGGACCTGTACAACCGCATCGTCAACAAGCACGAGGACTTCGCCAAGCTCGCGAAGGACGAGTCCAAGGACAACACCACCGCCAACAACGGCGGCGACATGGGCTGGTTCCCGCAGCAGGCCTGGGGCACGGTCATCAGCCAGCAGATCACGCAGCTGAAGGACAACGAGGTCTCGCAGCCCTTCCAGAGCGAGGCGGGCTGGCACATCCTGCAGCGTCTTGGTGAACGCCAGAGCGACCTGACCGACCAGATCGAGCGCGACCAGGCCCGTCAGGCCATCGGCAACCGCAAGGCCGAGCAGGCGTACGAGGACTATCTGCGCGAAATGCGTTCCAGCGCCTATGTGAACATCCTGGTTCCGGAACTGCGCGACCCGGAGCAGCCGGGCAAGTCCTCCTGAGGACCGCCTTGAACCCGGGCGCGCTCCCACGGCTCGCCGTCACCGCCGGCGAACCGGCGGGGGTCGGACCCGAACTGCTCATCCGATTGGCCGCCACTCCGCTGGCGGCCAATTTCATTGCGATCACCGACCGCGGCCTACTGGAACGTGCCGCACGCCGATGCGGAGCCTACGTCGAGCTGGTCGACGACGACGGCGCGCCTCTGAGCGAGCGAACGCCCGGTTCGCTGCGCGTCCAGCACATCCCCCTCGCCACCGAGGAGCGCCCGGGCCAACCGGATCCGCGCAATGCCAGACATGTGCTCACCACGCTGGCGGAAGCGGCCGACGGCTGCCTGAGCGGGCGCTACGAGGCGGTCGTCACCGCGCCGCTGCAGAAGTCCTCGATCAACGACGCCGGCATCCGCTTCAGCGGGCACACCGAGTTCTTCGCCGAACGGAGCCGCAGCGACGTGGTGATGATGCTCGCCAGCCCCGAACTGCGGGTCGCCCTGGCCACCACTCACCTGCCTCTCGCGGCGGTACCCGCAGCGATCACTGCCGAATCCCTCACGCGCACGCTGCGCATCGTTCATGCCGAGCTGCGCGACAAGTTCGGGTTTGCCGAACCCCGCATCGCGGTCCTTGGATTGAATCCCCATGCGGGCGAAGGCGGTCACCTGGGGAGCGAGGAGCTCGACACCATCATCCCCGTTATGGAAAGTCTGCGCGCCGAGGGTTTCAGGCTGCTCGGCCCCCTACCCGCCGACACGGCCTTCGTGCCCACGCAGCGGGCCAGCTATGACGCTGTAGTCGCGATGTACCACGACCAGGCATTGCCGGTACTGAAGAGCGAAGCGTTCGATCGCACCGTCAATCTCACGCTCGGACTGCCCTTCATCCGCACTTCGGTGGATCACGGTACGGCCCTGGATCTAGCCGGTTCCGGCCGTGCCGACCCTTCGAGCCTGATCGCCGCCGCGCGCATGGCGTTGCAGTTGGCCGCGCGGCGCTCGGCTTCCGGCGGCTGAGCCCGCTTCTTTCTGGATCTCCCCATGAACGCCCGTCCCAAAAAGAGCTTCGGCCAGCATTTCCTCCATGAGAAGCGCTACATCGAGCGCATCGTCAGCGCGATCGCGCCGAAACCGGGGGATGCCGTCGTCGAGATCGGCCCGGGGGAAGGCGCACTGACGCTGCCCTTGCTCGCTGTCGCCCACCGCATGACGGCGATCGAGCTGGATACCGACCTTATTCCGGACCTGCAGGCACGCGCTGCCGCCGTCGGCGAGCTGCGCATCGTCCACTCCGATGTGCTGAAAGTGGATTTCAGTGCGCTGGCGCGTGAACTGGGGGTCGAACGCCTGCGCATCGCCGGCAATCTGCCCTACTACATTTCCAGCCCGATCCTGTTTCATTGCGTGGACCACGCCGCCGCGATCCAGGACATGCACTTCATGCTGCAGAAGGAAGTGGTGGACCGCATGGCGGCAGAACCCGGCAGCAAGGTGTATGGACGTCTATCCGTCATGTTGCAGCTGGCCTGCCGGGTGGAGCCGCTGTTCACGGTTCCGCCCGGCGCATTCCGACCGCCGCCGAAAGTGGATTCGGCCGTGGTACGCGTGATCCCGCTTGCGCCCGAGCAACGCCATGACGCGGACGCCGATCGCGTGCACGCCATCGTCAAGGCCGCCTTCGCTCAACGGCGCAAGACGCTCGGCAATGCCTTGCGCCAGCTGATGGACGCCCAGACGATCGAGGCCGCCGGCATCGATCCCAAGGCCCGGGCCGAGACCCTCGAGCCGATGGATTTCGTTCGACTCGCGAAGGTCGCGCCCGCGGCCTGAGCCGAGCTTGGATGGCGCGGTTCAGCGACCCGCGCGCAGGCTTGCTCCATGCGTGTCGGCAAGCCTTACAATCCCGCCATGACCGACAAATCCCCCTACACGATCGACGTGCAGGTCGAAACACGCTTCGTCCCCGACCAATCGAAGCCCGGCGACAACCGTTACGTCTTCGCCTATACCGTGACGCTGCACAACCGTGGCGACATGCCCGCGCGCCTGATCGCCCGCCATTGGGTGATCACCGATGCCAACGGCAAGGTGGAAGAAGTTCGCGGTGAAGGTGTGGTCGGCGAGCAGCCGTGGATGCGTCCGGGCGACGACTACGAGTACACCTCCGGTGCCGTGCTGGAAACCGCCGTGGGGATCATGCAAGGCAGTTATCAGATGCTCGCCGACGATGGCACGCATTTCGAAGCGCCGATTCCCGCCTTCACGCTCTCCATCCCGCGTACGCTGCACTGATGGCTACCTACGCAATCGGCGACGTGCAGGGTTGCCATCCCGAACTGCATCGTCTCCTCGAAAAGATGCGCTTCGACCCGGCTCGCGACCAGCTATGGTTCTGCGGCGATCTGGTGAATCGCGGGGGGCAGTCGCTGGAGACGCTGCGCCTCATTCATAGCTTGCGTGACAACGTCGTGCTCACGCTCGGCAATCACGACTTGAGCCTGCTCGCCATCGCCCAGCGGCGCCCCGAAGCCCAGTCCAAGGTGAACCCCGAACTGCGCGAAGTACTCTTCGCCGATGACGCGCCGGTGTTGTTCGAATGGCTCCGCTCGCAGAAGCTCATGCATGTGGACGAAGCACTCGGCTGGACCATGGTGCACGCCGGGCTGGCTCCCTCCTGGACGCTGCGGCAGGCGATACGCTCGGCGCAGGAGGTGGAACGCGAGCTGTCCGGCCCCCGCCACGCGCGCATCTTGAAGAACCTCTTCGGCAACCGGCCGGCCGCGTGGTCCAGCCGCCTGCAGGGCGTGGAGCGATTGCGCGCCTCCATCAACACGTTCACCCGTATGCGCTATTGCGACATTCATGGGCGGATCGATTTCGAGAGTAAGGGCGCCCCCGGCACGCAAAAGCCCGGTATGTACCCCTGGTTCGAAGTACCGGGCATGAAGCGCCGGGAGACTCGCATCGTGTGCGGGCATTGGTCTGCGCTGGGCCGCTTCGCCGGCTTAGGGATATATGCCATCGACACCGGCTGCGTGTGGGGCGGCAAGCTCACCGCGTTGCGTCTGGACTGCGAGGAACCGGAGTACATCGCGGTGGACGCCGAGCCTTACCGGAAGCGCGTCCCCGGCGGCGATTGACCTTGCTCCAGCCGAAAGGCCAATAAAAAAGGCGGCTCGATGGCCGCCTTTTTTATTTCCGAGAATCGCCCGCTCAGCTCAGCTGACCATGGCAATGCTTGTACTTCTTTCCCGATCCGCAGGGGCACGGATCGTTCCGACCCACCTTGGGACCTTCGTTACCGAGTACCGGAGCGGCCGCGAGACTGCCGGCGGCTACGGCTTCCGGATCGGCATTGAGCGCTGCCGTCGGCGCACCGCCACCGCTGGCGTGCATCTGCCGCGCGAGGCGTTCGGCCATACGCTGCTGTTCCGCTTCCATGGCGGCGACCTCTTCCTCGCTGCGGATACGGATCCGCGCCAACATCTGGATGACTTCCGTCTTGATGCGCTCGAGCATGCTGGAGAACAGCTCGAACGACTCACGCTTGAACTCCTGCTTGGGCTGCTTCTGAGCATAACCGCGCAGGTAGATGCCCTGGCGCAGGTAATCCATGCTGGCTAGATGCTCCTTCCAGGCGTTATCGAGCACGCTGAGCATGATGTGCTTCTCGAGCTGGCGCATGGTATCGGCGCCGATCTGCTCTTCCTTGGACTTGAACAGCCGCTCGACGGCTTCGCGCACGTGCGCGAGGATCATTTCCGCATCGACCTCGTGCTGCTGCTCGACCCAGTGCTTCACGTCGAGCGACAGGCCGAACTCGCTTTCGAGTTCGCGATCCAGCGCCTGCAGATCCCACAGCTCGTCGATGCTGTCGGCCGGCACATAGCGGCGCACGACGTCGGTCACCACGTCGTCCCGGATATCGGCGACCGTATCGGCGACACTGTCGGTCTCCAGCAGTTCGTCGCGCTGCGCGTAGATCACCTTGCGCTGATCGTTGGCGACATCGTCGAACTCCAGCAGATGCTTGCGGATATCGAAGTTGTGCTGCTCGACCTTGCGCTGCGCTTTTTCGATCTGCCGGCTGACCATGCGGTCTTCCAGCGCCTCGTTCTCCTTCATGCCGAACATGCGCATCCAGCGGCCGACCCAGTCGCCGGCGAAGATGCGCAGGAGATTGTCCTCCAGCGACAGATAGAAGCGCGAGGAGCCCGGATCGCCCTGACGGCCCGAACGGCCGCGTAGCTGGTTATCGATGCGACGGGACTCGTGACGCTCAGTGCCCACGATGTGCAGACCGCCGGCCTCCAGCACCTGTTCGTGCCTCTTCTTCCAGTCGGCCTTGACCTTGGCGCGCTCGGCATCGGTAGCGGTTTCCGGCAACGCGGCCAGGGCCGCCTCCAGACTGCCGCCCAGCACGATATCGGTACCGCGGCCCGCCATGTTGGTGGCGATCGTCACCGAACCCGGTGCGCCGGCCTGGGCCACGATATGCGCCTCGCGCTCGTGCTGCTTGGCATTGAGCACTTCGTGCGGGATCTTCGCCTTGTTGAGCAGCTTGGACAGCAGCTCCGACACTTCGATCGACGTGGTGCCCACCAATACCGGCTGGCCGCGCTTGTGGCAATCGGTGATGTCCTCGATCACGGCGTCGTACTTGGCCTGCTGGCCGAGGAAGACCATGTCCGGGTTGTCCTTGCGGATCATAGGCTTGTGGGTGGGGATCACCACCACTTCCAGGCCGTAGATCTGCTGGAATTCGTAGGCTTCCGTATCCGCCGTACCGGTCATGCCGGCCAGCTTTTTGTACATGCGGAACAGGTTCTGGAAGGTGATGGTCGCCAGCGTCTGGTTCTCGCGCTGGATCGGCACGCCTTCCTTCGCCTCCACCGCCTGGTGCAAGCCATCCGACCAGCGGCGGCCCGGCAGCGTACGGCCGGTGAATTCGTCGACGATCACCACTTCGCCGTCACGCACGATGTAATCCACATCGCGGTGGTAAATGGCGTTCGCTCGCAGCGCGGCGTTCAAGTGGTGCACTACGGCCAGGTTCTTGGAATCGTACAGACCGCCATCGGCGTCGATCGCGCCGACCTCGCGCAATAGATCCTCGGCGTGCGACATGCCCTCTTCGGAGAGGTGCACCTGCTTCTGCTTCTCATCGACCCAGTAGTCGCCCGCTGCGTCTTCCTTCTCCTGGCGGATCATCTTGGGAACGATCTTGTTCACCGCGATGTACAGCTGCGGCGAATCCTCGGCCGGGCCGGAGATGATCAGCGGGGTACGGGCCTCGTCGATCAGGATCGAGTCCACCTCGTCGACGATGGCGTAATGCAGGCCGCGCTGATAGCGCTGCTCCTTGCTCGACGCCATGTTGTCGCGCAGGTAGTCGAACCCGAATTCGTTATTCGTGCCGTACGTGATGTCGGCGGCGTAGGCCTCGCCCTTGTCGGCGTGGTTCATGCCGGGCCAGACCACGCCCACGGTCAGGCCGAGGAAGTTGTACAGCTTGCCCATCTGAGCCGAGTCACGGCGAGCCAGGTAGTCGTTCACCGTGACTACGTGCACACCCTTGCCTTCGAGCGCGTTGAGATAGACCGGCAAAGTCGCCACCAGCGTCTTGCCTTCACCGGTGCGCATTTCGGCGATCCGGCCCGAATGCAGCACCATGCCGCCGATCATCTGCACGTCGTAGTGGCGCATGCCGAGCACGCGCTTGGCGCCTTCGCGCACGGTGGCGAAGGCCTCGGGCAGAAGCTTGTCCAGGGTTTCGCCACCGGCGATACGCTGCTTGAATTCGTCGGTCTTTGCGCGAAGCTCGGCGTCGCTCAATTTCTCGAACTCGGGCTCGAGCGCGTTGATACGCGTGACAGACTTGGAGAGCTGTCGCAGCACGCGGTCGTTGCGGCTACCAAAAAGGCTGGTCAGGGCGCGATTGAGCATCGATCTTCCGGATCCTGGAGTCGTAGGCGCCCGCCGCAAAAGGGGGCGGGACGAAAGGAATGGATGATACAAGGGTCGCCGGGCGATCCCCAAACGAAGACCGGCCGGGACGGACCCGGCCGGGTGGCCCGACGGAGCCGCAATCTCCTGCGGCTGCCCCCGTCACCCTTCCCGATCAGCCTGTCTGGCGGCTGGGGCGAGGCGTTTCAAGAGGACGCGGGAATGGGCCATCAGCGATGATTGCGGACATAGGCGAGTGGATTGACCACGTTGCCCTTGTACCAAACCTCGAAATGGACGTGCGAGCCGGTGGAACGGCCGGTCGAACCGGCCTTGGCGATGACATCGCCCACATGCACCCGCTGACCAGGCCGGACGATGAGCGAGCTGTTGTGCGCATAGCGCGTCATGTAGCCGTTGCCGTGATCGATCTCGATCACGTCGCCATAGCCGCTGCGCAAACCGGCAAAGGTCACCATGCCCTCGGCGACCGCATGCACCGGCGTGCCGGTGGGGGCCGAGATATCCAAACCGGTGTGGTAGGCCGCGTGACCGCTGAACGGGTCGGGCCTTCCGCCGAAATAAGACGAGATATAGCCCTCTACCGGCATGCCGGTAGGCTTGAGGTTCGACTCGATCTTCGCATCCAGCAAAAGGCTTTGCAGGGCAGAGAGCTGCGCCTGCTGGCTGTCGAAGCGGCTGGCGAGCTGATCGATGCCGGTGTCCAGCGCCTGCGGCAGCGCGTAGGCGCTGTCATTGGCGTCTTCGACGCCGCCAATGGCTGGCTGCTCATTGAAGTTGAATTCGCTGCTGTCGAGTTTGCCCATCTGGGCCAGGCGCTCACCCAGCGCGTTGAGCCGGGTCGACTGGGCCTGCAGCTGACCCAACTTGGCAGCCAGCGCGTCGATGTCGCGCTGCGCGTCCTTGCGGACATCGCCCAACTGGGCGTTCTGCTTCGCCACTTGCTGGTGAAGGCGGGTGATTTCCGCCAGCGCGCGATCACGCGGACTTGCCATCGCCAATGCCACCGTGGCGCCGAGCCCCGCGCATGCGAGAACGGCCGCGGTGGCTACTGCGATCAGCCGAAAGCGCAGGCGCCGGTCGGCCAGATTGAAGGTTTTCGGCACCCGCTTGGTGCGTGACACGAGTATGATTTGCATGTTTTTCCACGTCGAAGATGTCGGCACCCATGCAGCGCGACGTTCCTAACGCTTCCCGCCGCACCGGATCAGGACCGAAATCCCTCACCGAATGCGGCCCCTTCGCCAAACTGGCTCGCAAGGCCAGTGAGTTGGAGGCGTTGGACCGTGCGCTACGCCAGACGCTGCCGTCACCGCTCCGCGAGCAGGTCAGGTTCGCCAACCTGCGCGGCAGCTGCCTTGTATTCCTGGCTCCTTCGCCGGCGGTGGCCTCGAGACTGCGCCTTATGCAGACGCAAATACTCGGTGCCGCGCACGCGATTGGCGTGCGCGCCGGATACATCACCGTGAAAGTGGCCCCCCTACCGCCGGCCGAAACCCAGCCGGATCGGTCAAAACCGCTTTCGCCTGCCGCCGCAGACCATCTAAAGGCCGCGGCAATCTCGGTAACAGACACCGAATTACGGCATCTGTTCCTCGAGCTGGCGTCCATCGCCGAAACTTCTGGTTCCAGTGGCAAGTCCGGCGAGTGAATTCGACTCGCCGCCCCGCTCAGTCAAGTCGTCCCGCTCCCGAGCGCATCTACGAATCCCTTGCCCACGCTCAGCGGTGACGGGTTTATAGCATGCCCCCTTAGCCACGACAGACGTTGACATCGTCATTACGTGAATCGTGGCAGGACCAAGGGGCGAGGTATATCACAAAACAAACGGCCGCGTCCCTGAGGACGCGGCCGTTCAGTTTGTTCAGCTTGACCCTGCCGGGTGAGCGGATCAGATCGCCTGGGCGGGATGCGCGTAGGAAATCGGTGCGGTCGCAGGATCGTCCTGGTAGCTGACTTCTTCCCATGCGGAGGCGTCCGCCATGAGCGTGCGAAGCAGCTTGTTGTTGAGCTCGTGGCCCGACTTGTGCGCGTAGTAGGCGCCGATCAGGCTGTGGCCCAGCAAGTACAGGTCGCCGATCGCATCCAGGATCTTGTGCTTGACGAACTCGTCCTCGTAGCGGAGGCCGTCTTCGTTGAGCACGCGGTAGTCGTCCAGCACCACCGCATTGTCCATGGAGCCGCCGAGCGCCAGGTTGTGTTCGCGCAGCATCTCGATGTCGCGCATGAAGCCGAAGGTGCGCGCGCGGCTCACTTCCTTGACGAACGAAGTGGTCGAGAAGTCGATCTCTGCCTTCGAAGTGCGCTTGCTGATGATCGGGTGGTTGAACTCGATCGAGAAGCCGACCTTGAAGCCCTCGAACGGCTCAAAGCTGGCCCACTTGTCGCCGTCCTGCACCTTGATCGGCTTCTTGATGCGAATGAAGCGCTTGGCGACGTTCTGCTCTTCGATGCCAGCCGACTGCAACAGGAATACGAAAGGACCCGCGCTGCCGTCCATGATCGGCACTTCGGGCGCCGACAGGTCGACGTAGGCATTGTCGATGCCCAGACCCGCCATCGCGGAGAGAAGGTGTTCCACCGTAGAGACACGGACTTCGCCGTTGACCAGCGTGGTCGACAGGCGAGTGTCGCCGACATTGTTAGGACGGGCGGCGATCTCGACCGGCGGATTCAGATCCGTGCGACGAAACACGATGCCCGTATTCGGCGCGGCCGGACGGAGTGTCATATAGACCTTGTCGCCGGTATGCAGACCGACGCCGGTGGCCCGGATGATGTTCTTGAGCGTACGCTGCTTGATCATTTTTTTGGTACCTGCAAGGGGCAGCAGCCAACAGGGGACGGATGCTAACACAGTCTTAACCACTGAAAAAAGCAAACCGACCCGTACAGTCTGTTCACGCTTTCATCCCTTCTTCATCCTTGAAAAAAGTCGATCACGTTCCAGACGAGGAAATACCTCAATTCCGTCAACAAGTTAGGATCAACACAACGCCCCGCGCCGGGACGGGAATCCGGCGACGAGGCGTTGGACCAGGCCGGTGCGGTAACACACCAGCCAAGTCATGCGTCATCCCAGACGCACAGTCTTGTCATGTTCCTCCAGGAGCAAACAGACCGGCGTCAGCCCACTCCCCCGCCAGCGACGGAGGAACGCACAAGCGGCGAACTTTGCAGCACCCGCTAGGCGCGTAATGTGACTGACAAGTCAATCTGACGTTTGTTCACTCCTTTTTGAACATTTTTTTCTCAATCGGCCTGGCGGCGCAGGAAGGCCGGGATGTCCAGGTAGTCGAAACTCGGGTCGGCATTCTTGGCCGGCGCGGCTTCGTTACGGCTGGGACCCGGCACGGCATCCGGCTGGGCGTAGTCGACTACCTCGTTGCCGGTGCCCGTGCGCAGCACGACAGGGCGCGGCCGCTGACGCATCTCGACCTGCTGCGGCGCGGCGGTACGCTGCGGCTGGCGGGAAACCGCACGGTTGAGACCGGTCGCCACGACCGTCACACGCACGTCGTCCTGCATCTCCGGGTCCAGCGAGGTGCCGATGACCACGGTGGCGTCTTCGCTAGCGAAGTCATGGATCACGCGGCCGATCTCGTCGAACTCACGCATGGTCAGGTTCGGGCCGGCGGTGACGTTCACCAGAATGCCGCACGCGCCATTGAGGTTGACGTCTTCCAGCAGCGGGTTGTTGATGGCGGCCTCGGCGGCGGCCTGCGCGCGATCGTCGCCGCGGGCGGTGCCCGAGCCCATCATCGCCATGCCCATCTCGGACATCACGGTACGCACGTCGGCGAAGTCGACGTTGATCAGGCCCGGGGCCGTGATCAGATCGGCGATGCCCTGCACCGCGCCCAGCAGCACGTCGTTGGCCGCCTTGAAGGCATTGAGCAGCGTGACCTCGCGGCCCAGCACCGACAGCAGCTTCTCGTTAGGTACGGTGATCAGCGAATCGACGTGCTGGGACAGGTCTTCGATACCCTTCATCGCCACCTGCATGCGCCGACGCCCCTCAAAGGGGAACGGCTTGGTCACGACGGCCACGGTGAGGATGCCCTTCTCCTTGGCCAGCTGAGCCACCACCGGAGCGGCGCCGGTGCCGGTGCCGCCGCCCATGCCGGCGGTGATGAACACCATGTCCGCGCCCTCGAGCATCTCCTCGATGCGCTCGCGGTCTTCCAGCGCGGCCTGGCGGCCTACTTCGGGATTGGCGCCTGCGCCCAGGCCCTTGGTGACATTGGCGCCTAGCTGCAGGTGGGTGCGCGAACCGCAGCTCTTCATGGCCTGCGCATCGGTATTGGCGACGACGAATTCGACGCCTTCGACGGTGGCGTTGAGCATGTGGGCCACGGCGTTGCCACCGCCACCGCCTACGCCGATGACTTTGATGACTGCGTTGGGTGCGAGTTTTTCGACCAGTTCAAACATTTCCCGTCCTCCGTAGAGCTTCGTTGTCGTTGTATCCCCGGCTGCCGCTCCTGCAGCGCCGGGGTGGTGGGCGACCTCCCGTCGCCCGCGGCGGCGCCTCCTGCGCCACCCATCCCTCAACCGGACGGACCTTTCGGCCCGGCCGGTCAGAAGTTCTTCGCCAACCAGCCGCGCAGCCGCTCCACCAGTCCGCCGACGCTGCCGCCGGACGTGCCGCCCGCACGCATGCCGCCGGCTCGGGCGCCATGCAGCAGCAGGCCTACGCCGGTCGAATGCATCGGGTTGGAGACGACCTCGCCGAGGCCGGTGACGTGCTGAGGCACGCCGATGCGTACCATCTTGTGGAAGATTTCCTCGGCCAGCTCCAGCGCGCCTTCCATGCGGGAAGCGCCGCCGGTGAGCACGACGCCCGCCGCCACCAGGCTCTCGTAGCCGGAGCGCCGCAGTTCGTCCTGCACCATCTCGAAGATTTCCTCGTAACGCGCCTGCACGCTCTGCGCGAGCGACTGGCGAGCCAGGCGTCGCGGCGGGCGATCGCCCACGCTGGGCACCTGGATGGTCTCTTCCGCATGGGCGAGCTGCGCGAGCGCGCAGGCATACTTGATCTTGATTTCCTCCGCATGCGCGGTCGGCGTGTGCACGCCATAGGCGATGTCGTTGGTTACCTGGTCGCCGCCTACCGGCAGCGATTTGGTGTAGCGGATCGAACCCTGCGTATAGATGGCGATGTCGGTCGTGCCCGCACCGATGTCCACCAGGCACACGCCCAGCTCGCGCTCGTCGTCGGTCAGCACCGACTTGGCACTGGCCACCGAGGAGGGAACCAGCTCGTCCACGGTCAGACCGCAGCGCTGGATGCATTTGCTGATGTTCTGCACCGCGGCCGCGGCACCGGTCACCAGGTGCACGCTCGCCTCCAGGCGCACGCCGCTCATGCCCACGGGCGAGCGGATGCCGTCCTGACCGTCGATGCGGTACTCCTGCGACTCCTTATAGAGAACCTTGCGGTCCGCCGGGATCGCCACCGCGCTCGCGGCCTCCAGTACCTGGTCCAGATCGCCGGGCGTCACTTCGCGGTCGCGGATGGCCGCTGTACCGTGCGAATTCTTGGTCTCCAGATGGCTACCGGAAATCGAGGCATAGACCGATCGGATATCGCATCCGGCCATCAGCTCGGCCTCTTCCACCGCACGCTGGATCGAGTGCACGGTCGATTCGATGTCCACCACGGAACCGCGCTTGAGCCCGCGCGACACGTGCGTGCCGATGCCGATCACTTCGATCGGCTCGCCCGGCTCGTATTCGCCTACGATGGCGACCACTTTCGAGGTGCCGATGTCGAGGCCGACGACCAGTTGCTTGTCGTTGCGGGTTTTCATGTGCGTGGCGTGCCTTTGGTGGTGACGGCGGCCGGTGCTTGCGACTGCGGCCATCGCACGGCGAATCCGTTGGTATAGCGAAGATCGGCGTAGGCGAAGCCCTCGGGGCGGTTCGCCATGATTTGGGGGTAGACGTCGAGGAAGCGGCGCAACCGCCGCCCGGCTTGGTCGCGATCGCCCAGAACGATCTGCGCGCCGGCGGACGTGGTCAGGCTCCAGCTCCCGCGCTCGCTAAGCGACACGCCGGCGATCTTCAGATGCGTACTGCCGAATGCCTTCTGGGTCTCGGCGTAGAAGCTCACCACCTCGGCCAGCCTCGCGTCCGGCCCATGCAAGCTCGGCAGGCTATCGATGCCATCGGCGCCCGGCGCATCGAACACGAGACCCTGGCGGCTGATGAGCTGCTTGTCGTTCCAACGCGCGAAGGGCTGGCGTTCGTAGATGCGCAGGATCAGGGTGTCCGGCCAGCGCTTGCGCGCCTCGACCGACTCCACCCAGGGCAGCGCGGCGACAGCCTTCTGCACGGCGTCCAGATCCAGCGCGAAGAAGCCCTTGCCGAGGCGCGGCAGCACGGTGGCGCGGATATCGTCCGCACTCACGTGCTTGAACTCGGCTTGCACCGTCAACTGGGTCACCGGCCAGCGATTGGCCGCGAACCATCCGCGCAGCACGCCGACGATCGGCAGCGCCACGAGCGCGATGGCCAGACACCAGGCAACGAGGCGGATGGCTCCCCTCACACGCCCTCCCGGAAGCTCGTTTCCAGCACGCGCCAGCACAGCGTTTCGTAGTCGATGCCGACCACTTTTGCCGCCTTGGGCACCAGCGAATGCGAAGTCATCCCCGGGGCGGTGTTCACTTCCAGCAACCAGTTGCGCCCCTGCTTGTCGCGCATGACGTCGACACGACCCCACCCGCCACAAGCCAGCGCATCGAAGGCTTTCAGCGCCAATGCCTGCATCTCGCGTTCCGCATCGCCGCTCAGCCCAGGGCAGAGATACTGCGTATCCTCGGCGATGTACTTGGCGTTGTAGTCGTAGTACTCGCCTTTCGGCACGATCTTGATCGTCGGCAGCACTTCGCGCCCGAGGATGCCGACAGTGAATTCTCCGCCCTCGTTGGCGTCGCCTTCGATCAGCGTTTCCATCAGCAGATCGCCGGGATAGCGGCGGGCCAGCTCTACCGCGGCATCGAGGTCCTTCTCGTCGAAGACGCGAGTCACACCGACGCTCGAACCTTCCCAGGCCGGCTTCACCACCAGCGGGAAACCGATCTCGCGCGCCGCGGCATGCACATCTGCGCCTGGCGGCAGCGCCTTGAAGCGCGGGGTCGGCAGGCCCAGCGCCTGCCACACCAGCTTGGCGCGGATCTTATCCAGCGACAGCGCAGAACCGAGCACGCCGGAGCCCGTGAACGGGACGCGCAGGGACTGCAGCGCGCCTTGCAACTCGCCGTTCTCCCCGCCGCCGCCGTGCAGGATGTTGAACACGCGGGCGAAGTGGCCGGCGCGCACCGCGTCCAGCAGCGCGGGAATGCCGTCGATAGCCTCCGCGTCCACACCGCGCGCGCGCAGTGCTTTCAGCACGCCGTCGCCGGAATTGAGCGACACCTCGCGCTCGGCGGAACTGCCGCCCATCACGACGGCGACACGGCCGAACTGCGCGGGGTCGGTGATCTTCTTCGTCACTTCTTCGTCCTCAAGTTGCCGGCCAGAGCCAGCTCCACCGCCGCCGCGCCGATATCGCCGGCACCGAGCAGCAGCAACAGGTCGCCGTCGCGCAGCAGCGCCGGCAGGGCTTCCTTCAGTTCGCGCGGATGTTCGATCAGTACCGGATCGACCTTGCCTCGCGCCCGTACGGCGCGTGCGAGCGCGCGGCCATCGGCCCCGGCGATAGGGGCTTCACCGGCGGGATACACCTCGGTGAGCACCAGCACGTCCACGTCGCTCAGAACATTGGCGAAGTCGTCCAGCAAGTCGCGCGTGCGGCTGTAGCGATGCGGCTGGAACGCCACCACCAAGCGACGATCCGGCCAGCCGCCGCGGGCGGCAGCGAACACCGCTGCCAGCTCGCGCGGGTGGTGACCGTAGTCGTCGACCAGCAGCGCCGAGCCCTTGTCCAGGGCAATCTCGCCGCGGCGATGGAAACGGCGGCCGACGC
This sequence comes from Dyella sp., assembly GCA_039594095.1. Taxonomy (GTDB): domain Bacteria; phylum Pseudomonadota; class Gammaproteobacteria; order Xanthomonadales; family Rhodanobacteraceae; genus Dyella_D. The sequence goes on from JBCNOA010000033.1 coordinate 22,694, forward strand.
CTTCGAATTTCTGCAGCGCCCGCGCGATGGCTTCCGCCTCCACGCCCAGTTGCCAGCCGATGGATGCGGCAGCCAAGGCGTTGAGTACGTTGTGACGGCCTGGCAGATTCAACTTGACGTGGAGAGCGTCCTTACGCCCGGGCAGCCACAGGTCGAAATGCATCTCGAACCCGTGCTGCGCCAGATTGCTGGCACGCACATCGGCATCCTGCGCGTCGATGCCGTACGTCATCACGCGGCGCGTGGTGCTCCTGGCCAGCGCCGCCACTTCCGGATCGTCCACGCACAGCACGGCCAGCCCGTAGAAGGGCAACCGGTGCAGGAAATCGGCGAAGGCCTTCTTTACCAGCGCAAAGTCGCCCTGGTAGTTCTCCAGATGATCCGCATCGATATTGGTGACGGCAGCCACCACGGGCGACAGCATCAGGAAGGAGCCGTCCGACTCGTCCGCTTCCGCCACCAGATACTGGCCGGTGCCGAGGCGCGCGTTGGCGCCGGCGGCGTTGAGCTGGCCGCCGATGACGAAGGTCGGATCGTAGTTGGCCTCCGCCAACACGCTGGCGGTGAGGCTGGTGGTGGTGGTCTTGCCGTGCGTGCCGGCGATGGCGATACCGCGCCGGAACCGCATCAGCTCACCCAACATCTCCGCGCGCGGCACCACCGGAATGCGCGCCGCTCGGGCAGCGATCAATTCGGGATTGTCCTGCCGGATCGCGCTGGACGTAACCACCACGTCGGCATCGCCGACATGCTCGGCGGCATGGCCGACATGCACCACGATACCCAACCCCGCAAGGCGCTGCGCCGTTGGCGAGTTCGACTTGTCCGAACCGGATACGGCATAACCGAGGTTGTGCAGCACCTCGGCGATACCGCTCATGCCGACGCCACCGATACCGATGAAATGCACCCGGCGGAAGGTGGTCATGAGGTCTTCATGAGCCAACAGGCGACGCGGCGTCATGCGCGCACCTCCAAGCAGGCCCGGGCGATGACCGCCGCGGCGTCGGGCTTGGCCAGCGTCCGCGCGGCATCCGCCATGGCGCGCATGCGCTGGCGATCGTTCAACAGCGCATCCAGGCGCCGAGAAAACTGCTGTACGTCCAAATCACGTTCCTGTACGACTTCGGCCGCACCCGTGGCCACCATGGCCTCGGCGTTGCGGGTCTGGTGGTCATCCACCGCATGGGGGAAAGGCACGAGCACCGCGCCGAGCCCGGCGGCGGTGAGCTCGGCCACGGTCAACGCGCCGGCGCGGCACACGGCGAGGTCAGCCCACGCATAAGCGCCGGCCATGTCTTCGATGAACGGCACGATCTGCGCATCGACGCCCGCCTTGGCATAGGCTTCGCGCGCCTCGTCGATGCCGCGGTTGCCGCATTGATGCAGCACTTCCGGCCGCCGCTCCAACGGCAACTGCGCCAGCGCCTGCGGAAGCGAGAGGTTCAACGCACGGGCCCCGAGACTTCCGCCCAATACGAGCAGGCGAGCCTTGCCCGTACGCCCCTCCATGCGGATGGACGGCGCCGGCAAGGCGGCGATGGTCTCGCGCACGGGATTGCCCACCCATTCCGCGCCCGGCATCGCATCGCTGAAGCCGGCGAGGACGCGGCGCGCGTGCGCGGCGAGCTTGCGGTTGGTGAAGCCGGCGACGCGATTCTGCTCGTGCACCAGCAAGGGCTTGCGCAGCAGCCAGGCGGCAATGCCGCCGGGACCGGCGACATAACCGCCCATCGACAGCACGCTGCGCGGCTTCACCGCGCTGCCCACCCGTAGCGAAGCAAACAAGGCGCGCACCAGCATCAGCGGTGCCATCAGGCGCGTCTTGATGCCCTTGCCGCGCAGGCCGCCGACCGGCACGGTGCGCAGAGGCACGCCATGCGCCGGCACGACCTTGGTTTCCATGCCGCCATCGGCGCCCAGCCACACGACCGGCACGCCCTGCGCACGCAGCGTCTCGGCCACGGCCAGGCCGGGAAAGATATGGCCGCCGGTACCGCCGGCCATGATCAGCACGGGAGCCTGTGCGCTCATGCGCTCACCGCCTCGCGCGCGCTGGCCGCGGCGGCGCCGGCATCGGCCACAGCCATCGCCGGCATGCGCGTCGCCATCT
>JBCNOA010000330.1:0-4973 GCA_039594095.1 Dyella sp.
CCTCCCTGCGCTGCGAGGACGGGTGCACCGCCTTCCTGGCGTCCGTCATCGCTTTCCCGTATCGAACGATCCGAACCTCCCTCCCGGAGGGCCGGATGCACCGCGCACGGCGCGCGGCCGCACGCGCCTCCCACGGATCGGGCACGTCGGTACCCGACCCGTGGGCGGCGCTTCCCTGCGCCGTCATAAAAGCGCGCTTCCCGGCGCGCCAAGGCTCCACTGCCAAGCGGAAGTCGTCGTTTCGGGACTCAGTGCCAGACGGCCTGCGTCCGGCGCGGCCGGCGGCTGCGCGCCAGCGCGATCAGGTCGCGCGGCAGGCGCGGTTCCAGCACCAGCAGCAGCGCAAGCGGCGCACCCACCAGCCAGAACGCGGGCGTCCAGCCCAGCAGATCGGTATGCACCGGCACCAGCGTCGTCAGCAGCAAGGCGGCGCCGGCCAGCAGCCACAGCAGGGCGCCGGCGACGAGGCGGTGGTGGCGGGAGACATCGGTAGGCTGCGTGCGCATGGCGGCGGTCCGTCGGGGTCGATGGGGAGCAGCTTGCCGATGGTCCATCTCATAGGTTGCGACCGAAGGAGTGGGCTGGCTGGACCGCCATCACGCTTCCCATGTCCCCATGTCCCCATGTCCCGGCGAGCGAACCGCCGGGGCGAGGCGCGTCACCTCGGAGCTACCCGAGCGCCTCTCTTAGGAATGGAGGGGCTTACAATGCGCGGCTGCGGTCGACTGCCCTGCCTCGCGGCGGCCGCCATCCATTCCAAGGAGCATTCGATGAGCGCAGCGCAGTTCGCCGTTTTCGGTCACCCGATCGCCCATTCCCTGTCGCCGCAGATCCACCAGGCATTCGGGCGGCAGTTCGGCATCGCGCTGGAATACCGCACCATCGATGCCGCGCCCGCGGAGTTCGCCGCCAGCGTGCGCCGCTTCTTCGCCGAGGGCGGCCGCGGCGCGAATGTCACCCTGCCGCACAAGGCGGCGGCATTCGAGCTGGCGGACGAACGCAGCGAAGCGGCCACGCGTGCCGGCACAGCCAACGTGCTGACGCGGACGGCGCAAGGCCGGCTCGCCGCGCACAACACCGACGGCGACGGCATGGTGCGCGATCTCACCGAGCGTCACCGTGTCGATCTGCGCGGGCACGACGCCCTGCTGCTGGGCGCCGGCGGCGCGGCGCGCGGCGTGGCCTGGGCCTTGCTCGACGCGGGCGTACGCACGCTCACCATCGTTAACCGCACCCCCGAGAGCGCCGACGCGCTGGCGGACGCCATCGGCGATCCGGCACGCGCGCATACCCGCTACTGGGAAGACCTGGACGACATCGGCAGCTTCGACCTGATCATCAACGCCACCTCGGCCGGCGTGCTGGGCAAACCGCTGGACCTGCCGTTCTGTTTCGTCGGCAATCGCGCCACCTGCTACGACCTCTCGTACGGCAAAGCCGCGGCGGGTTTCCTGGCATGGGCCCAGGCGGCGAATGCGCGCTATGCCTTCGACGGCCTGGGCATGCTGGTGGAGACTGCCGCCGATGCGTTCGAACTCTGGCATGGCAAGCGTCCCGACACGGACCCGGTATACGCCGAGCTGCGCCGGCAGTACGGCTGAATGCTGTGAGCCTCGCCTGCCGTTCCGGTTGCGGCGCGTGCTGCATCGCCCCGTCGATCAGTTCGCCGATCCCCGGCATGCCGGACGGCAAGCCCGCCGGCGTGCGTTGCGCGCAGCTGATGGACGACAACCGCTGCGCCATCTTCGGCCGGCCCGAGCGGCCGGCCGTGTGCTCCAGCTTGCGACCGGAGCCGGCCATGTGCGGTGCGGACCGCGCGCATGCGCTGGCCTACCTTCAGGCCATGGACGAGGCGACCTCACCGGCTGGACGTAGGCTTGGCCGGGCACCTTAGACGTCTAATTTTTTGGACGTCTAAATCCCTTTTGGCGCCCACGTCGATTCGCAAGCTTCTCCGAAGCCCCCCGTGCTAGCGTGCGCGGCGCAGGGGGGCCACATCATGCGGGGAGAGAGCATCATGTCGTCGAAAGGGTTGGTACGTCTGGGGCCGGCGATAGCGGGTTTGCTGGCAGCGTTTGGAAGCATCGGGGCGGCGCATGCCGCGGCGGGCGATCCGCCGATCGGCGCGCGGGGCGTGGTGGTGGCCGATCCCACCGTACCGCGTCCGCCGGGCACGCCCTGCGTGGTGCAGCTGTTCGACGATGTGAGCTTCAACGACTTCAATGCGCGTCCCTACGCCTATGCGCCGCCGGCCGGTTGCGCGGGGCGCTGGTCCAAGGTGGTGCTGGAGGCCGACTTCTCGGTCACCGCCGGGCGGCAGTTCGACCGCACCGCCACCTTGTGGCTGGGCGGCGTCAACATCTACTTCGGCACCACGCAGGAACCCTCGGCCACGGTCTCGCCGAGCTGGCACGTGGAGCGCGACCTCACCGATTACGACGCACTGCTGCGCAATGCCGGCCAGGGCCAGGCGGTGATCGGCAACATCGTCAACGGCACCTATACCGGCGTGATCCATGGCAGCGCACGCCTGCTGTTCTATCCTGCCTCGCTGCTGGCGCCGGCGGCGCCCGTGCCCGACGCGGTCTACCCGCTCGGCGCCGATCCGATCGGCAACACCACCACGCTCAACACCGCGTCCGACAAGCTGGCCAAGACACTCACCCTGCCGCGCAACGTGGTGCGCGCCTACCTCGATGTGTTCGCGCAGAGCCAGAGCGGCGACGAGTTCTGGTACACCTGCGTGCCCGACCAGTACGCCGCGCAGACGCAGGAGTGCGGTGGAGGCAACTTCCGCGAGACCGAGGTGAGCATCGACGGGCAACCGGCCGGCGTCGCGCCGGTGTATCCGTGGATCTACACCGGCGGCATCGATCCCTATATGTGGCGTCCCACGCCGGGTGTGCAGACGCTCAACTTCATGCCATATCGCGTGGATCTCACGCCGTTCGCCGGCCAGCTCAGCGACGGCAACCCGCACGAGGTGGCGGTGAACGTGGCCGGCGCGCACGGCTACTTCTCCGCGACGGCGACACTGCTGGTGTACCGCGATCGGCATGCAAAGCAGGTGACCGGCGGCATCACGCGCAACACCCTCGCCAGCCAGGCGCCGACGCCGACCATCGGCGACACGCTGGTGACCGACGGCAGCGGCAACGTCAGCGGCGACATCACGACCAAGCTCACGCGCCAATTCGTGATCGAAGGCTATGCGACCACCTCCAAAGGCCGCGTGGTCAGCACCGTGGCGCAGACCGTGGGCTTCGACGACAAGCAGAGCTTCGTCATCGATGCCTCCACCTTCCACCAGGTCTCCACTCAGACCACCAGTATCGACAGCGTCAGCCGCAGCCGGATCGGTCCGCTGCTGACGGTCGAGTCGCGCCAGCAGGCGTCCTATCCGCTGCTGGTGGACTACAACCAGAAGCTCGCCAGCGACGGCAGCCTCAGCGCAGCCTCCACCGTGCACCAGGGCTATACCAGCCATGCCGAGCGCCGCTGGCTGGGCTTCCCCGTCTACGCGGCGGATCTGAGCCATACGATCGACACCGGCGACACGCTCAACTTCGACGCGAGCGGCGCGCTGACCAGCCACACCGGCCAGCACAGTGCACAGAGCTACGCCTTCGGCGACAACCTCGGTAGCTGCTACCGCGTCGCCCTGACCACCGACACGGGCGCGCTGGCCAGTTATTCCTCCGGCGCCGGTTGCCCGGACGGTCAGAACCGCGTGTGGTGGATCGCCCATCCGGACGGTTCGCCGGACAGCCGCAATCTGCAGGTCGACTGGTAAGCCCATGCGCGCGCCGCCCACCGGCGGCGCGCGAACCAGGCAACATCTCCGCAACATCGCCTCCCTAAGCTGGCGCGCCCCGCGTCTCCCCACGCCTGGAACCGCATGCCAGCCCCACGCCCCCACCGCACGGAAGGTGCAACTCGTTACGCCCTGTTGATTCTGGTCGCGCTGCTGGCCGGAGCCGGCGGCGTGATCGCCTTGGTGCTCAAGGCCAATCGCGATACGCCGACCGCACCGGAGGCCGTCGCGGCCGACACCGGGGACATCCATCGCGACGGCCTGCCCGGCAATGTCGCACAGCTGCTATCGCGCGCGCGCGCCTCGGTGGCTAAGCAGCGCCTGCTCGCCCCGGCCGGCGACAACGCCGTGGAGTGGTACCTGCGCGCACTGAAACAGGAGCCCGGCAATCGCGTGGCACAGGACGCATTGCGCGAACTGTTCCCGTTCGCCGCCACGGCGGCCGAGCAGACCATCAGCCAGGGCAATGCGGACGAGGCGCAGCGCCAGATCGACCTGCTCTCCCAGGCCGATCCGTCCAACTACACCCTCACCATGCTTCGCGCCAAGCTGCAGGCGCAGGTCCAGGTGGCCGAAGACCAGCGGCGCCGCGAAGAACAGCTCGCCCAGACCGCGGCGCAGAAGGCGCCGGCACATCCGTCCACTCCGCCGTCCGCGCCGGCGGTCGTTCCGCCTGCCGCCGCGCCCGCGCCGCCCGCCGCCCGGCCGGTCGCGGCAGCCCCTGTCGAGGCCGTACCCGTGGCCGCGCCAAAGCCGCCTGCGGCGACCGCGGCTGCAGCGGCCACCACCTCGCCGGTGCTCAAGCGCCGCGTGGAGCCGTATTACCCCGTCGATGCGCGGCGCACGCGACGCCAGGGTTGGGTGGACGTGCGCTTCATGGTGGAAGCCGATGGCTCGGTCAGCCATGCCGGCGTCGTCGATGCCGATCCGCGCAATGTGTTCGATCGCGCCGCGCTGACGGCCGTGGAGCGCTGGCAGTTCGCGCCTGGTACGCGCGACGGCGCGCCGATGCCGATGGAAGTCCGCCAGCGCATCGACTTTCGGCTGTGACCGGAACGCCGGCGCATAATCGCCGGCGCATCCACCCAGGAGAACGCTCATGCGCAAGGCCACGCTCGCCCTGTTCCTGCTCGCCGCCGCCGTCGCCACCGGCGCCTGC
>JBCNOA010000331.1:0-4957 GCA_039594095.1 Dyella sp.
CTGGAAACTCGACAGCTCGATCGCCCACAGTCCAGCGGACTGGCCGAGCAGTTCCAACAGCGGCATGCCGATGTTGCCGGCCAGAGCGGTGCGTACGCCGAGCGAACGCGCCAGGTGCGCGAGCAAGGCGGTGGTGGTGCTCTTGCCCTTGGTGCCGGTGACGGCGACGACCTTGGCGTCCGGGTTCTCGCCGAACCACAGCGCGGTGCCGGACGTCACTTGGAGGCCGGCCTCCTTCGCCGCCAGCAGCGCGGGCTTATAGGCCGACACGCCGGGAGACTTCACCACGACGTCGAAGGGCGCCAGGTCGATGGCGTCCGGCTCGCGGCCGCGCACATCGAGCGCGGCGTGAAAAGCCTGCGCAGCGGCCACTTCAGCCTCGCTGCAAAACAGGGTCAGCGACAGCTCGGGCAGGCGCTGGCGCAGCGCCGCGATCGCGGCGCGCCCCTCGCGGCCGAAGCCCCAGATGGCGACGTGCTTGCCGGCCAGGTCAGCGATGCGCATGCGGCGGCTCAGGCGAAGAACGCCAGGGCGCTCCGCAGGCGAGCCGGGATGCAGTGCTCGGGCGAAGGCTCCAGCCAGGGTTCGAGAGCCAGGGTGGCGACGTCGAGCTGCGGCAGGATCTCGCTGCGGAAGCGCGCGACCAAGGCATCTTCCTGCCATTCCGGACGCTGGCTCAGCGCATACATCGCGGCACGCGCTTCCGCGCCTTCGCCCACGCATTCGAACGGCTTGTGATCCTGGTATTCCAGCAGCGCGTCGAAGCCGGCCGCCTGGCTGTCGTCGTCCAGCAGGTTGCGGCCGAAGATCTGCAGCAGCCGCGGCTTGGGCAGGAACGGCGCCAGCGCGAGGAACACGAAGTGGCATTTCGGGCACTGCCCGCACCAGCGGTCCGCCGGCTTGGGGCCGAGGATGCGGAAATTGCGGTTGCAGCTGGAGAAGGCGTCGAAGTACGGCGTGAGCTTGGCGAAGGCGCGGGTGACGGCCAGCTCCGAGTACGGCCGCAGCAGCGAGAAATAATCCAGGTTCGCGGCAACTTGCGCATGCAGCCAGTCGCCGAGCAACTTCTCGAAAGCGTAGCCCTTGCTCCACTGGTGGTTGACCAGCTGGCCGTCGTATTCGAGCGTCGCCGCCGACGCGGAGCGCTCGTTGGCGAAGGCGATGCTGTCGAAGCCGTAAAGGATCGCGGCCAGCACGAGGATCGCCGAGTTCACCGCCGTCACCGGGATATGGCCGTTCCAGGCGCCCAGGCGGTTGAGGTCGAACAGCTGCGGGGCCAGCTCGCGCTGGATGTTGAGCGTGGGCAGGCCGGTGCGCGCGGCGCAGGCGGCGATCAGTTCCGAATTGCCCACCCACACCGCCGTGGCTTCGCCGCCGGCCGACTTGATGGCTTCCACGGCGACCAGGGAATCCTTGCCGCCGCCGATCGGCACGAGCGTGCGCTTGGGCAGATGGAGTGCCGGAGCCGGCGCGGGCGCCGCGCCGCCGCGCGGGAAGGCGATGCGGCCACGCAGGTCCAGTCCGTTGCGGTAGGCGAATTCCGCCAGGCCATTGAGGTACAGCGTGTCGAGCAGGTCGGCGGTGGCGTCGTCCAGCGGACCGCCGGCCACGTCGATGCGCGGCGGCACGCCGGCCTTGTAATAGCTGACGCCGGCGACCAGGTGCAGCAGCTTCAGCGCGCGGTCGAAGGCGGCGGCATGCGCGGCCGGCACGGCGGGCGCGTTCGGGAAGCGCACGCGCTCGACCATTTCCTCGCCGTGATCGAAGGCATAGGCCAGCTCGGCCACGCCATCGGCGTAGCTGCAGCGGACGAAGCGGAAGACCTGGGTGAGGCGGGGTTGGATGGGGGTGGTCACTATGAGTGGCTCCGGGTTGTCACCTTGCCTATCCGTGCTGGCGGCAGGGTGGCTGAATTCTTTTCGTGCAGCGACGCCTGGTGCTTGCCTCTTTCCTGCCCCTCTCCGCTCCGGGGAGAGGGTTGGGGTGAGGGGCCGGGGCTTGCGAGAGCCTCCAAGAGAACCTCAAGTACGCTTTCCAGGCTCGCCAAGACGTCATTGTTCCAGAAACGCAGGACGCGGTAGCCCATCGCTTGCAGTTCCAGAGCCCGGCGCTCGTCATAGATCAACTGATCGGCATGCCGGCTGCCGTCGAGTTCGACGATCAGCCGGGCGTCAGGACGAACAAAATCCACGATGTAGCTGCCAAGCTGGTGCTGTCGGCGGAACTTCCATCCTTGTAGGCGTCTGGCTCGCAAATGGCGCCAGAGCATTTGCTCGGCATCCGTTTGTTTCTGGCGAAGATTGCGTGCTCTGTCCACATTCAAGCGCTTCATCCTTGGCGCTCCGTTGAAACCTTGTGGCGAGCCCCGGCCCCTCACCCCGCCCTCTCTCCCACGGGGACTACCTTCGGGTCGCCCGGAGGGGAGAGGGAGAAGTGTAGAACTGAGGCAATTACTCGAGGATCACCTCTTCCGCCTCATCCCGCATGTTGTATGGCGACGACATCACCTTGCCGTAGGCACCGGCCTGGGCGATCAGCATGACGTCGCCTTCCTGTGGCTCCGGCAGACGGCGATCGGTGCCGAGCACGTCGCCGCTTTCGCAGATCGGCCCGACCACCTGGAACAAACCAGTGGCCGGCTCGTCCAGGCGCGTGAGGTTGACGATCTCGTGCCAGGCCTCGTACAGCGCGGGGCGGATCAGGCTGTTCATGCCGGTGTCCACGCCGAGGTAGCGCCAGGCACCCTTGCCCTTCTGCTGGGTGACGCGGGTGATCAGCACGCCGGCATCGGCCACCAGGTAGCGGCCTGGCTCCATCCACAGCTGGTAGTGCGGATAGGCCGCCTTCACTCCGCGCAGGACGCGGTCCAGCGCAGCGATGTCCAGACGCGCCTCGCCCGGATGCGAAGGCACGCCGAGGCCGCCGCCGATATCCAGGAAGGCCACGCTGCCGATGCGCTCGGCCAGGCTGGCGAGCTGCCCGTACACCTCGCCCCAGTGGCCCTCGTCGAGGATGCCGGAGCCCAGGTGCGCGTGCAGGCCGCGGACGGTCACGCCGTGCGTGTCGGCCAGGCGCAGGAACTGATCCACCAGTTCCACCGGCAGACCGAACTTGCTGCCGCTGCCGCCGGTGCGCACTTTTTCGTGATGGCCCAGGCCGCGACCCAAGTCCACGCGCAGCACGATTTCGCGGCCACGGAAGATTTCTCCCCAGTTCTCCAGCTGGTACAGCGAGTCCAGCGAGATCGTGGCGCGCGTGGACAGCGCCCACTCGTAGTCCGCGCGCGGAGCGAAGTTCGGCGTGAACAACAGCGGGGCCGATTCGGGCACCGCGGCCATCACCGCCTTCATCTCGCCCGGCGACACGCACTCGAAGCCGAAACCTTCTTCCGCCAGCGCCTTGAGAATCGCCGGATGCGTATTGGCCTTCACCGCGTAGTGCAGACGGTCCACCGCGCCCAACGATTTCAGATCGCGCGCCTGCTGGCGCACGGTGGGCAGGTGGTAGACGTAGCGCGGCGTGCGTTCCTTGCCGAGTTCGAGCAGGCGCTCGCGCTCGGCGGTGCGCCACCAAGAAGCGGCCGGCGCCGACACTTCGCCGCTGCCATACAGCGCCTGCCAGCTGGGGCCGAACAGGGCGCTATCGTCCGTGCGCAAGGCGCCGGCGGCGATCAGCAATTCGTGCAGATGAGGCAGCAGATCGTCCACCACGTTCTCGTCCACCACGAAGGTGAGGTTGAGATTGTTGGACGACTGCGAGATCAGGTGCACGCGGATCTGGCCGAACTCCGCCAGCACGCCGGACAGCGTGTGCAGCATCGAGCGCATGCCGCGGCCGACCAGGGTGATCGCCGCGCACGGCGCGATCACTTTCACCCGGCACACCTTGGCCAAGTCGCTGGCCAGCGCCGCGATGGCGTCGGAATCGAGCAGGTTCTCGGTGGGATCCAGCGACACGGTGACGTTGGTTTCCGCCGAGCCGATCAGGTCGACGGAGAGACCGTGCTGCTTGAACTGCGCGAACACGTCGGCGAGGAAGCCGACCTGCTGCCACATGCCCACCGATTCCATCGAGACCAGGGTGATGCCCTTGCGCGCGCTGATCGCCTTGACGCTGGGCGCGTGCTCGCGCACTTCCGGGCCGATCACGGTGCCTTCCAGCTCGGGCCGGTTGGTGTCCTTGATCAGCATCGGCACGCGCGGCTCGCGCAGCGGCGAGAGGCAGCGCGGGTGCAGCACCTTGGCGCCGGTGGAAGCGATTTCCTGGGCTTCCTCGTAATCCAGGCGCTGCAGCAGGCGCGCACCCGGTACCTGACGCGGGTTGGCGGTGAACATGCCGGCCACGTCGGTCCAGATCTCCACGCGCTGCGCCTTCAGCAAGGCGCCGAAGTACGAAGCCGAGGTATCCGAACCGCCGCGGCCCAGCAGCACCGTGCGCCCCTGCTCCTCGCGGGCGATGAAGCCCTGCGTGATGAACACATCGCCGAGCTGCGCGAGGCGCGCGTTCAAGGCAGTATCCGGACGCGCTTCGACCATCGCCGACAGCAGCTTGGTGCGCTCGTTCTGGTTGGGCAGCGCGACCGCCGCGAGGCAGTCGCGCGCATCCACCCATTGCGTGGGTAGCCCGGCATGCGTCAGGAACGCGGCGCCCAGCGCGCTGGACATCAGCTCGCCGTGCGCCTGCACCAGCGCCGACCAGGCCAGTTCGCCCATCGCGCCCGGGCCTTCCTCGGCGAGCTTCGCCAGGTCGGACAGGCGCTGCGCGAGCGTTTCCGGAACCGCCAGCTGCATGTGATCGAGCAGGTCGTAATGACGCTGTGCGATCGCGCGTGCAGCCTCGATGCGTTTGCCCTTGTCTTCCTGCGCGCACATTTGTTTGAGTGCGTCGGTGATGCCGGTGAGCGCGGACACGACCACCAGCACGCGGGCGCCTTCGGCGCGGCGGCTGGCAACGAGCT
>JBCNOA010000332.1:0-4951 GCA_039594095.1 Dyella sp.
TGGGCAGGTGCAGGATCTCGTTGTTGAAGGTGGGCAGCCAGGTGCCGAAGCTCTGCTCGATCAGCACGTACAGGAAGGCCGACAGCAGGAACACGTAGACCAGCGGACGCAGCAGCAACTTGAACATGGACGCGGCCGAACCGCTGAGCGACTGCGTGCTCGCGCCATGCGCCGCCGATTCGTCCAGCTTCGTGCCGGACAGCAGGACGAAGACCAGCACGCACAGCACCGACAGCAGCCAGTACACGCGGAACCAGACCGGATTGGACGGATCGGCATGGTCGATGAAGGCGCTGAAGATCCAGCCGCTGAGCAGCACGCCCAGCATGAAGAGGCCCTCGATGGTGTTGGTGAGACGGCCATGCTCTGCGCGGCCGCGGGTCAGCAGGCCGATCGAGGAATACACCGAGACCTTGGTCAGCGCGAAGGCGATGCCCACGCAGGTGAACAGCAGCTCGGTGGTGTGGAAGGAGGGATACAGCGGCATCAGCGCGCAGGCGCAACCGACGATCGCCAGCGCGATCATCATCGCGCGGCGGTAGCCGAGCAGCGGCAGGAACGAAGCGACGAGGAAGGACGTGACGGCGATCGGCAGGTCCTTGAACAGCTCCAGCAGGCTGGCCTGCGGCTTGTCGATCCCGAACGTATGGATCGACTGGAGGATCACCGTGCCGACGCTGTTGAGCAGGATCGCGAAGACCATGTAGATGAGCGCCAGCGCGGCGATCATGCGGAATCGGTTCACGGCCACCTCGCTTGCGGGTCGGTTCTTCCGACGGTTCGGTTCACGCGCCAAAAAGCGGCGGTCCGGGCTGTCGCGGGCCCGGACCGCCTTACGGGGAACAGCGTTACAGCTTAGAACTTGTACTTGACCTGGAAATTGACCTCGCGGCCTTCCAACGGGCGGGCGAGGATCACGCCGCCGGCGCCGGCCGCCGAACCGAAGATACGCGAGTTGCTCTCGGTCAGGCCCAGCTCATTGGTGATGTTGGTGCCTTGCAGGCGCAGCTCCCAGTTCTCTTCCACGTTCGCCACCACGCCGAAGTCCAGGGTGTTGTACGAACCCAGCTGCTGCAGTGCCGACTGGTCCTGCGTGTGGGCGCCGACATGGGTGTAGGTCAAGAAGGCCGTGATGTCGCCCCAGGGGAACAGGAAGCGGTAGCTCGGCGTGAACATGTAGCGCACTTTCGGCTGGCGCTGCAGCTGTTTGCCGTTGATGAAGGCGCAGCCGTTGCCCACCACCTGGTTGGTGTAGGGCACGCAGGCCGAGTAGTGCGAGTAATGGCCGTCGAGATAGTTGGCCACCAGCGCCAGCTTCAGGTTGTCGATCGGCATCAGCGCGCCGCTGAGGTTGATGCCCTTGGAGTCCGAGCCGTACAGCAGCGGGCTGCCCACCGGCGCGCCGGCGGCGTTGGTCGGCTGGTACGGCAGGCCGCTGAACTGGCGGTGGTAGACGCTGATGTCCGCGTAGATGAGCTTGGACTGGTATTTGAAGCCGCCCTCGAAGTTCTGGACCTTCTGCAGCGGCGGCGTGTTGCCCGTGGTGTTGCCGCGCAGCGCGTTGTCGAAGTCGCCGAAGTGCACGCCCTTGTTGACGCGGCCGTACACGCTCATGTTGTCGGCCAGCTCGTAGTTCGCGCCGACGGTCCAGGAGGTGTGGGTCTTGTCGTACTTGGTGGTGGCGAAGCTGCCGTCGCAGACCGGTACGGCATTGTCATAGAGCGTGTTCGGATTGCCGTCCAGATTGACGTTGTGCAGATTGCACACGTGCACCGTCGAGTTCTGGTTCTCCAGGCGCGCCGAGACGTCGAACAGCCAGCGGTCGATCTTCCACGAATCGGACAGGTAGAACGCCTTGTTGGTCGAGGTGCCGTTCTGCGCGATGTTGTACGCGCCGTAGTCGAGGAAACCCTGATAGTCCGTGACGGCCTGGCCGGCGGCGTTGACCACCTGGATCGGGCGCGCGTTGGGCGTGTTGGTCATGAGCATCTGGTTACCCAGGGCCCATTTGTCGTTCATGGTGTAGTGCGCCAGGTACAGGCCGGCGGTGAGCGTGTTGCCGTCGAACAGTTCCTTGCTCAGGCGGAAGTCGTTGTTGATGTTCTTGAGCTTCTTGTGGATGAACCACCAGCCCTGGTGGATCACGCTCTGGTTCGGATCGACCACGCCGCCGCCGTTGACGTAGGTCGCCCTCGCGCCCGGGTCGAGCTTGAGGCCGCCCAGGTCGGTCGACGTGTTGTAGAGCATGTCGTTGAGCGAGGACGGATTCGAACCGGAGAACAGGGCATTGGTGTCCATGTCGCCCTGGTTGATCAGGAACTTGTCCGAGATGGTCCAGCCGCCGCTCAAGTCGTAGTCGAAGTTGCCGCCGAAGAACTGCATCTTCGTGCCGCGGCCGTTGGCGAGGTTGGCGCTGGTGCCGCCGCCCGGATAGCCCGGCAGGTTCACGTGCTGGATGTACTTGCTGTAATACGTGTCGGTCAGCGGATCGAAGCCCGGGTACGACGAGAAGCTGTCGCTGCCGTGCTGGATCAGCGGGATCGGCGTGATGAACTGGTTGCGGTCGTTGAGCACGCGGCCCCAAAGCATCAGCGAGCCGTTCTCCATGGTGTGCGACAGCGTGGCGGTGAACTGGCCGCCCTTGTCGGCACTGAACTGCGGATCGCGCACGCCGTCGGACTTGCGCCAGAAGCCGCCCACGCTGCCGAACCAGTCTTCGGCCACCTTGAAGCCGAGGAAGCCGTCGGTGCGCCACAGGCCTTCGTTGCCGTAGGTGACGCCGATGCTGCCGGAGGGCTTGGCGGTGCCCTGCTTGAGCATGAAGTTGGCGGTGGCGCCGATCTGGCCGTCGCCGAACACCACGGACGGGCCGCCCTGCAGAATTTCCACGCGCTCGACCGTGTCGTCGAGGCGGAACATCGAGGTGGTTTCCATGAACGACAGCGTGGGCATGCCGTACAGCGGCGAACCCATGATCTGCGTGGTGAAGTAAGGTGCGTCGCCGCCGCCCGGGAAGCCGGCGATCTCGATGTTGGCGCCGGTCTGGCCGCCGGTGGATTCGGGCCACAGGCCGGGCGAGATCTTCAGCAGATCCGCGGTGCTCTTGGGATTGGCCTGTTTGATCGCTTCGGCGTCGGCGGAGGTGATGCTGTACGCCGCATCGATTTTGCGAATGCCGCCGACCGTGGGCGTACCGGTCACCACGACCTGGTCGAGCGTCTTGGGCTTGCCTTTGGCGGCAGCGTCCTGGGCCGGCGCGGGCGGCGCCGGAGGCTGCTGGGCGGCGGCGCCCGGCTGGGCCTGCGTGTTGTCCTGCGCGTGTGCTGCCCCGAGCGCGAGCGCTCCGGTGATGGCAGCGGCGAGCAACTGTCGAGCGATGCGTTGGCGTTGCATGGTCAAAACCTCCCCACCCGTGGTATCGGGCTTTTATGTGGTGATATCGCTGGCCGCTTCCCCTGCCGCGGCGAACGATGGTTCTTCACTGCTGACGAAATCTTCGATGCGGAACGCGCTCAGGCCGGGCAGCACGGTTTCGGCCTGGGCCAGCGCGGACGGTTGCCCGATGCCGACGGCGGCCATGCCGGCGGCGTGGATGCTGGCGATGCCCGCCGCGGCGTCCTCCACGCCGAGGCAGGCGGCGGGCGCCACGCCCAGCCCGGCAGCGGCGGCCAGGAAAATTTCCGGGTCGGGCTTGGAACGTTGGATGTGAGCGGCGTCCACGATGTAGTCGAACAACCCGGCGATGCCCATGCGCTCCAGTAGTAGCGGCGCGTTGCGACTGGCCGAGGCGAGGCCGACCTTGAGGCCGGCGGCGCGGACGGAAGCGATGGCATCGCGCGCCCCGGGCAACAGCTGGTCGGGCCCGAAGCGCTCGATCTGTTCGCGGTAGTAGTCGTTCTTGCGCTCGCTGAGCGCTAGCTTCTCCTCTTCGCTGTAGGCGCGTCCGGCGCGCTCGAGAAGAATCTCCAGCGAACCCATGCGATCGACGCCCTTCAGTCGCTCGCCGATCGAGGCGTCGAACGGCAGGCCGGCTTCTTCGGCCAAGCGCCGCCATGCCGCGTCGTGCACCACGGCGGTGTCGGCGATGACGCCGTCCAGATCGAAGATCACCGCCTGCAGCGGCGGCAGCGGCGCGCGACGGTTCGGGATGGCGTCGGCGCGCGGCAGGCAAAGCGTTTCGCCGGCGCGAATGAACTGCTCGCGGCCATCGTGGCGAAACGCCAGCCCGTCGCCTTGCAAGAGCGTGTAGTGCACGCCGGAGCCGTCCACTTCCACACGCAATCGCGCCTTGCCCCAGCGCAGGCCGAAGCGATAGCCGTTCCACGCCGCCGGCAGCCGCGGCGCCAGGGAGGGTAGCCCGTCGACGACGCGGAAGCCGCCGAAACCCCAGGTGAGGCCCAGCCAACTGCCAGCCATCGCGGCCATGTGCACGCCGTGCGCGGCGTTGCCGTGAGAGTCGTCCAGGTCTACGCGCAGCGAGTCCTGGAAGTAGCGGTAGGCCTTGCCGGCCAGGCCGACCTCCGCCGCGATCACACCGAACGTGGATGCCGACAACGTCGAGTCATGCACGGTGACGCTTTCGTAATAGTCGAAGTTGCGCCGCTTGGCCGCGCGATCCACGCGATCGCCCGCCAGCATCAGTGCGAGCAGCGTGTCGGCCTGCTTGCAGACCTGGTGGCGATAGATGGTCAGCGGATGCAGGCGCAACAGCAGCGGGCGCTTGCCTTCGCCGGGCTTCGCCGCGAGATGGTCGGGCAGGCGCGGCTTGTCGAGGAAGCCGTCGTCCTGCGGGAAGATGCCCAGGCGCGGGTCTTCCGGCAGATACATCGCCTCGGTGGCGCGGCGCCATTGCGCGACTTCGTCCTCGCCCAGGCCGATGCGCGAGCACAGTGCGGCGTATTCCACCGGCGCGGCGCCGGCCATCCAGACGGCCGTGGCGGCGGCATCGCGC
>JBCNOA010000333.1:0-4931 GCA_039594095.1 Dyella sp.
GCCCCGTGCTTGGGTGGTGGGGGCGGAAGATGCGCGCTGAGCGGAGCCCGCCGCCGCGTCGGTCGGCAGCGTCCAGGTAAGCGCCCATGCCAGGAGCGGCAACAGGGCGAGATAGCGATACAGCGTCTGTGCCAGACCCAGGCCGGTCGCCAGGCCGAGCAGCGCCGGCGCGGTCACCATCGCCAGGCGTGCGGAGAATTGAGTCCAGTCGAGCGAACGCGCCAGCGAGGGGCCTTGCGACTGCGTGGCCAGATACGCATTGGCTGCCGCCAGCGAACCGCCGCAGGTTCCCTGCACGATCAAGGCGAGCACGAACCAGGGCAGGCTGGGCGCGAAGCCCGCGAGCAGAAAGCCCAGCGCGAGCCCCGCCTGCGCACGCATCAGCGACAGCTTGCGTCCGTAGCGATCGGCGAGCCGCCCCCAGGCGGTCGCCGTGAGGGCCGTGCAGACGGTGGGCAAGACGTAGAGCACCCCGCTGAGCCAGTCGGGCGCACCCGGCGCCAGGCCGGCGAGTACCCGCGGCATGAACACGGGCATGCCCAATGCGGTGAAGGCCGCCAGGTAGTGGGCGACCAGCACGGAGGCGAGCGTGCGCATCATCGTGCCCCGTCGGCATGAAGCGGTGCGGTCGCGAGTTCCCCGTCGTCGCGCAACATGAAGTTGGGGCCGCTGTCGCCGTAGAACTTGTTAATGTCGGTGGCGCCGGTGACGCGCTTGCTCAGCAGACTGCCCGCGCTGAGCAGGTACTTCACCGGAAGCCAGGGCGATTGCAGCAACCGTTCGGCGGGACGCACGTCGACACCTTCGCCTTGCAGGTCGTCCAATGCGTCGCGCAGGCTTTGCCGCAGTACCGCATACATCGGCTGGCGCCACGGCGGCTGCCGATCGGCGATGCCTTCGAGCACGGCCAGCAGATCGAGCTGAAGAACGATGGTGCAGAACATCCGGGCCAGCGCATCGTCGCCATCGACCGCGATGCGAGTATCGCGAAGCGGGCCGAGCGCATCGATCTGCGGCCATCGAGCGCGCAGCCGAGGGAGCAGGACGCGGGCCGAGTCGTTGTCCTTCATCAGCAGCCGCGGCGCCTGACCGGGCGCGTAGATCACCACGGTGTTCTGCTGATTGGCCTCCAGCGCCACGCCATAGATCAGCCACAGGCGAAGATGCACGCGGCACAACAGTTCGGCATACGCCCGCCACCAGGCCAGCAGGTCACCATGATGGAAACGGTCGGCCAGGTGCGCGGCGAAGGGGCGGCCGTCCGGCATCGCGCCGCACAGGGCGGCGGCCGGTACCAGGGTCGCGTCGGGCAGGCTCGGGTAGGCGCGCACCAGGTAGGCCAGATGCCTTGCATCGGCGACGTGGCCGCCGTGCGCTTCGTCCGCGTGCAGGTATCGGCCGCGCAATACAGCGTCGCGGTCGGCGATGGCGGTGAGCGCGCGCTGGAACCAATGGCCGTCATAGATCGTCGAGGGCTTGATCAGCCGCAGGTTCAGCGCGCCGAGCGTGCGCATCAGCAAGGGCAGCTTGATGTGATGGCCCGGGTGTTCGACGGGCATCACCGTGCGCACCGACAAGGTCGGGCGCACCCGCAGCCACGCGAGCGGCGCGGCATGCGCGTGCGGGGGCAGCGGAAACTCGGTATTGCCGTCCATTCGCTGCCAGGTCAATGGATGCACGGGGAGCAGGGCATGCGCGGAGGCGAGCGCTTCGTCGAGTCCGACATCGGTCATGCGCGGCCAGAACGCCGGTGTCTCCGTGGTCAGGGTCAGCGCCTCGCGTGGCACTGCCAGCCAACGCAGTTCGAAAGAAGGTTCGAATTCGGGCGCATAGGCGCGCAAGTCGGATTCGCCAAAGCCTGACTTGGCACGCGCCGTCGGGTAGAACGGATGATCGCGATAGCTGGCCACCTGGTCGCAACGCAGCGCGCGCTCATGCCAGGTGGCGCCGTCCAGCGCGCCGGCAAGTGCGTGGGCGCACTCCTGGTACGCGTGGCGGGCGAGTGCCCGGTGCTCGCTGGCGCAGCGGGCCTCGGCGGCATAGTCGCGATGCAATTGCTGCGTCTCGTCGTCGAGCCCTTCCGCGAGCAGGGCCAGCCAGGCGTCCGCGCCGTGCTCGCGCACCAGGCCGGCCGGCGTCTCGCGCAGCCAGCCGTCGCCGATCGCGCGAAGGCTCTGCATGTAATCGCTGGGTTCCACCGGCACCCAGATCACGCCGCCGGGCAGGTGCGCGATGCGCCACCAGTGCGCGGCGGCCGGCGCCTCCGGCCATGCCTGCCGCACATCCTGCGCGGGCCGGGCCTGACTTCCGCGGCGCACGATGCCGCGCACGTCCTCGCGCAGGCAGCAGTCGATGATGCGCCAGGCGATGTAGGCGCCGTCGTCGTTCGGCCGGATCATGCGACCACCTCGTCGAGCGCCGGCGCGATTCGCCATTGAAGTCCCGCCTCGACGGCACGCAGGGCCTGGTCGAGATCGTGATCCGTATCCGCCACGACGCTCAGCGAACCGAGATAGTCCTTATTGGAGCGGCTGAGGCGGATCTCGTCGCCGTCGTGGCGCAGGCGGCGGTAGGCAGCGATCGCGCGCTCGTGCCGGTGCGACTGGTCGTCGCTGCCGTGGATCAGGCGCCCCTCTTCGCGGGCCACGTAGTAGCGCACCAGGGCGTGCTCGCTCGAAGGGTGCGGCGGCGCGAGCGGTTGTCCGAGATGCAGGCGCAGGATGGTTTCGAACCAGCGCTCGCCGAACATGCGGTCGAGCATGAATTCGCGGCCGTCGCCGATGCTGCGGTAATTGATCTCGACCAGCACGGGGCCGCGCTCGGTGAGGACGAATTCGCTGTGGCAGACGCCGAAGTCCACGCCGAAAGCGAGCACCTGCGCCAGGGCCTGCTGCCTTTGCCTCGTGCCGGCGGGACCGTTCCATCGGGCCTCGAGCTCGATGAAATGCGGCGGCTCCGACAGGGTGACATCGAAGCCGCCCACTGCTTGCGTGCGATGGCGATCGCTGAGCGTCTCGAGCGTGAACAGCGGGCCCTGGAGGAATTCCTCCAGCAGCACGGCACGGCCGGGGTGGCGCTGCCAGAACGCCTGCAGGTAGTGCTGCAGATCGCCGGGAGTGGCGCATAGCTGCACGTCCATGCTCGCTACGCCCTCACGCGGCTTGGCGACCAGCGGCCAGGGGGCGCTTGCCGGCGCTGCCTGTCCGGGCAGCAGGCTTTCGAACCAGGGTGTCGGCAGGCCCAGCGCGCACAGGCGTTCGCGCATCGCGGCCTTGTTCTTCGCCGCGTAGCAAATGCGCCAAGGCTTGCCGGGCAGGCCGAACGCCTCCGCGACCAGGGCGGTAGAGGTCTGCAGGTGGTCGCTGTTGGAGAACACGGCGGCGGGCCTGATGCCCGCGCCGTGCAGCACGTCGATCACACTGAGCGGATTGAACACATCGCACTCGACGATCTGCTGAGGCGCGTGTTCCGGTTCGCGGCCGAAGTGCTCCAGGTGTTCGAGCCGGTGATCGGTCAGCAGCACGACGGGCAGGCCGAGGCGCCTGGCGGCGGGAAGGAAGCCATCGGTGACGGCCGCGTGGCATACGTGGGCCAGGATCACCAGGGGTGACGAGTGGTCGGTCATGTTGGGCATCCGTGTGCAAAAGGAGCCGACTTCGGCGAGCGCCCCGGATGCCGGTCATGGCCTTGGCGCGATACGCCGCGCATGCCATCCACACGCCATCCTCGGCCGTTCTTGCCGATGCGGTTGTCTTCGATTGATGGCTGGGCCGGGCGGAACGCCCCGACTGGCTGATTGATGTCGCGATCCGCGACTGACTTCAGCGCGCCGGTCGTGCGGACGATCCGGCATCGCTCAAATCAGTGGCGGCACATCCCCTGTACCGGCATCGGCAGGCTTCGATGGCTTACCGAAAACCTTGTCGATGCGGACGCGTCATGTTGCATGGCGACAAGTATGTTTGACGTCAACGTCCGATTGCAGCGGTGAGACATGCCATGTGATCGGTAGCGCATTTTACCTGCAATGTTTCGCAATGTTTCGCGCGCATGCGTCGGTGCGATGACTGCGCGCGGCATGCATCGCGCTCTGTCAGAACGTGAGCTCGACGCCCGCGGTGACCGTGCGTCCCGGCGCGGGCTGGCGGCCCCAGGGGCTGGTGTCGATGCCGCGATACCAGTAGCGGCGATCGAGCAGATTGTTGATCGCGAGCGTGCCCTTGAGCGTGCTGCTGCCGGCGGTCATCAGCGTCTGCGTGAGCTGCATGTTCCAGATCCAGTACGACGGCAGTTCGCCGACGGAGGCGATGGCGTTCTCGCGCACCGTATTGGCCGCGTCGCTGTAGGCCTTGCTGAAGTAATAGCTGGTCAGCGCGACGACAGTGCCGCCGACGCCGTAGCTCGCGCCGAGGTTCACTTGGTTGCGCGAGGTGTAGGGCACGCGCCGGCCGGCGTACTGGCCTGACTCCTGGCTGGCATCGAGATAGGCATAGCCCGCGCTGAGCTTCAAGGCGCGCAGATTGGCCGGGCTCCATTCCAGCTCCACCTCGGCACCCTGGTGGCGCGTCTTGCCCAGGTTGGCGTAGGTGCGGGTGGTGTTGTCGAGCTGGATCTGGTTGTCGAAGTCGATGCGGTACAGGTCGACGTTGATGCTGGTGCCTTCGGCCGGCGTGTAGCGCATGCCGGTTTCGTAGTTCCAGGCCAGCTCCGAATCGAGGTTGTCGCCGTAGATGATCTGCGTCACCTGGGGCGCGCGCAGCGAGCGCTGCGCATCGGCATACAGATACCAGGCCTCGCTGGCCTTGTAGCCGACGGTGAGGCCGGGCAGGGCGTTGCGCACGTCGTTCTGCGTGCGCGCCCCGGTCGCGCGGTTGAGGTAGGTGGAATCGAGGTGCTCGTAGCGAAGCCCGGGCGTGAGGGTCAGGCGATCG
>JBCNOA010000334.1:0-4897 GCA_039594095.1 Dyella sp.
CCCTTCGCCCTCTCCCCGATCGGGAGAGGGCGAAGTGCGGCCTAGCCCCCTTTTCAGGGGCGGCTACTTCTTCTCGAGTGCCCCTTGAAGAGGTTGGGCAAACGAAGAAGACGTCACTCGCTCTCCGGCTGGAGAGCGAAACACCTACCCCATAAGGCGAGACGACCTAGTGGCACCGCGACGGCCGAGCGCAGGCGCCACCCAGCGAGCACCGCCCCACTCCCCACCGCGCCCCACTTCAAACCTCCGCCAAGGGCGGCTCATCTCCTTTCGACGGCGGCCCCGGCAACGGCACCAACCCCCGCAGCCGCCACGCGATCGACAACCCACCTATCACCAGCAGCCCCACGAACGCCGCCACTCCATTCCAGCCATATGAGGCATAGAAAAGCCCGCCGCTCGCGCCGGCCAGGCTCGACCCCATGTAGTAGGAAAACAGATACATCGAAGACGCCTGCGCCTTGGCGGCACCCGCACGCCGCCCCACCCAGCTGCTCGCGATCGAATGCCCGCCGAAAAAGCCGAACGTGATCGCTACGATCCCCAGCACGATCAACACCAGCGGCGACGTCAGCGTCAGCAGCACACCGGCCAGCATCAGCGCGAATGCCGTCCACAACACTTTGCGCCGCCCCAGCTTGCCCGCGAGATGCCCCATCCAGGCCGAACTGAACGTGCCGATCAGGTAGACGCTGAAAATCAGTCCCACCACGGCCTGGCTCAGGCCATAGGGCGGCGCCAGCAGGCGATAGCCGATGAAGTTGTAGACGGTTACGAACGCCCCCAGCAGCAGGAAGCCTTCAGCGAACAGCCAAGGCAGGCCGGCGTCGCGGAACACGCCGGCGAACCGGTCGCGCAGCACGCGCCATTCGAACGGTTGCACGGCGAAGTGGCGCGACGGCGGCAAGCTGCGCCAGAACACCAGCCCGGCCGCCAGTCCGATCGCGCCGACCGCGCCCACACCGGCACGCCAACCCACGAAATCCGCCAGCACGCCTGCCACCAGACGCCCGCCCATGCCGCCGATCGCATTGCCGCTGATGTACAGGCCCATGCCCAGGCCGATCGATTGAGGATGCATTTCCTCGCTCAGATAGGTCATCGCAACCGCCGGAAGGCCGCTCAACGTGAGCCCCAGCAGCGTGCGCAAGACCAGCAGCATGTGCCAGTCGCGCACCGCGGCGGTGGCGAGCACGATCAGGGACGATGCCAGCAGCGACACCGTCATCACCGACTTGCGCCCCCATGCATCGGACACGGCACCGGCGATCAGCATCGCGAAGGCGAGCACGCCGGTGGTGAGCGACAGCGACAGCGCGGCACCGGCCGCATTGACGCCGAAAGTCTTGCTGAATTCCGGCATCAACGGCTGCACGCAGTAAAGCAGGCCGAAGGTGGCGATGCCGGCGGCGAACAGCGCGAGGTTGGTACGCCGGAACAAGGGCGTGCCATGGCGGATGAAGTCGTCCTCAGCGCGCGGCGCGGCGGCCGCAGACTGGTCTTGCATGAGATGCCTCGCAGAGCGCGTCGTGGGGCGGCGCGTCCGCCAAGGATAGAGGCAATGCCCGCGCGGTGCGGCGACGAAGCTTCGCCCGGCCGGGCGAAGCACGAACCCTCACTGCACGCGCAGCAGCCAACCCTTGCCAGGCTCGACGGGAATGGCTTGGCCCGGCTTGAACGTAGCCGCGGGCTGGAAGCCCGGCACCGCCGGCGCGACCAGGGTCGCCTTGGCCGGATTGAGGCCGAGCGCCTTCCAGTCGATGGCGAGCTTCGCGTCGGTCTCCTCCGTCGCCCAGGAGGCGAGCGCGACCAGCGTGCCCTGCCCTCTGCGCACGTAGCTGGTGGCGAGCACATCCTCGCGTCCCGTCTTCACCGGCGCGTCATGCACCCACCAACCGACCATCTCCGCCTTGGCGATGCCGAAGTCGTCCCACAGCTTCCACAGCGGACGCGGGTCGCTGCCCGGCGACCAGCCCAGCCGGCTGGTCATGCCGAACACCATGCCGCGCCACGGGTTGCCGTTGTTCTGCAGCATCTCGCCCATCAGGCCGTAGGGAATTCCGGAGATCTCGGTGAGCCAATAGGCGGGCGAGGTCTTCTCGTAGTCGAAATACTCGCCGAACCACAGCCGGTCGATGTACGGAAACAGCTCCATGTACAACAGCGCGCTGCTGATGTACCCGTCGCGCGGGTTGTATTGGTTCGCCGAGTGCAGATCGATCAGCGGGTCGGGCCGGTGCGCCTGCAATACCTTTCGCACACGCTTCATGGTGGTGCGGTCGTAGGCCACGTCGTCCAGATACAGACCATCGATGCCTTCGTTGCGCGCCAGCCAGTCCAGGCCTTCGATGTAGTAGTTGTGCCAACGGCTCTGGCCGGCATTGATCACTGCCGCATCGCGGTTCTCGGGTACGTGCCACGCCGCGATGTAATCGCCGTCGAGATGCTCCTGCAGCCACGAAAAACCGCCGCCCTTGCCCGCGCTGATCACTTCGTGGCCCAGCGATTCGAGCATGGGCAGCTCGGGCGCGCGGTCGGATAGTTCGCGCACGGTGTCGTAGATCTTCACCCGCATGCCACGCTGATGCGCCGCGTCGATGTACTTGCGCATCGCCTCGGCTTCCAGAAACGGATAGTTGATCCACGGATTGATGGGCGTGGCATGGTGGATGTTCACCACGTTGGCACCGTCGGCCTTGATCGCGTCCAGGTCGCCATACTTGTGGAAGAAGCGTTCGCTGAACTGCTTCGCGGGCTGGATCGTCTTGAACGGCGTCACGCGCAGCACGAGGTCGTAACGCAGCGTCTGTCCCGCCTGCATGGTGCGCGGGCCGCTGAATGCCCTGACCAGGTAACGGTCCTTGTCGCGCGCCAGCTCGATGCCGCCCTGCCCGCCGTTGTCCCATGAAGAGGGAATGCGCAGCGGCTGCTGCTGATAGAAATTGGTATTCAGCGGGCGCAAGTAGTGCTCGTCGCGCAGGTGAAATTCCAGGCCCGCATTCACCGCGCCGAGCCACGCGCCGTCCTGGTTGTTGAGCACGTTCCAGTGCCAGCTATAGGACGACGGTGCCTCGCCGCCTTGCTGACCCAGGCCGATCAGATAGCGCACGGTATCGCCGCGCAACGGTATCTCCAGACGCACGTCGCCGATCGGCGTGTCCTTGTCCGCCTGCAGCGCAATGGCGTATTGCAGCGTGCCGTCCGCTTCCAGCGAGGCTTTCACCTCGCCGCGCAGAGGGCCGGCATCGCCGGCTACGGTCCAGTGCACCTTGCCGGGACCGTCGGTTTCCACCTTCGGCGCGCCCTTGGCCGAGAGCGGATGCACGCCGGATGCGTCTTCGACCAGCAACTGCATGGGCGCCTGCAGCAGAGCGCGAGGCTGTTTCGCGAAACCGGTCATGCGTTCGTCGAAGCGGCTCTGGATCTGCGAGGGCAGACCGCTGTCGGCCAATGCGATGTCGCGGCCGAGAATGCCCAGGTCCGCCCCCTTCACGGTCACCGCCGTGAAGGGCTTCACCACCGTGTCGTCCTGCGCCATCGTCGAGTCGAGCCAGCGCAGGCGGGTGAGCTTGAATGGATCGTCGTCGCCATGCGCGACCGCCGTGCCTTCGCCCACCGTGATAGCCAGCGGCACCTGTTGCGGTTCCACGCCGTCGGCGCCGATGGTCACTTCACCCTGGTAAAGCCCGGGCTTCGCATCCGCGGGCACGTCGAGCCCCATCCACAGCGGCTGCACGCGCCCGGCTTGGACGTCGACACGCGTCGTGAAGGGCCGGCCGCTGTAATCGATGCCGCGGAGATTGAAACAGGTCAGCGCGGCGGCCGGAATCGTCGCTCCGTCGGGACCGCGCAGATCGCTGAAGGCCACACGCACCTGATTCACCTGCGCGCGCGGCGACCAAAGGCCGACCTGGAAACCGAGGTACTCGCCGCGCAGAGCGGTGTCGCTCAGCGTGCCGCCCGGGCCTCGCTGCGCCCACGCTGCCGACAATGTGTCGAACATGCGCACGGGATGGGCACGCGTCTCGGGAAACAGCAGCAACGGCCCGCTTTGCTTGGCCAGCAGCGCGTCCAGCTCGGCCGGCGTGGCGGTGCGTTCCATGTCCGTATAGGCGTCGAAATCGTCTACGCCTTCGTAGCGCAGCACCTTCGCCTGCGGCAGCTTGCGCCAGATCGAAGGCTTGTCCAGCGGCGCCGACCACGCCGGATCGGCGGTGTCCTTCGGCATGGCGTAGCTGACCGCGGGGTAGTTGCTGCGGCCGTTGCTGACGTACGGCTGGTAGTACACGGCATACGTGCCGGCCTTCGCGGCCTGGAACACCAATTCGCCGGACGCGCGATCGATGTCGCCGCGCACCACGTTCGCCACCGGCACGCCGTCCGGATCGGCGACGATCACCGCGACGCGTTCCGGGTGCGCATCGCGCCGGCGCCATGGGATCTCGACCCGCACCGCGGCGGCGGGCGCGTCGACCTGCACCAGATAGCGGTGATTGCCAAAGCGTGAAGCATCCCAGCGCAGCGCCGGTGCGCCGTGCTCGTCCGCTCTCGGCGTGGAGGGAGCCATCGCAAGCAACGCCCCTGCCATCAACCACGCACTGTGCCGATGCCGCATCCCCGTCTCCCGCGTCGCCAAACCCGGGTGTTTAACCCGAGCGGCGACGGCAGGGCAAGTTCCGGACGTCTGGATGGCCGCCGCTCAGGCGGCGCGATCGGTGCGCAATGTGCGCAGTTCCTCGTCGTGACCGGCCGCGCCGCGGCCGCTCATCCAGCCGAACAAGGCAATGCCCGCGACGATCATGGCCGCGCCGGCGGCGGCGAAGCCGCTGGGCCACGCCTCACCCAGGAATGCCGCGCCCATCACCGTGGCGAACAGCAGCTCCGCGGCCTGCATGGC
>JBCNOA010000335.1:0-4878 GCA_039594095.1 Dyella sp.
TTTCGCGGGGTGTTTTCGCGACCGTTTAGCTAGAAGTTCAGCTGGGCGCGCATTTCGAGAATCTCCGGGTCCACCCGTACCCCGCGGCGGCTGCCGGAAGCCTTGACGTAATCGGCCTGGAATTTCAGGTGCTCGCCGAGGTACCAGTTCAGGCCTAGGGTCCAGTTGTGTTCGCGCCCGCCGAGGACGCGGCCGTCGTCCAGGTCGATGCGGCTGTAGCGCAGGGCCAGCTCCAGCGCGCCCCAGGGATGGCGGGGGCGAATCGGGCGCAGGTCGCGGCTGTTGTAGCGGCGATCGGCCATGTTGCCGTCGGTGTAGACGCGCGCTTCTCCGGTCAGCGTCCATGTGGTGAACAGGTAGGCGCCATCGCCCTGGACCTTCGCGCGGCCACCACCGCGGCTGACGCGCGCCCACAAATATTCGCCCTGGGCGGAGAACGGCCCCTCGATCCACAGCGCCTCAAGTCCGCGCCGATCGATATGGTCGGCGTAGGCCAGCGCTCCGCTGTCGACCAGGCGAATCGGCGAAAGCCCATCCTCCGGCCGGGCACGCAGGCGTGCGGCTGGAGGCGTGCCGTCGCGCCATTCCGGCGTTTCGCGCGAGGCGGACAGGCCCAGGTGCAATACGTGGCCCTCGCTCTGGAGAGGCATCCACGCCACCCTCGCGGCCACCGTATGCCCGGGGTTATTGCCGTCCAGATCCTGGTGCACGAAACCATAAGCCACGTTGACGAGATACGTGGGTCGCACCCAGGCCCAATCCACTCCGGCCCGGCGTCCCTCCCAAAACGCCTGGGTCGGCAGCGCGGTTTCGATGAAGGTCGTCGCGGCCGACGAGGTCACGCCCTCGAAGCCGACGGGCGTCTTGGTATAGCCGAACCGGAAGGCACCCAAGTCGATGCCGAATGCGCCCCGCGTGCGGATGCGCACGAAAGTGTCCACCCACTGGCGCGCCTGAAAATCGTACTGAACGTTGATGTCGTAGATCCCAGGCTTGCGCGCATAGAAGCCCAGATACTTGCGCCGCTGAGCCGCGGCATCTTCGAAACGGCCACCGTCTCCGGAAAAACGGTTGACGTCGTACTGGTAGAGGACGGATACCCCGACATCCGTGCCGTCGCCCGTCACGACATGCGTCGGCCAGTCGCCGTAAAAATCATAGCCGGCAGCCCCGGCGCTCCCCGTCCACACCAGCGCGAGCCACGCCCACGCCCCACCCCGCATCGATCGTCGCATGCCCTCTTCCCGTGCCTAGCCGAACGGGCAGGTTCGGGCAAGGCATGCGGCCAAGGAAATGATCGGTCGTCATGTCGACATGAAGGCCGGACGTCCATACGTCCAAAAAAATGGGCCGGCCATGGGCGGAGGGGAGTTCCGCCCATGGCCGGCCCGGCGCCGAAAGAATCGCCTGCTTACAGCTTGAAGTTCAGCCCCACCGCGAACGTCCGACCGTTCTTGTACATGCCGATCGGCGCGTACTTCACGTCGTTGTACCAGTAGTAGGTGGAATCGAGCAGATTGGTGGCGCTGAACGTCACGCCCATCCACTGATTGACCTGGTAGGAAGCGGTGAAGTCCAGTTCCTTGTACTGGTCGGCGAACACGTGCGAATCGAGGCGGCCGACCTGGGTGAAGTACGGCGAGCGCCAGCTGTAGTTGAGGCGCGCCGACCAGGGGCCCTTCTCGAAGTACGGGATGATGTTGATGGTGTTCTTCGACAGGTACGGCAGGTTGAGGCCTGTACTGGTGTCGGCGTGCGCGTAGGTGTAGTTGGTCTGCAGGCCGAAACCGTGGCCAAGGTCCTGCTGGTACAGCAGGGAGATGCCGCGCACCTTGGCGTTGGAGACGTTCACCGGCGAGGTGATGGTGTAGAGGTTCGTCTGGCCGGTGGTCGGATCGAAGAACGTGCGCTCGTTCGTGGTGTTGACGATGTAGTTGCCGATCTTGCGGTAGAACACTTCGGCGCCCAGCAGGCTGGAGGGCGCGAAGTACCATTCGCCGGCCAGGTCGTAGTTGGTGGACGAATACGGCTTCAGATCCGGATTGCCCGCGCTGCCCGTGCAATTGCCGCCGCCACCGCCGGTGCAGCTGAGCGATACCGAACCGGCGAGATCCGCATAGCGCGGACGTGCGATGACCTTGGCCACGCCGAAGCGCGCCACCTTGGTGTCGTCGATGTCGTAGGCGACGTTGAAGCTCGGCAACGGCTTGTAATAGCGCGTCTTGCCCTGCGCCAGGTAATAGCTGCCGCCGTTGCTCGACTGGTAGTACGTCGATTTGTCCGTGGTGTCCACGTAGCGCACGCCGAAGTTGCCGCGGAAACCGCCTGCGTTGTAGTTGAACTGCGTGTACAGGTCGCGGGTCATCTCGCGAACGTTGAAGATCGACGGGTAGTTGATGTTGTACGGCCCCTGCGGCTGGCCATTGAGGTACGACTTCACCGCACCGAGGTTGGCGGTCGGCCAGTCGACCAGGTCGCCGCTGGCGTGCAGGCCGTCATACAGGTTGCCCGGCGTGGAGCCCGGCTCGAAGTCCGTGAGCGTGATCCCGTCGGTCGTGTTGATGCGGTTGCCGCGCGAGAACTGCGAGTTGGTGTGGTTGATGTACTTGAAGCCCATCTGCACCTGGTAGATCGGGCCCCACTCCAGGTCCCGGCTGGCGTCGAACTGGGCATAGCGCTCGCGGTCCTTGGTGGTTTCGTAGTAGATGCCGCCCGCCTGGTACTTGCCGCTGATGCTCGAGTCGCCCGGAGGCGAGCCGGCCGGCGCCGCCGGCAGTCCCCAATTGGAGGCCGAGCCGTTGTCGTAGTTCACCGCCGTGTTGCGGCCGTCGTAGCGGAAGTTGTAGCCGCCGGAGTTCAGCAGATACTTCATCAGATACTCGGGATCCTTGCCGCCGCGGGCGGAGGTGTAGCCGACCTGGCTGCTCAGGATCCACTTGTCGCCGTTGTAGTCATGGCGAAGGTTGAGGCTCTTGGTAGTGACCTTGGACTCGCGATAGTTGGCGTCCAGCTCCGCGTACGGCTGGCCGTTGCCGGTGTTGCCCGAGACCGTGCCGCTGGTGATGTAGCCGTTGTTGACCGTGACGTCGGTGATCTTGTTGAGATCGCCGCACCCCGGGCAGACATAGCGCGACTCGCTGAAGTTGTTGTACGAACCGCGGACGTAGATGCCGGTCAGGTTGAACTCGTTCTTGTCGTCCGCGCGCCATTGCAGCGCGGACTGGATGCCGTCGCGCTTGCGCACCTGCTGAAAATAAGCGCTATTGATGCCCACCGGATACTTGGCGGTAGCCAGGTCGCCGCTGCCATGCACGGTCGCTGTCGACGGAATGCCGGTGCCGGGCGTGGAGTAGCCGAAGAATTCGATGCCGGCGCGCGACAGGTTTTCCTTGTCGTGGGTCACCGCGGTCAGGAAGCCGAAGGTGCTGTCGCTGTTCTTCCAGCTCCACAGCACGGAGCCACGCGGATTGCCCTCTTCCGAGCGATCGTTGTAGCTGTAGCCGAGCGAACCGCGCAGCGTGTTGGCCGGCAGGTCCAGCGGCTTGCGCGTATTGACGATCACCGTACCGCCGATGCTGCCCTCGTCGATGTGCGCCTCGGGCGACTTGTACACCTGCATGTTGCCGATGATTTCCGGCGACAGCAGCGTGTAGTTGAAGGTGCGGCCGCTGGTGTCGGTCGGATTGCCGCCCCAGTCGCCGGAGGCGATCGTCTGGCCGTTGATCAGCACGCGATTGAGGGCCGGATCGGTGCCGTTGATGCTCACCTTCTCGCCTTCGCCGAACTGGCGGTCCACCGAGATGCCGGGCAGGTGCGAGAGCGATTCGGCGGCATTGGTGT
The DNA here is from genome assembly GCA_039594095.1 of Dyella sp. Classification (GTDB taxonomy): domain Bacteria; phylum Pseudomonadota; class Gammaproteobacteria; order Xanthomonadales; family Rhodanobacteraceae; genus Dyella_D. The sequence goes on from JBCNOA010000335.1 coordinate 3,841, forward strand.
CGGGAAACTTGCCGATGTCCTCGGCATTGATCGCATCGACGATCGCATTGGCGTTGCGCTTGATCTCGATGGCCTTGGCCAGGCTCTCGCGGTAGCCGGTGACGGTGACCTGCTGGAGGTTCTGTGCCTGCTTCTCCTGCGCGCGCTGCTGCGGGGTCTTGCCCTTGGCGTCGGCGCTGGGATTGCCGTTGTCTTGCTTCGGCGCGCCGCCCTGCGCGGGCGCGGCGTCCTGCGCATGCGCGGCGACCGCCAGGCCGAGGCCGCAGAGGATGCTCGCGCACAAGAGTTTCTTGCCGTTCTTCATGATCTGGTCCCACCCCTTTCGTTGATTGGGCGAGGGCCTCCCTCCCAGGAGACCCGCGCGCGACGCTCTGCTGTTACGTGCCGCTCCGCGGAACGGCGTGGCGCCCTTATCCGGGAGCCGTTCTCGCGGTGCGGGTATGCAAGTGCCAGCTGGCGGCACCGACGACGCCGAGCTGACCGTGGTCCACCACGCGGATGGGGACCTTCTGAAGGAAGGGGCGCATCACGCCCTTGTCGAGGAAGCGCTCGACCAGCGGGCCGCAGCGCAGCAGGTCGACGATGCGCGAGAGGAAACCGCCGGCGAGGCAGACGCCGCCGGTCGTGCCGTAAAGCATGGCCAGGTCGGCCGCGAAGGAGCCCATCCAGCCGCCGAACAGCTGCAGCGCTTCATAGGCGACCTCCTCGCCGGATTGCGCGGCCGCTACCACGTCGGCGGGTTCCGCGCAAACGGGGAAACGGTCGTAGACCGCACACAGCGCGGCATACAAGCGGTGCAGGCCGGGGCCGGAGAGGACCGCTTCGTACGGCGTATGGCAGTCCGGCGGCGCAATGCGGTCGAGGACTTCTCGCTCCAGGCCGCCGCGAGCCGCCAGCTGGATTTGCCCGGCTTCGGTCGCCAGTACGCGCGGCGGATCGCCCGGAAACCACACCGCCGCACCGAGACCGGTCCCCGGCCCGATCACGGCGATCGGGCCGGCGTCCTCATCGGGAACGAAAGCGGCCTTCAGCGGCACC
>JBCNOA010000336.1:0-4863 GCA_039594095.1 Dyella sp.
CACCTCCGGGTGCGTTGAGGGCTGGCCGGGCTTTTCGACAGGGCATCCATGCCCTGATCGAAAAGGCGGGGACGTCCTGTCCCCGCCCGCCTGCGGCGGCCTGATCGTCCAGCCCTCACCGCCGCGAAGGGAGGGGAGGGCAAGAGCCAAAAGCCAAAAGCCAAAAGCCAAAAGCCAAAAGCCAAAAGCCAAAAGCCAAAAGCCAAAAGCCAAAAGCCAAAAGCCAAAGCCGAGAGCAATAGCCAAAGCGAAAAGCCAAAGCGGAAAGCCAAAGCGGAAAGCCAAAGCGGAAAGCGGGAGCTCGCAGGGTGGGTGTCGCGGTTATAGCGGTTGCTGCGGTCTGCTCTGGCTACTTGATGAGTGCTCTTTGGGTTGCTCGCCTCGGTACCGCACTTCTCCCTCCACCGCCGGGGAGAGGGTGGGGTGAGGGGCGGGTGCTTGCGGGAGCGTGGTTGGAGCCTCAGCGCAGTGGTGGCTCCGCTCGGGCGAGAGACGACCTATAGCCCCTTAGGGCTCCCATCCTTGCGGGGAGTGCGGCGCTGGCGCGAGCAGCCAAGCGAAAGCGCGCAAGCGCCCAATCCCACACCTACGGCTCCTTACGTCCCTGAGTCAGCAACAACACATACCCCGCCGCAGACCAACTGAAATTCGCCGACTGGTATCCATTCCCCGTCAACGGATCGTAGTTCTCATAGAACGGTGCCTGCCCAGTCAGCCCACGCGCGTTTTGCACAAGCCGACGCGCCATTTCGTCCGCCTGTGCCGCGTAACCGTAGCGCCGCAGCGCCTCCACGCCGAAATAGGCCTGATCCAGCCACACGGGCCCGCGCCAGTAGCCCTTGATCGGCGAAAAACGCGCATCGTCCGCGGCGAGTGTGGGGAAGGGCATGTGCGTGGCGAACTTCGCGGGATCGAGCATCACTTTGCTCACTGCCTGTGCCTGCGCATCATCGGCCAGGCCGGCCCATAGCGGCGTCCAGCCTTCCGGGCCGTACACGCGCACTGGCGCGCCATCCTTCAGGCGAATGTCGAAGAAATAGCCACGTTCGCGATCGAACATGCGCGTGCGCACCGCGGCCTGGATGCGTGCCGCTTCCTTCTGCCACACGGCCTGATCGTCCGCCTTGCCGAGCATTTCGGCGATGCGCGCGAGATCCTCGGCCTCTTTGTACAGATAGGCATTCAGATCGATCGATGCCTGGTCGAGCGACCACGCGCCAGGACCGTTCGCCAGCATCTTCGCGCCGTCGAAGCGCACGGCATTGTCCATGCCGCTTTCCCACGCGGCGGCGATGCGCGTGCCGTCGGTGGCGCCGAATTCGGCGAGGCCATCCTGATCATGGTCGCGCGCCCGCCACCACCAGCGGTGATAGCGCACGAGCTTGTCGTACATCTCGGCAAGGAAGGTGCGATCGCCGGTGGCGTCGTACACCGCCAGCACCGCCCAGGTCGCGAGCGGTGGCTTGGTGTTGCGCCAGTTGTTCTCCTTCGCATCCAGATAAACGCAGTCCGGCACCATGCCGTCCGCGCGCTGCCAGTCGAACATCGCGCGGATCTGGTCGCGCGCCAGGTCCGGTGCGAAACGCGCCAGCGCGGCCGCGTGCTTCCACGAATCCCAGGCCCAGAAACCGTTGAAGTCCGGATTGGAATACGAGGGAATCACGCCGTCGTGACGCATGTCGCCGCGCGCGGCGCGCCAGTTGGCGAGCAGCGTGATCACGGCCTTGGCGGCGACGTGGCGCGCGTGGTCGTCAGGGACGCCGGGTAGGCGGGCGGTGTCGGCGAAGGCGAGATAGCCGGACCAGCGCGCGCGGTTGCGCTCCCAGGCCTGGGCCGGGTCGATGGCCGGCGGCTTTTCCCTGGCGCTGTCGTGCACCTGGACCTGCTCCACGTACAGAGTGACCGGCTTACCCGCTTCCAGATGCAGCGTGCCGACTTGCAGACGGTAGTGCGGACCTTCGGCGGAGGCCGTCGTGGCACGTTCTGCGAGCAGGCGGGTGGCGAGATAGGAACGCTTGCCCAGCGTCTGCATGACCATGCCGTTCGCTGCCCGTGGCGCACCGCCCATGGCCTCGCCCTCCACGCGCAGATGCACGTCGCGTCGCCCGGCGGATGTCACCTCGATCCGCGCCACCGCGTGCCATGCATCGGCGAAGTAGAGCGTCTCGCGTACCGTCAGTCCGGCGCTCGTATGCGTCCGCTCCAGATAGCCGGGCCCGGCGTGGCTTTCGGTGGACGCCAGTGCGAGCGGTTTGCCTGCCGCGCCCTCGATCGTCCAGGCAGCGAAACGCCGGCCCACCCAGCGCCCGCCGTCGAGGCTATGCACGAACGGACCGCTGAAGCCGGTGCCCTCGTCGCGCGCCGGCAGGCTGTAGCCGTACCACGCGCCGGCGTCGAAGAACAGGTTGAAGCGGCGGTCGGTCGCCGAGGTCGGCGTGCCGTGCAGGTCCAGCAGGTCGATGTAACGGGCCTCAGCCGGCCCTGTGGTGTTCGGAGCCGGCGGAACGGCCCCAGCGACGAGAGCAGGTACGCCGCACGCGGCTACGAGCAAGACGAAAAGCGATCGGCGCATCCCGGGGCACTCATTGGATGGAGCCGGCGATCTTTGCCTCAACGGCGTCGTCCTGTCGCGTGCCGTTCGCTGGTCTGGTCCCGACGGCTGCGTCATCGGACCGCACGATGTCGGGGCGCATCCGCCGCGCGCGGTTGATCCAGGTCAACGCGCCGGGAAGGGCCGATGCCCAAGCTTTCGCGTCATGAGCCCGATCCTCGACACTCTCGAATTCGACCCGGATCTGATCGCCCGCTACGACGGCACCGGTCCGCGCTATACCAGCTACCCGACCGCGCCGCAGTTCCATGGCGGCTTCGACGAGGCAGCCTTGCGCGCGGCGGCGAAGGCTTCCAACGACGAGCCCATGCCGCGTGCGCTGTCGCTGTACGTGCACGTGCCGTTCTGTTTCAGCCCGTGCTTCTACTGCGGCTGCAACCGCGTCATCACGCGCGACGCCAGCAAGGCGGACCGCTACCTCGAACAGCTTTACCGCGAGATCGAGCTGGCCGCGCCAATGTTCGACCGCGATCGGTCGGTCAAACAGCTGCACTTCGGCGGCGGCACACCCAATTTCCTGGACATCCGCCGCATGGCCGAGCTGATGGATTCGCTTATGCGGCATTTCAGCTTCCTGCACGGCGACGATCGCGAGTACGGCATCGAACTGGATCCGCGCTTCGCCGACGCGGGTTACGTGCGCGCGCTGGGGCGGCTGGGTTTCAATCGCGTCTCCGTGGGTATCCAGGATTTCGATCCTGTCGTGCAAGAGGCGGTCAATCGCATCCAGACCGAAGCGCAGACCCGCGAGGTGATCGAGGCGGCGCGCGAAGCCGGCTTCGGTTCGGCCAGCGTGGATCTGATCTATGGCTTGCCGCGGCAGACGGTGGACGGCTTCCGCCGGACGCTGGCGCAGGTGATCGCGCTGGATCCCGATCGCGTCGCCGTCTACGGCTATGCGCATCTGCCGGCGCTGTTCAAGGCACAGAACCAGATCGACGCCGCCGATTTGCCCGATCCGGCCACGCGCTTGGCGCTGCTGCGCGCGGCGCTGGAGATGCTTACCGGTGCCGGCTACATCTACATCGGCATGGACCATTTCGCCCGCGCCGACGACGAGCTGGCCCGCGCGCAGCAGGCCGGCAGCCTGCAGCGCAATTTTCAGGGTTATTCGACCCACGGCGGTTGCGACATCGTCGGCCTGGGCGTCAGCGCGATCAGCCGCATCGGCGACAGCTACAGCCAGAACGCCCGCGATCTGGTCGGCTATTACGCCGCGCTGGACAGCGGCAGCTTGCCGGTCGCGCGCGGCATCGCCTTGAGCGAGGACGATCTGATCCGCCGCGAGGCGATCAACCAGCTCATGTGCCACGGCTGGCTGGACAAAGCAGCCTTCGGCGAGCGCCATCGCCTGCTGTTCGACATCTACTTCGCCGATGTGCTGGACCGCCTCGCGGCGATGGAGGCGGACGGACTGGTGCGCATGGACGAGCGCGAGATTCGCGTGACGCCGCGCGGGCGCATGCTCTCGCGCATCATCGCCATGTGCTTCGACGCCTACCTCGGCGGCACGCAGCCGGCGCAACGCTATTCGCGCACCATTTGACGGTGCAGGTGCCGCGGGGCCCGGAACGCTCGCGCGATTCGGCGCGCCCGGACGGTACGGTCATGGCTTGCCGAGCGGCGCCTGCCATTCCCCGCTGTCGACGCAGTTGCGCAGGGCCGACGACCAGCGCTCGTGGGCGATGTCGTTTGCGGCCCGCCAGGCCGGATCGAACAGCGTCTGCTCGTAGCGCTCGCCGCGATCGCAGAGCAGGGTGACGATGCTGCCCGTCTCGCCGCAGGCGCGCATGGCCGCCGCCAGCTGCAGGCAGGCGATGAGATTGGTGCCGGAGGAACCGCCGTAGCGGCGTCCGAGGCATGTCTCCAGGAACAGCACGGCGGCGATCGACGCCGTGTCGGGCACTTCGATCACGTGATCCACCACGTCGAACAGGAAACCCGGTTCCACACGCGGACGGCCGATGCCTTCGATGAGCGTCGGCCGCGTGGCGCAGGCCGTTCGGTCCCGCCTGCGCCAGCCGTGGGCGAAGGCGGCGCCCGCCGGCTCGGCCACGCACAGCCAGGTATCCAGGCGGCGATAGCGCAGATAGCGCCCGATAGTGGCCGAGGTGCCGCCGGTGCCCGCACCGCACACGATCCAGGACGGCACCGGCGAGGGCTCCAGCCGCAGCTGGCCGAGAATGGACTCGGCGATGTTGTTGTTGCCGCGCCAGTCGGTGGCGCGTTCGGCCAGGCCGAACTGGTCGAGG
>JBCNOA010000337.1:0-4855 GCA_039594095.1 Dyella sp.
CGGCGGGCGAGCGTGTCCCAGGCGCTGCGGGTATTCGAGCGGACCGATCGCCGGCGCCGGCGCGGTCCAGGGGCGCAGGCGCGCACGCGCCTGGGCGGGATCGAGGCCGCCGATCTGCGAAGCGGTCATGCGTGTTTCGTCCCATCGAGATCGTCGATGCACCAGCAGCCATCGATCTGCCGCGCCACGCCGCCGGGGTTGTGGTCGCGCAGTTCCGGCGGCAGCAGATGTTCCGGCACGTTGTCGTAGCAATGCAGAGCGGCGAAGCGGCGGATCGCCGCCGGCATGCCGACCGCGGTGAAGCCGGGGTGACCGGTGCTCGGATACGGACCGCCATGATTCATCGCCGGGCTGACCGCCACGCCGGTAGGCATGCGGTTGCCGATCAGGCGGCCCACGCGCGGACGCAGCGCCCGGGCGATGTCCGCCGACGCGTCGTCATCCGCGCCGTTCCCGGCGGTGTAAAGCGTGCCGGTGAGATTGCCTTCGAAGGCGGCCGCGATCTGAGCCATCTGGTCCACGTCATCGGCGCGCACCAGCAGGCTGACGGGGCCGAAGGCCTCGGTCTGCAAAGCCTTCGGTTCGCGCAGGAACTGCGCGGCGTCCACCTCCAGCAGCGTCGGCGCGTGACGGTAGCCGGGCGCGGCGGCGTCGCCGCCGGCCAGAAGCCGCGCGCCGGCCTTGCGCAGCGTCGCTACGCCCTGTTGCAGATGTTCGAGCACTCCGCGCGAAAACAGCACGCTCGGTGCCGCAGCGGCGAAGTGCGCCTTCGCCGCTTCGACGAAAGCATCGCCGGCCGCACCGCGCGGCACGATCACTACGCCAGGATTGGTGCAGAACTGGCCGCTGCCCATCGTGCAGGAGGTGAAGAACTCCTGCGCCAGCGCGACGCCGCGCTCGGCCAGCGCGCCGGGCAGCAGGAAGACCGGGTTGACGCTGGACATCTCTACATACACCGGGATGCCGGCTGTGTCCGCCGCGGCCTTCAGCGCGAGGCCGCCGGCACGGCTGCCGGTAAAGCCGATCGCGCCCAGCCGTGGATCCCCCGCGAGCTTCGCGCCGATGGCGTGATCGAAGTGATAGAGCATCTGCACCGTGGCGGCGGGCAGGCCGCTCTTGCGCAACGAGTCGTGGGCGATGCCTGCCAACCGCGCGCTGGTGGCCGGATGCGAAGGATGCGCCTTGGCGATCACCGGATTGCGCGCGGCGATGGCCGATGCGAAATCGCTGCCGGCGATCGCGTTGAAGGCGAACGGGAAGTTGTTGGGGCCGAACACGAGCACCGGCTTGCCCAGCGGCGCGAGATGCGAGCGCAGGTTCGCGGCAGTGTCGATCACCGGCTGTGTCCACGCATAGCTGCGCACCGCCTTGGCGGCCTGGCGCAGTTGGCCGGTGGTGCGCGGCAGTTCCACCGCGGCCAGGCGCGGATGCTTCGGCAAGGCGGTTTCCGCGTTGGCCGCGTCGACCAGCGCGTCGGCATCCGCTTCGATACCGTCCGCATAGGCTTCCAGGAACGCGGCGATCCGCTCGGGAGACGCGGCGGCGAGCTCCGCGGCTATCGCCGTAGCGGCGGCCAGTGCCGCCTCCACGTCGTCCGCGCCGCAGACGGGAAAGCTCGGACCGATCGCTTCGCCCGTGGTCGGGTCTTCGGCGCGGAACTGGCCGACCGGCGCGCGGGCCGCGCGCCAGTCGCCGTCGATCAGCACGGGCTGGAGGGAGTCGGGTTGCGAATCCATGTCACACCTTCGGCGCGTGCGCGATGGCGTGATCGATCACGCGCAAAGCCGCTTCGCGTTCTTCGCCGGTCATCGCCAGGCGAGGCGCGCGCACATGCTCGCTACCCATGCCGACCTTGGACTGCACGAGCTTGATGAGCTGCACGAACTTCGGAACCGTATCCAGGCGCAGCAGCGGAAGGAACCACTTGTACAGTTCCATCGCCGCGTCGGCGCCGCCGTCGCGAGCCAGTTCGAATAGCTTCACCGACTCCTTGGGGTAGGCGTTCACCAGGCCGGCGATCCAGCCCCGGGCGCCCATCGCGATGCCTTCGACGATGGCATCGTCCATGCCCACCAGCAGCTCCAGGCGATCGCCCAGCAGCGCGCGGATGCCGGCGAAGCGACGCACGTCGCCGGAGGATTCCTTCACCGCCTGCACGTTGGGGAATTCGTGCGCCAGTTCGGCGATCTGCTCCGGCGCGAAATCCGTCTTGTAGGCAATGGGGTTGTTGTAGAGCATGCAGGGCAGATCGGTAGCGGCGATCACCGCGCGCAAGTGAGCGCCCATCTCACGCCAGTCGGTGGAGTACACGTACGGCGGCAGCACCATCAGGCCCGAGCAGCCGAGCGCCTTGGCTTCCTTCGCCAGGCGAACCGCCTCGGCGGTCGACAGCGCGGCGATGCCGGGAATCACCGGGGCGCGGCCGTTCAGCGCCTTCACCAGGGTGCGGATGATCTCCACCTTTTCCTCGAAGGTAAGCGTGGCCGCTTCGCCCAGCGAGCCCAGCGGCACGATGCCGGTACAGCCGGCATCGATTAGCTGGTTGGCATGCTTGGCGAGGAAGGCGTGATCGACCTGGCCATCGGCGGCGAAGGGCGTGGTGATGGCGGGGATCACCCCGCGCCAGATGGAAGCGTTGCTCATGGCGTTACCTCGGTGTTCTCGGAAGGGGAAAGGTCGGCGAGCCCCGCCAGGGTGGCGAGGCGGGCCGGAAACAGTGGCGGGCGGCCGGCGCCGCAGGGAAAGCGGCCCAGCTCGGCCAAGGCCGCACCGCAGATGCGGCCCTGGCAGGCGCCCATGCCGCAGCGGGTGGCGAGCTTGGCGTCGCGCGCATCGGCGAAGCCGTCCAAATCTCCGAGCATGACGTCCTCGCAGCGGCAGACCGGTGTCTGCGCCGTCGCGAGCGCATGCACGCGCGCGCCGGGAGCGAAGTGCTCGGCCAGCAGCTTCCCGAAGCGCCGCGCGCGTTCGCGTGCCGGCAGCAGGGCGCGGGCATCGTCCTGGCGGCCGGCGGCCATGTGGCCGGCGATCGCACCCTCGACGCGTGCCGTCGCGAGACCGCCGATGCCGCAGGCCTCGCCCGCGGCCAGAACGGAAGACACGCTGGTGCGCAGCAGTTCGTCGACCTGCACGCACGGATGGACCGCCGTGCGGTCGAGCGCGCAACCGAGCATTTGCGCCAGCTCCACGTTGGGCACCAGGCCGTAGCCCACGGCGAGCAGGTCGCAATCCACGCAGGCCGTGTCGTTCGCGTCTTCGATCTCCACCATGCGCAGCGCATCGTCGCCGTGCGCGCGGCGCACGATCGAGCCGAAGCGATACGGCACGCCGGCAAGCTTCGCCCGAAGCGACAGGGCTTGCAGCGCACGCGCAGGCCAATGCACGAGCTGGCTCGCGAAGGCCCGCACGCTCGCCGCGGATGCCTGTTCATGGATGCCCACGACCTTCGCGCCATGCGCGCGCAGCGTCGCCGCGGCGGCCAGCAGCAGTGGGCCGGTACCGGCGACCACCACGCGCTTGCCGGCCACGGGCCAGCCTTGCTTGGCCAAAGCCTGCAAACCGCCCGCGCCGGTGACGCCGGGCAGCGTCCAGCCGGGGAAGGGAAGCAGGAGTTCGCGCGCACCCGTGGCGAGGACGAGCGCGCCGTAGGTGAGCAGGACGGAACCTTGCGCGTTCTCCGTGCGGAGCGCGCCGTTCTCGCTGGCCACGATGGTGTGCTGCGCGAGCAGGGTGACGCCGTGCGTTGCGGCGATGGCTTCGCGCGCGGCGCGCGGTGCGCCGCGGCGCACGTCGTGGCGCCAGACCTGGCCGCCCGCGCGCGGTTGCGCATCGACCATGCCGACGCGCGCGCCGTGCGAAGCGGCTGCCTGCGCGGCGGCGAGCCCCGCCGGGCCGGCGCCGATCACCAGGACGTCGTAGCGCTCAGTCATCGCGTTCCACCTGCATGCCTGCGCGTGCCGGCGTCATACAGGCGCGTAGATGCGCCACGCCGTCGATGCGTACGCGGCATTCGAAGCACACGCCCATGCCGCACAGCGGGCCGCGCGGGCCGCCGCCAACCGAGGTACGGAAATGCAGCGTCCAGTGCGCCACCGCGGCGGCGACGCTGGCACCTTCCGGCACCTCCACCGGGTGGCCATTGACGTGAAGCCGGACGAGCGCGCTCATGCCATGACCCGGGACGGTGCGTAGGGGGCCGGATCGATCGCGGGCCGGCGACCCTGGATCAGGTCCAGCAACAAACGCGCGCTGCCCAGCGCGGTGGTCACGCCCAGGCCCTCGTGGCCGGCCGCGACCCATTGGTCGTCGGCGTCCGGCACGGGGCCGAGGTATGGACGTCCATCCGGCGTCGTCGGGCGGAAGCCCGTCCATACACGAAGGGCCTGCACGTCGCGCAGTGCGGGAACGAAGGCGAAGCAGCGTTCGAGCATGCGCCGCAGCATCGCCGGCGAGACGGCGGCGTCGGTGGCGCTGAATTCGCGCGAGGAGCCGATCAGGATCTGGCCGGTAGGGCGCGGTTGCACGTTGAAGGCGACGCTGCTGTCGGCGTCGCCATGCGCGCTGTCCGCGTAGCCGAGTTCGAGCAATTGATGGCGCACCAGCCCGGGGTAGCGGTCGGTGATGACCAGATGTCCTTTGCGCGCCCGCATCGGCAACCGGGGAAGCAAGGCGGGCAAGGCGCAGCCCGTGGCGACCAGCACGGGGCCGCTGAGCGCGGTGCCGTCGTCCAGCAGGGTGCCGCCGCGGCGCAGGGATTGCACGCGGCGTCCGGCGTGCAGCACCGCGCCGTGCGACTGCGCGCGGCGCACCAGGTAGCGCGCAACGCGTGGCGGGTACACCACGGCCTCGCGCGGCA
>JBCNOA010000338.1:0-4704 GCA_039594095.1 Dyella sp.
GGCGAACGGTGCCTGGCGGCGGTAGTCGAGCAGCGCATCGACGTCGCCCTCGGTGAGCTTCTGCTCGATCCAGCCGGTGAACGGGCGCACGTACGGTGCCTCACGCTCTTCGCTGAAGCCGGCGCGGAAATCGTGCAGGTTGTGGGTGATGCTGCCCGAGCCGATCACCAGCACACCTTCCTCGCGCAGCGAGGCGAGCGCGCGGCCCACGTCGTACTGGTGGCGCGGACCGAGCATCGGCTGGATCGACAGCGGCACCACCGGGATGTCCGCCGCCGGATAGAGCAGGCGCAGCGGCACCCAGGCGCCATGGTCCAGGCCCTGGCGCGGGTCGAGCATGGTCGGCAGGCCGGCGCGGTCGAGCAGTTCGACGACGCGGGCGGCCAGTGCGGGATCGCCCGGCGCCGGGTAGCGGATCTCGAACAGCTCGCGCGGAAAACCGTAGAAATCGTGGACGGTCTCCGGCCGCGCGGCGCCGCCCACGCTGGGCTGGCGCGCCAGCCAGTGCGCGGAGGCGATCACGATGGCGCGCGGACGCGGCATGGCCTGGGCGAGCCCGGCCAGGCGCTCGCCGACCTGGCCCGGGTGCAGGGCAGTCATCGGCGAGCCGTGGGAGACGTACAGGCTGGGAAGGGCGGTCATGGCGTCGGCCTCTGGGGGACCGCCCTAGAGTATGGCCGTGCGGATCGGCCGGTAGACGCGCGGGATAGGACTAAGCGTTGCGCAAGCGAAACGATGGCGGCCCGGCGTTGCGCAGGCAGGGCCGCACGCAACGCCGGACGGGCGCGGGACTCAGCGCTTCTTGAACGGCTTGCCGCCGTGCGGCTTCTTGCCGTGTCCCTTGAAGCCGCCCGGGCGGTGGCCGCCGCGCTTCGGCGGCGCCTCGCCGGCACCGCTGTCGTCGCCGTCCCATTCGCGGATGCGCAGCTGCTGCTGGGCCACCCACACCTTCTTCAGGTGCTCGAAGACCTCCTTCGGCATGCCGTCGGGCAGGTCGACGAGGCTGTACTCGCCACGGATGCTGAGGCGGCCGATGTGCTGCGCGTCGAGGCCCGCCTCATTGGCGATGGCTCCGATGATGTTGCCTGGCTTGACGCCATGCTCGTGGCCGACTTCGACGCGATAGGTACGCTTGCCCGCCTCGGTCTGGTGAGGCCGCACGGGACGCGTGCCGAACTCGCGCGGCGCGCCGTCGCGCTGGCGCGGTTCGCGCGGACCGCGCTCGCGGCCGTCGCGTTCTCCGCCATGGCGCTCGTCGCGCTCGCGGGGGGCGTATTCGCGCTTCGGCGGCGGTGTGAGCAGCAGCGGCTGGTCGCCCTGCGCGATGCGCGCGAGCGCCGCAGCGACCTCGACCGCCGGAATGTTGTGCTCCTGCTCATACTGTTCGATGAGCTGCTGGAACAACTCCAGCTCACCCTGCGCGAGCGTGTCGCTGATGCGCTGCTTGAAGCGCGCGATGCGCACGTCGTTCACCGCCTCGACGGTGGGCAGCTTCATTTCCTCGATCGGCTGCCGCGTGGCCCGTTCGATCGCGCGAAGCATGCCCTTCTCGCGCGGCGTGACGAACAGGATCGCCTCGCCGCTGCGGCCCGCGCGGCCGGTGCGTCCGATGCGGTGCACGTAGCTTTCGGTGTCGTACGGGATGTCGTAGTTCATGACGTGGCTGATGCGTTCCACGTCCAGGCCGCGCGCGGCGACGTCGGTGGCGACCAGCACGTCCAGCTTGCCGTCCTTCAGCTGCTGGATCACGCGCTCGCGCTGCGCCTGTGCGATGTCGCCGTTGATCGCGGCGGCGGCGAAGCCACGCGCCTGCAGCTTCTCGGCCAGTTCCTCGGTCGCCTGCTTGGTGCGCGCGAAGATGATCATCGCGTCGAACGGCTCGGCCTCGAGGATGCGCGTCATCGCATCCAGCTTGTGCAGGCCGCTGACGAACCAGTAGCGCTGGCGGATATTGGCCGCCGTGGTCGTGGACGACTTGATCGTCACCTCGACCGGTTCCTTCAGATGGTGTTGCGCGATCTTGCGGATCGGCGCGGGCATGGTGGCCGAGAACAGCGCGACTTGGCGCGACGGCGGGGTCGCCTCCAGCACTTTCTCCACGTCATCGATGAAGCCCATGCGCAGCATTTCGTCGGCTTCGTCCAGCACCAGGAACTTCAGCTCGGACAGGTCCAGCGTGCCGCGTTCCAGATGGTCGATCACGCGCCCGGGCGTACCCACCACAATATGCACGCCGCGCTTGAGCGCATGCAGCTGCGGGCCGTAGCTCTGGCCGCCATAGATCGGCAGTACCTGCAGCCCGGGCATGTGCGCCGCGTAGCGCTGGAAGGCCTCGGCCACCTGGATGGCCAGCTCGCGAGTGGGCGCCAGCACCAGCGCCTGGGGCTTGCCGGGCTTCAGCTCGATGCGCGAAAGGATCGGCAGGGCGAAGGCCGCGGTCTTGCCGGTACCGGTCTGCGCCTGGCCCAGGACGTCGCGGCCCTCGAGCAGTGGGGGAATGGTGGCGGCCTGGATCGGCGACGGCGACTCGTAGCCGACATCGGCCAGCGCCTGCAGCACCTCCGGCTTGAGCGCGAGCGCAGCGAAGCCGGCGGCCGCCGTTTGGGATTCGGAGGACGGGGAGGACATGGGGGAACCTCGGCAGGGCATGCGCGGCGGCATGCGGGAGAATGGCGCCTATTGTAGCAGCCTGGCCGGCTCTGGCCGCGCGGAGTTAAGGTCCCATCCCCGTTTGGCGTAAGGAATTCGTATGCAGAAGCGTTTGCAGGGGCGGGTCGCCCTGGTGACCGGCGCATCCTCGGGTATCGGCGAAGCCACGGCGATGGCCCTGGCGGAGGCCGGCGCCAGGGTAGCGATCGCCGCGAGGCGGCAGGAGCGGCTGCAGGCGCTGGCCGGGCGCCTGGCGTCGCTGGGCGCGGAGCCGCTGGTCCTCCAGGCGGATCTGCAGTCCACCGCGGAGGCTCAGCGCGTGGTGCGCGAGACCGAATCGCACTACGGTCGGCTCGACGTTCTGGTGAACAACGCGGGCGTGATGTATTTGGAACCGGTCGAGGAGGCCGATCTCGGGCGCTGGGAGCGCATGCTCCAGCTCAATCTGATGAGCCTGATCGCCGCCACCAGGCCGCGCTGCCAGGCATGCGCGCGCGCCGCGATGGGCATGTGGTGAACATCTCGTCCACGGCGGGGCGGGTGGCCAACCCCAACGCAGCGGCGTATGCGGCGACCAAGTTCGGCGTGGGCGCGTTTTCCGAGTCGTTGCGGCGCGAGGTGTACCAGCACAACATCCGGGTGAGCGTGATCGAGCCGGGCGTGGTGGAAACCGAGTTGCGCGACCACATCGGGCACGATTCGACGCGCGAGGCGCTCAACGCATGGGCCGGCGGCATGCGTCAGCTGCAGGCGGAGGACGTGGCGGACGCCATCGTGTTCTGCGTAACGCGGCCGGCGCACGTCAACGTCAACGAGCTGCTGATGCGTCCCACCGACCAGGAGCGCTGAACGCCGCCGGGCGGCCATTATCATGGCCGCCCGGGACGGGTGATTCCGGGTGTCACGACCACAGGGTTCTACGGAGAGGAACGGCATGTCCGAGATCGAGATCGTCGCCGAGCAGCGTTGCTTCGGCGGCGTGCAGGGGTTCTACCGCCACGTTTCGTCGGCCTGTGGCGGTCCCATGCGGTTCGCCGTCTACCAACCTCCGCAGGCCGCGTCCCGCGCTTGCCCAGTGGTGTATTTCCTGGCCGGTTTGACGGCGACGGAAGAGACCGCCGCGATCAAGGCCGGTGCTCAGCGGCTGGCGGCCGAGCTGGGGCTGGTGCTGGTGATGCCCGATACCAGCCCGCGCGATACCGGGATCGAAGGCGCGATCGGCGATTGGGAATTCGGCGAGGGTGCGGGTTTCTACGTGGATGCCACGGTGGCGCCGTGGTCCACGCGCTTTCGCATGCACAGCTATGTGGTGGATGAGCTGCCCGCGCTGCTGGCGCGCCATTTCGCGGTGGACCCCGCGCGCAGCGGCATCATGGGCCATTCGATGGGCGGGCACGGGGCGCTGACCGTCGCGTTGAAGCATCCGGAGCGCTATCGCGCCGTCTCGGCCTTCGCGCCGATCGTGGCGCCGACCCAGGTGCCCTGGGGGCGAAAGGCGCTGCCGCGCTACCTGGGCGAGGATCCCGCCGCATGGGCGGCCTATGACGCCTGCGAGCTGGTGCGCGAGCGCGTGTTCGACGGCGAGATCCTCATCGACCAGGGCGAGGCGGACAAATTTCTCGCCGAGCAGCTGCGCCCCGAACTGTTCGACCAGGCCTGCGCGGAATCCGGCCAGGCATTGCGCCTGCGCCGCCACGCCGGCTACGACCACAGCTACTACTTCATCGCCAGCCTCATCGAGGACCACCTGCGCCATCACGCGCGGGCCCTGGGCGCATGAGCGTGCGGCTCGCGACGCCGCGTACGCTGGTCCGGCCAGCCGGCGAGGCGGATGCGATCGCGCTGTGGCAATTCCGGATGGAGAACCGCCAGCACCTAGCGCCGTGGGAGCCGTTGCGCGAAGAGCGCTATTACACGCAGGGACATTGCGCCCAGACCATCGCCGACTGGCGCGAGTCGATCCGGCTGGATCGCGGCTATCCGTTCCTGGTGCTGGATCCGGGCGAGCGCGAGGTGATCGGCACCTTCAACCTGGCGACACCGAGCCACAGCGGC
>JBCNOA010000339.1:0-4693 GCA_039594095.1 Dyella sp.
TGGTCGGATACAGCGAGGCGGCCGTGGCGCTCGCGCAGTTGGCGCGCGGGCTCGGATGGCAGGTGACTGTGGTCGAGCATCTGGCCTCGACTCCCATGCCGGCGCGTCTCGATGGCGTGGCCGGGTGGGCGCATGCGTCTCCCGATCAGCTTCCTTCGGCGTTCTCCTTCGACCGCCAGACCGCGGTCGTGGTCATGACGCACCACGTCGAGCGTGACCTGGCTTACGTGAGGGCGCTGGCGCCATTGGCGTTGGGTTATCTGGGCGTGATCGGTTCGCGCGAGCGCTCGCGGCGCATCCGCGACGCCGTTCCCCATGCCGCGACCGCGATCCATGCGCCGGCCGGTCTGGACATCGGTTCGGAGACGCCGCAGGAGATCGCGCTTTCCATCGCCGCCGAAATCATGGCCGCGATGAATGCCCGTTCGGGCTCGCGATTGAGTCATGCGCAGGGGCGCATTCACCCATGACCCGCGACCGGGCCATCGGCATCGTGCTCCTCGCCGCGGGCGAAGCGTCGCGCTACGGCTCGGCCAAACAATTGCTGGATATCGATGGCGAACCGATGGCGCGGCGCATGGCGCGGGCCGCACTGGCCGTGTCGCCGCATGTGGCCGTCGTGACCGGCGCCCATCGCGATGCCGTCGAGGATTCGCTGCGCGGGCTTGCGGTCGACATGGCCTTCCATGCCGGCTGGGAAGGTGGCATCGGCAGTTCCTTGGCTTTCGGCGTCAAACATCTGCGTCGCCGTCATAAAGCGCTCGATGCCATCGTCGTGAGCCTCGCCGATCAACCGGCCATCGGCGCGATGCACCTGCGCGCACTGATCGCGGCCTCGGAAGCGGAACCCGCGCCGATCGTGGCTTCGGCCTATGGCAACGGCGTGCGGGGCGCGCCTTGCCTGTTTCCGTCACGTTTCTTCGACGAGCTGGAGGCGCTGGACGGCGCCGAAGGCGCGCGACGCCTGTTGCAGCTTCATGCCGACGACGTGCATGCCTTGCCCATGCCCGACGCGCGGATCGACATCGACACACCGCAGGATTACCGGAACTGGCGTACGGCCAGCGCCGGTTGATGTCTGCGGCCACCATCGGCATCGCCATGCCAACGCGGAGGCACTCATGTTCGTCCTGAACATCAACGGAGAATCCAAATCGGTCGACGTCCCGGACGACATGCCCCTGCTGTGGGTGCTGCGCGACGTGATCGGCCTGACCGGCACCAAGTTCGGCTGCGGCATCGCCCAGTGCGGCGCCTGTACGGTGCACCTGGATGGCGCGGCCGTGCGCTCCTGCGTGTTGCCGGCATCGGCCGCCGTCGGCAAGGCCATCACCACGATCGAGGGCGTAGGCGCCACCGCGGTCGGCAAGAAAGTGCAGCAGGCGTGGCTGGATATCGAGGTGGTGCAATGCGGGTACTGCCAGTCGGGCCAGATCATGTCGGCTACGGCCTTGCTGGCGGCGACGCCCGAGCCGAGCGACGCGGAAATCGATGTCGCGATGGCCGGCAACATCTGCCGCTGCGGCACGTATGTGCGCATCCGCGAAGCGATCAAGCAGGCGGCTACCGGCAAGAAGCTGGTGCCGCAGACCGTTCCGAACGAGGCGCCGGCGGCCACCGCCGCGACCTTGCCCCTGGTCCGCGTGGAGGGCGTGGCATGAACAAGCGACCGGATCTGCCGTTTGGCGAAGACGGCCCGGAACAGCCTTCGCGCCGGCAGGCGCTGAAGATGGGCGGGCTGGTGGTGGCGTTCCTGTGGCTCGGGGGCGGCGCCAAGGTACTGGGGCGCGCGGCCTCTGCGGGACGGATCGAAGCGGGCGACGCGGCCTTCGCGCCCAACGCCTATATCCGCGTGGGTACCGACGGCTCGGTGCACCTGGTCATGCCCAGCATCGAGATGGGGCAGGGTGCCTATACCGGCCAGGCCACGCTGCTGGCCGAGGAAATGGATCTGGGCCTGGACCAGATCGTCGTCGAGCATGCGCCGGCCAATCGCAAGCTCTACGCCAACCCCTTGCTCGGCGACCAGGCCACGGGCGGTTCCACCACCATCCGCTACTGCTGGACCACCATGCGCCAGGCCGGTGCCGTGGCGCGCACGCTGCTGGTCAATGCGGCGGCCGCGAAATGGAAGGTCGACGCGGCCGAGTGCACGGTGGCGCGCGGCGTCATTCATCACCAGGGCAGCGGGCGCAGCGTGGGCTACGGCGATGTCGCCGATGCCGCGGCGCAGTTGCCGGTGCCCGAGAAGGTCAAAGAGAAGGACGCCAGCGCGTTCACGCTGATTGGCAAGCCGATGCGCCGCGTCGATACGGCCGGCAAGGTCGACGGCTCGCTGCCGTTCGGCATCGACATCCGCGTGCCGGACATGAAGATCGCGACGGTGCGAGCCTGTCCGGTGTTCGGCGGCAAGCTGGTCTCGGTGGACGATGCGCGGGCAAAACAAGTGCCTGGCTTCGTCGCCATCCTGAAGCTCGACAATGCGGTCGCCGCGGTCGGTGAGCATTTCTGGGCGGCCAAGCAGGCGTTGGAGGCGCTGGACATCGTGTGGGACCACGGCCCCAACGCGCACTTTTCCACTGAGCAACTGTTCAAGGACCTCGCCGAGGCCGCGAAGAACGGCACGCCCATCCTCGGGCACGAGGCCGGCCGCATCGACGACGCCAAGGGCAAGGTAGTGGAGGCGGTCTACGAGCATCCGCTGCTGGCGCACGCCACGATGGAGCCGCTCAATGCGGTGGTCCATGTGCGGCCGGACGGCTGCGACATCTGGACCGGCACCCAGGTCCCGGCGCGCGGCGTGGACGTGGCGGCCAAGATCACCGGGCTGCCGCCGGAATCCATCGTGCTGCACAACCAGTACATGGGCGGCGGTTTCGGTCGGCGCCTGTTCGAGGATCCGATCGAGCAGGCGGTGGCGTTCGCCCGGCAGGTCGGTTATCCGCTCAAGGTGGTGTGGACGCGCGAAGAGGATCTCGCGCAGGACCGCTATCGCCCGGCCTACTACGACCACATTTCGGCCACCCTCGATGCCGATGGCAAACCGGTGGCGTGGCATGACCGCGTCGTAGGCGCATCGGTGCTGGCTACATTCGCGCCGGGCGCGATGGCCAAGAACGGACTGGATTCGGACACCGTCGAAGGCGCGGACAAGCCGCCCTACGATCTGCCCAACATCAAGGTGGAATGGGTGCGCCACGACATGCCCGCCGGCATGCATGTGGGCTGGTGGCGCGGCGTGGGTCCCACGCACAACATCTTCACGGTCGAGGGCTTCGTCGACGAGTTGGCGTTCACGGTGGGCAAGGATCCGGTCGAGTATCGCCGCGGCCTGCTCAAGGACAATCCGCGTGCGCTGGCGGTGCTGAACCTGGCGGCGGAGAAGGCCGGTTGGGGTAAGGACAAGCTCCCCGCGCGCGTCGGGCGCGGCGTCGCTCTGGCGGCGCCGTTCGGCAGTTACCTGTGCGTGATCGTCGAGGCCGAGGTGTCCCCTCAGGGCGAAGTGAAGCTGCGCCGCGCGGTCGCCGCGGTGGACTGCGGCGTGGCGGTCAACCCCAACACAGTGGAGGCGCAGGTGCAGGGCGGCCTGATCTTCGGCTGGAGTACCGCGCTGTATAGCGGCATCACCATCAAGAATGGCGCGGTGGAACAGCGCAACTTCAACGACTACCGGATGATGCGCATCAACGAGGCGCCACCGATCGAGGTGCATATCGTCGACAGCAAGGAGACGCCCGGCGGTATCGGCGAGACCGGCACGGTCATGGCGTTTCCCAGCCTGATCAACGCGATCCATGCCGCGACCGGCGTAAGGCTGCGCAAGTACCCGATCGACCGTTCCGCGCTGGTGCAGGGAGCCGACGCATTGAAGGCCGTGGTCACCGACGCACGCGACGAAGCCGCGGTGGCGGCGAGGGGGTTGGCATGAAACTCGTACGCGCCTTGTTGGCCCTGGTGGCCATCGTGATCGTCGGCTTCGTGGCGTTCGCCGCGTATGCGTGGCTTACCGTGCGCGACGGCAAGGAGACCCAGGCGCCGCAGCCGGCCGCCGCGGGTGCGCCGGCTCATCTGACGGACCCTGTCGCTCGCGGCGAATACCTCACGCGCGCGGCCGATTGCGCCGCGTGCCATACCGTGCCCGGCGGCAAGCCGTTCACCGGCGGCGTGGCCTTCAAGATGCCGTTCGGCACGATCTATTCGATCAACATCACGCCGGACAAGGACACCGGTATCGGCGGCTACAGCGACGAGGCCTTCCTGCGTGCCCTGCATGCGGGCGTGCGCCAGGACGGCCAGCCCCTGTACCCCGCGTTCCCATACACCTCGTACACGGCGCTGAGCCGTGACGACGTGCTGGCCATCAAGGCCTATCTGTTCAGTCTGCCTGCGGTGAATGCGCCGGCGCGGCCGAACGAGCTCGCCTTCCCTTACAACCAGCGCTGGGCGTTGAGCCTGTGGAACGCGCTGTTCCTGCGCAAGGAGCGTTTCGAGCCGGCACAGGACAAGCCTGCGGCATGGAACCGCGGCGCATATCTGGCCACGGCGCTGGGCCATTGCGGGGAATGCCATACGCCGCGCAATGCGCTGTTCGCCATGAAGTCCGGCCAGGCTCTGTCCGGCGAAGTGCTGCAAGGATGGCGCGCTTACAACATCACGTCCGACAAGACCTTCGGCATCGGCGGCTGGAGCGATC
>JBCNOA010000034.1:0-23909 GCA_039594095.1 Dyella sp.
ACCGCCGCAGCCCACGTCGGCCACGCGGGCGCCGCGCAGATCCATGCGCGCGGCCACATAGCCCAGGCGGACGGGATTGAGATCGTGCAGCGGACGCGACTCGCCGTCGGGGTCCCACCAGCGGGCGGCCAGCTTGCCGAAGCGGGCGATCTCGTCGGGACTGAAATTGGGCGAGGCTTGCATGGGGGGTCCCTCTCGGAGGGCGGCTTGCATGGGGAGGCCGTAGCTTAGCGCGCGTGCCACTCGTGCACGGTGAAATCCCAACCGCCACTGACATAGGCCGGGTCCGTACGCACCGTAGTCATCGCCCTCTCCATGTCTTCGGCGAACAACAGATAGGCGCCGCCGGAGCCGTCGGCGAATCCGCCAGACAGCTCCAGCCGGCCACCGGCACGCAATCCCTCCAGGAAGTCGCGGTGCGGCTGCACGACTGCGGGGTCGAACCTGGCGTTGCGCATGACGAGCACGAGATAGCGGTTCATGGCTTCATCCTCAGGCCGACGCGTCGATCGCGGCGATACGCTCGCGCCATGCACGGGTACGCGCATGAATGCCCTCCACGTCCATGTCGACAAGGACGCGATCGGCCAGCTTGCGCTGGCCTGCGATCCACACGTCGGTGACCTGGTGCCGGCCGGTGGCATACACCAGCTGCGAGGCGACGTGATACAGCGGCTGGGTTTCCAGATCGGACAGCCGCACCGCCGCCAAATCCGCCTGCTTGCCCGGTTCCACGGAACCGATCTTCGCGTCCAGCCCAAGTGCCTTGGCGCCGTTGAGCGTGGCAGCGCGCAGCGCATAGGCCGCGTCGAACGCCGCGGCATCGTTGGATACCGCCTTGGCCAGCATGGCTGCCGTACGCATCTCCCCGAACATGTCCAGGTCGTTGTTCGACGCGCAACCATCGGTGCCGATGGCGACATTGACACCGGCGAGACGCAGTTTTTCAGCCGGGCAGAAGCCCGACGCCAATTTGAGGTTGGATTCCGGGCAATGCACGACGGAGACGCCGGCCTCGGCGCAGGCGGCGATCTCGCCGTCGGTCAGCTGCGTCATATGCACCGCGATCAGGCGATCGTTGACGATGCCCAGCTTCTGCAGACGCTGGAACGGGCGCAGGCCGGACTTCTGCTTCTCGTCCTCCACTTCGTGCGCCGTCTCGTGCGTATGCAGGTGCACCGGGATGTCGAGCTGATCGGCCAGCACGCGGATGCGCTCGAAGCTTTGGTCCGACACCGTGTAGGGTGCATGGGGCGCGAACGTAGTGCTGATCAGCGAGTCGCCGCGGAAACTGTCGTGCACTTCCGTGGCGCGCTCGAAGTACTCGTCCTGCGTCTTGGCCCAGGCCGTCGGGAATTCGATGACGGGCAGGCCGACCGCCGCACGGAAACCGAGACGCCGGTAGGCGGCGCCGATCACGTCGGGAAAGAAATAGTTTTCGTTAGCGCAGGTGGTGCCGCCGCGCAGCATTTCCGCCACCGCCAACTCGACGCCGTCCCGTACGAATTCCGGCCCGATCACCTGCCCTTCCACCGGCCAGATGTGTTTCTGCAGCCACACCATCAGCGGCAGATCGTCGGCCAGGCCGCGCAGCAGCGTCATCGGGTTGTGCGTGTGCGCATTGATCAGGCCGGGCATCAGCACGTGTTCGCTCAGTTCGACGCGCTCGCGGGGAGCATAGGCAGTGCGCGCGTCGGAAATCGGCAGCAGCGCGACGATCGCCCCTTTGTCCACCGCCACCGCGTGGTGATCCAGCACCACACCGTGAGGCTCGACGGGAACGACCCAGCGCGCTTCGATGAGAAGATCAATGACAGTGCTGCCGGGAGTCATGCATTACCTCGCCGATGTGGGGTACCAGAAGTTGCGGAACATATCGATGCCATAAGACTGGCCATCGTACTTGAGCACCGTACGCGCAGTGCGCTTGCCCGTATCGGCGTAATCACCATTCTTGCGCTGCGTTTGAGTGATGTGCGCGGTGAGCGAGAGGTCGGCGAAACCGTGGCTGGAGGTCTTTTCCACGGCGACCGTGATGTGCGCCGATTCGCTGCGCGCGTCGCTCGTACCGGCGCTGCACGCGGTGCCTTCGACGCTCACCCAGCCGTCGAGATTGGTGCCCATCACGGCGTGAAGCCGGCTCCCTTCGCGGATCCACAGCGTCAGTTCGCCGTCGGCGCTCGCGTCGGGGCAGCTCGGGCCGCGCGCACTGCTGGTGAAGACCACGCCAAAAGCGCGGACCTCGGGCGACAGGCGGTATGGCGCGGTATCGATGCGATAGCTGCCGACCGCCGTTAGCGCATCCTCCTCGATCGTCGAACGCTCGGCGGCGACGACCTTGCCGCCCTCGACCAGCGCGATCACCTGGAGCTTGCTGCCGCTGTCGCCACCAGGACCTTCATGCTTCGTGTCGAAAGCGATGGCCGCGATCGTCGTGCCCGGTGCAGTGGGCATGACCTTGCAGGCCTCCGCGGCGATCAAACCGCCGTCTTCGTTCCAGGAAACCAGCTTGCCTTTGACTCCCGCCCAACGGGCGACCGCTGTGACGGTATCGCCGCCGCAGGACTGCGCGTCATCGGCGCGCGCGACGGGTGCTACCGAAAGCGCCGACAGAATGAGCAACGGCACGATCCAACGCATGACACGACATTCCTTGTAGCGGATAAAGAAAACGGCACGGCATCCCTCGGGCTGCCGTGCCGTTCGATGCCGCGCGTCGCCTTACTTGCCGACGCGGCTGACGTACTCGCCCGTGCGGGTGTCGACCTTGATCACTTCGTCGGTGCTCACGAACAGCGGGACGCGCACCACGGCGCCGGTTTCCAGCGTGGCCGGCTTGCCGCCGCCACCGGAGGTGTCGCCACGCAGGCCCGGGTCGGTCTCGGTGATCTTCAACTCCACGAAGTTCGGCGGCTGCACGGCGATGATTTCGCCGTTGAACAGCGTCACCACGCACTCCTCCTCACCCTTCAGCCACTTGGACGCGTCGCCGACGCCGACCTTGTTCGCCTGGTGCTGCTCGAAGGATTCCTGCTGCATGAAGTGCCAGTACTCGCCGTCCGAGTACAGGTACTGCATGTCGGTATCGACCACGTCGGCGACTTCGAAGCTGTCGCTGGACTTCATCGTCTGCTCGGTGGTGCGGCCCGTCTTCAGGTTGCGGATGAAGATGCGGGTGAAGGCCTGGCCCTTGCCCGGCTTGATGAAATCCGCGTCGGTGATGACCCACGGGTCGTTGTTGTGAAGGATCTTCATACCCTTCTTGACGTCGTTGAGACCGACGGTGGCCATGCGCTTCTGCTCCAGAGGTGAGGCCGCCCCATGGCGGCTACAATAGGGGTTTCACCGGGCCTGGGGCCCGACGTAAGGCCCGCTATGATAACCGCAAGCTCCTCCGCCCGACTATCGCCGCCCGCTCCCGACTGGCGCGAACTCTGGCGCGCGTCCGTGACCGACGCGGGCGAGCTGTTGCGCATGCTGGATCTGGAACACCTGACCGACCGGCTGCCCGCCGACGACGCAGGCTTCGCCCTCCGCGTGCCCCATGGCTTCGTAGCCCGCATGCGCACGGGAGATGCCCGCGATCCGCTGCTTTTGCAGGTCCTGCCCCAGATGGCCGAAGGGGAGATGGCGCTAGGCTATGTCACCGACCCCGTGGGCGACCTGGCCGCGCGCGAGGCCCAGGGTCTGCTACACAAGTACGAGGGCCGTGCCTTGCTGATCGCCAGCGGTAGCTGCGCGGTCAGTTGCCGCTACTGCTTTCGGCGCCACTTTCCGTATGGCGAGGAGATGGCCGCCGCCGGTCAGTGGCGCAAGGCGCTGGAGCATGTGCGGCAGGACACCTCGATCACCGAGCTGATCCTGTCAGGTGGCGACCCCCTCTCGCTCGCCACCGGCAAGCTGGAGGAGCTGACCCGGGGCCTGGCCGGCATTCCCCACGTCATCCGGATACGCATCCATACCCGGCTTCCGGTCGTGCTGCCCGAGCGCATCGACGACGCCTTCCTCGCCTGGTTCTCGGGGTTGCCGCTGCAGAAGGTGGTCGTGCTGCATGCCAACCATGCCAATGAGTTCGATGCTTCAGTAGATGCGGCCTGCCGGCGGCTACGCGAGGCGGGGGCGACACTGCTCAACCAGTCGGTGCTGCTGAGAGGGATCAACGACGACGCCGACACGCTCGAGGCCTTGTCCGAGCGCCTGTTCGCCGCGGGTGCGCTGCCCTACTACCTGCACCAGCTCGACCGCGTGCAGGGATCCGCCCACTTCGAAGTGGACGACGAGCGCGCCATCGCCCTGGTCGAAGCCCTCCGGCGCCGCCTCCCGGGATATCTGGTGCCCAGGCTGGTCCGTGAGGTCGGCGGGGACGCTTCCAAGCGCCCGGTCTGAGCGACTGCGCGCCACGTCACCCTAAGGATATTTCCGCTGGCGGTTGTCACGGGAATCCGTTAAAACCCAGCGATGCCGGCTAGCCACGCTGGCTCGCCAGCCCAAGGCGCCCATGGACAGCACGACGTGCCAATGAAGACAGACCTGGTCATCAAGCTCCTTTTCATCGAGAAATCGGTCGAAGACGCGGAACAGATCGTCAGCCTGCTGCGGAACAACGGCATTGCCGTGCGCCCCGCGCGAGCCACCAGCCCCGACCAGGTGCAGGCGGCGCTCGAGGAACTGGGTCCGGACATCGTGCTCTTCGACCCATCAGTCGCCACCGTGGGCTTGGCGGACCTGATCCACCAGCTCGACGCACACGGACGCGATCTCTCGCTGATCGCGCTAGTGCCGCAGGTGGACAACACCATCGTGTCGGACTTCTTCATCAACGGCGTCCGCGCCATTGCCCTGCGGCCCCAGCCCAAGCAGTTGCTGGCGGTCGTGCAGCGCGAATTCGAATCGCTCAATACGCGGCGCCAGTTGCGCCGGCTGGAAACCGCGCTGCGCGAATCGGAGCGCCGCTGCGACGCACTGCTGGATTCCTCCAACGACGCCATCGCCTACGTGCACGAGGGCATGCATGTACGCGCCAACCATGCGTACCTGGAAACGTTCGGCTACGCGGAGTTCGACGACCTGTTGGGCCTTCCCGTGCTGGATATGGTCGGCTCCACCGACGCCGACGAATTCAAGGCCACGCTCAAGAGTCTCTCGCGCGGAGAAAAGCCCTCGGGGCCGCTGGAATTGCAGGCTCGTCGCGCCGACGGCAGCACCTTCAAGGCCACCGTGGAGTTCGCTCACGCCACCTTTGAGGGAGAGCCCTGCCTGCAAATCGTGTTCCGCCGGCAGCTGGTTGACCCGTCGGTACTCGAGCAGTTGCAGCGCGACCCGGTCACGGGCCTGTTCAACCGTGCCCGCATGCTGGAGTGCGTGGACCAGGCGGTCGCGGCCGCCACGGAAGGCACCAAGGGCCAGTCGCTGCTGCTGATCGAGCCAGACAACTGGCAGGGCATCGTTTCAGGCATCGGCCTGGGCAAAGCGGACGAGTTGCTGGCCGCCTTCGCGGCGCGCGTAAACGCTCTGCTCGGGCTGGAGGATACGGCCGGCCTGCTTGCTGAACACACCATTGGCGTGATTCTGCACTCGCGCAACGATGACGGCATCAAGGAGTGGATCGCCGGCCTGCAGCAGGCCGTGGCCAACGAGATCTTCGACGTCGGCTCGCGTTCGCTCACCGTCACCGCCAGCATCGGCGGCAGCCTGCTCGGCGAAAGGAACGCCAATACCGAACTGCTGTTGGAGCAGGCGGGCCAGGCGCTGCGCAACGCGCAAAGCCTGGGCGGCAATCGCTTCGATCTGCATGACCCGGCGGCGCGCGAAAAGGCCGACGCCGAACGCGAGCGCTATTGGCTGGGCCAGCTGAAGCAAGCGTTGAGCCAGGACGAGTTCGTGCTGTACCACCAGCACATCATCAGCTTGCAGGATGCCGAGGGAGAATTCTCAGAAATTCTGCTGCGACTCAACGGCCCGCAGGGCGAGGTGCTGCCCGGCTTCTTCCTTCCGATCGCCGAGAAGTACAACCTTACGCCGGCCGTGGATCGCTGGGTACTCAACCAGGCGATCCAGGCACTGACCGCCCGTGAGCGCTTCGCTTCGCCGACCACCTTCTTCGTCAAGCTGACCTCGGGTTCGCTGCAGGACGAGCAGCTGCTTCCCTGGCTCAATACGCGCCTGAAACAAGCCAACCTCAAGCACGGCAAGATCGTGCTCGAAATGACGGAAAGCAAAGTCGTGACCGCGCTCCGTCCAGCCCAGGAGTTTGTCAGGGCATGGAAGCAGCTAGGCGGTCAGTTCGCGCTGGAACAGTTCGGCTCGGGCCTCAATTCGTTCCAGTTGCTCAATCACATCGATGCGGATTATCTGAAGATCGACCGCAGCTACATGTCCAATCTGCCGCAGCAGCAGGACAGCCAGAAGAAAGTGGCCGAGCTGTGCCGCCAGGCGCGGGAGATCAAACGGCTCACCATCGCCGAATGGGTGGAGGATGCGGCCAGCACGTCGCTGCTGTTCGCGTGCGGCGTCGACTTCGTGCAGGGCAACTTCCTGCAGGAACCGCAGCGACTGGTGATCACGCCCTGATCGATGTTCGGGCCGAAGCCGGCGACCGATCGAAAGCCGGCTGTACGGCCTGAGCCTCCAGCCAGCTAGCCTTCGAAATCCTGTCCACAAACGACAAAAACCCCGCGGATGCCTGGCATCCGCGGGGTTTTTTAGTCAGCTCAGGCGCTGGATTACTCGCTCTTCGCCTTGGCGGCGGTAGCGGCTGCAATGTCTTCCTTGATGCGAGCGGCCTTGCCTTCCAGACCACGCAGGTAGTACAGCTTCGCGCCACGGACCTTGCCCTTGCGCTTCACCTGCACCGACTCGATGGCCGGGCTGTGCGACTGGAACACGCGCTCCACGCCGGTACCGTGGGAAATCTTGCGCACGGTGAAGGCGGAGTTCAGGCCGCGGCTGCGCTTGGCGATCACGACGCCCTCGAAGGCCTGCACGCGCTCGCGGTTGCCTTCCTTCACCTTCACATTGACCACCACAGTGTCACCAGGGCCGAATTCCGGCAGCTGGCGGGTGATCTGCTCGGCTTCGAACTGTTCGATGATCTTGTTCATGGCAACACCTTCATGGCAACACCTATCTGATTTCAATGGCTGCGGTTACTGCTTGGCCGCATCGTTAGTTTGCCGCGTCGCACTGACGTGCTCCCGGCGGAATTCGTCCAACAACGCCCGGGATTCCGCATCCAGCGCGCGTTGCACCAAGAGATCCGGGCGCCGCAACCAGGTCCGTCCCAGAGCCTGCTTGAGGCGCCAGCGACGAATGGCCGCATGGTCGCCGGACAGCAGCACTTCCGGTACATCACCCAGTGCATGGTGCACCGGTTTCGCGTAGTGCGGGCAATCCAGCAATCCGTCGGAGAACGAATCCTGCTGCGCCGACTGCGCATCATTGAGCGCGCCTTCCTGCAAGCGGCCCACGGCATCGATGATCACCGCCGCACCCAGCTCGCCACCGGACAGCACATAATCGCCGATCGACAGCTCTTCGTCGACCTCATGCGCCAGCAAACGCTCGTCCACACCTTCGTAACGCCCGCAAAGCAAGGCGATTCGCGGCAACCTGGCCAGCGCCTCCACCCTACCTTGCGTCAGCCTCGAGCCTTGTGGGCTGAGGTAAATCACGTGCACCGGCTCCGGTGCCGCTTCGCGCATGGCCTTGAGCGCCGCGCGCAAAGGGTCGATCAGCATCACCATCCCGGGTCCGCCGCCACAGGTGCGGCCGTCCACGGTGCGGTAATTGTCATTGGCGTACTCGCGCGGGTTCCAGGTTTCCACCCGGAGCAGCTCGCGCTGCTGGGCACGCCCGACGACGCCGACGGCAGCGCACTGGCGCACGAAGTCGGGAAACAGCGTGACGACGTCGAAGCGCATGACCCTCAAACTCCAGCTGCGGCGAAACCGCCGTCAGAATTCAGGATCCCAGTCCACCACCATGCGTCCGCCGGACAGATCCACCGAACGCACGTAAGAACCCTGGACGAAAGGAATCAGCCGCTCACGCTCGCCGTCCCTTACCACCACGACATCGTTGGCGCCGGTGGCGAACAGGTGACTGATCCGCCCCAGCACCACGTTTTCCGTAGTGACGACCTCGAGACCCTCGAGATCGACCCAGTAATACTCGTCCTTCCCGGGGGGAGGCAGTTGCTCGCGGGAGACGTAAATGTCCAGCCCCACCAGCGCTGCCGCCGCGTCACGGCCATCGATGCCGGGCATCTGAGCGATAAGCCCCTTGCCCTGCGGACGACCCTTGACCCCTTTGACTTCCGTTTCCTCGCCCGGCGCCGCACTGAGCAGCCAGGGCTGATACCGGAAAATCTGGGTGCGGGGCTCGGTCCAGGATTCGATCTTGAGCCAGCCCTGCACACCGAACAGCCCGACGATGCGTCCCACCACGACGCGCCGACCGGCTGCACTCATACTCAGGCAGCGGCCTGCTGCTTGCCTGCTTCCTTCACCAGGGCGGCGACCTTGTCGCTCAGCTGGGCGCCCTTGGACACCCATTCCTGGATGCGGGTGACGTTCAGCTCGAGGCGCTTGTCCTTGCCCGCGGCGACCGGGTTGTAGAAGCCCACGTTTTCGATATTGCGGCCTTCACGCGCGCTGCGCGAGTCGGTGACGACGACGTGGTAGAACGGACGGCCCTTGGCGCCGCCGCGCGAAAGACGAATCTTGACCATAAGTAAAAGCTCCGGAATCGCCGGCTGCGCCGGCAGCACGCCCGGGCACGGGCGCGGTAAACGCGGCATTTTAGAGAGAAAAACGTAAAAAGGGAATAGGCGGCGTGCTTGTCAATAGCGCGCCCGCCACTCCGGTCAGCGCATCGGCGGCAGGCCGCCCATACCGCCCATGCCCTTCAGGGCGCCGCGCATCTGCCTCAGCAACCCCTTGCTGCCGCCTTTGGAAAGCTTGGACATCATCTTTTCCATCTGCATGTACTGCTTCAGCAGGCGGTTCACATCGGCCGGCTGGGTGCCCGAACCGCGGGCCACGCGGGCGCGGCGGGAGCCATTCAGCAGATCGGGATGGCGGCGCTCCTTCTTGGTCATCGAATTGATGATGGCCACCATGCGCTTGATTTCGCCGTCGTTGACCTTGGATTTCACATTGTCCGGCAGCCCCGAGACGCCCGGAAGCTTGTCCATCAGGCCGGCCAGGCCACCCATGTTGGACATCTGCTCGAGCTGGTCGCGCATGTCGTTGAGATCGAAACGCTTGCCCTTGATGACCTTCTCGGCCAGCTTCTGGGCCTTCTCCTGATCGACCTTGCGCTCGACCTCCTCCACCAGGGACAGCACGTCGCCCATGCCCAGGATGCGCTGAGCGACGCGGTCGGGATGGAACGGCTCGAGCGCATCGGTCTTCTCGCCTGCGCCCAGGAACTTGATCGGACGGCCGGTGACATAGCGCACCGACAGCGCGGCGCCACCGCGCGCATCGCCATCGGTCTTGGTCAGCACCACACCGGTGAGCGGCAACGCCTCGGCGAAGGCCTTCGCGGTATTGGCCGCGTCCTGGCCGGTCATCGAGTCGACCACGAACAGGGTTTCGATCGGGGTGATCGCGGCATGCAGCGCCTTGATCTCGGCCATCATGGCCTCGTCGATGTGCAGGCGGCCCGCGGTGTCCACCAGCAGCACGTCGACCACTTCGCGGCGAGCAGCGGCGATCGCGTTCTTCGCGATATCGACCGGATTCTGGCCCGACTCGGAGGGGAAGAACTTGACGCCGACCTGTTCGGCCAGCGTGCGCAACTGCTCGATAGCCGCCGGACGATAAACGTCACAGCTGACCACCATCACCTTCTTTTTCTTGCGCTCGGTAAGGAAGCGCGCCAGCTTGGCCACCGTCGTGGTCTTGCCCGCACCTTGCAGGCCCGCCATCAGCACTACAGCCGGCGGCTGCTGCGCGAGGTTCAGCTCGCTGTTCGCAGTGCCCATCACCGCGGTCAGCTCGTCGCTGACCACCTTCACCAAGGCCTGGCCGGGGCTCAGGCTCTTGAGCACTTCCTGGCCGACGGCACGCACCTTCACGCGCTCGATCAGCGCCTGCACCACCGGCAAGGCGACGTCTGCCTCGAGCAGGGCGATGCGCACCTCGCGCAGTGACTCGCGGATGTTTTCCTCGGTCAGGCGGCCACGGCCGCGCAAGCGGTTGACGGTGGCGGAGAGGCGTTGGCTGAGCGACTCGAACATGGCGGAGTACGGCTAAGGGAAAGTGGCCAAGTATAGCGGAGGACGCTCTGGCCGCATTCACCTGCCCCAAGGCCGTATGAGACACTCGCCCGTCATGGCCATTCACCTCCTCTCCCTGCTCGCCATCGCGCTTTACCTCGCCGCAGCGGGAGGCCTGGCGCGGCCGCTGCTGGGTGGCGGCCAGCCATTGAACAAGTCCGCCCTTGGCCTGGCCGGCATGGCGGTACTGGTTCACGCGGGCATCCTGCTGGGCATCCATCGCGGCTCGGTGGACCTGCATTTCTTCGCCGCCCTTTCGCTGGTCGCCTGCGTGGTGTCCGCGATGACTCTCGCCGTGAATCTCAGCCGACCCGTGGCCGCGCTGGGCGTCATCGTGTTCCCCCTGACGGCATTGCTGCTGGCCGCGGACGCCTATCTCGCGCCTGCCACTGCTCCTCTGGCGATGGGCTGGCAGATCAAGCTGCATGTGACGGTGGCGCTGCTCGCCTTCAGCGTGCTCTCGATCGCCGCGGTGCTGGCGATCCTTCTGGCCATCCAAGACCGCACGCTGCGGCACAAGCAATTCGGCCCCTGGCTGCGCGCACTGCCTCCGCTGACGCTGACCGAGACGCTGATGTTTCGCCTCATCGGCGCCGGCTTCGCGCTGCTCACGCTGACGCTGCTGACCGGCGCGCTGTTCGTAGACGACCTTTTCGGCCAGCACCTCATCCACAAGACCGTGTTGTCGATCATCGCCTGGCTGGTGTTCGGCGCGCTGCTGTTCGGGCGCTGGCGCCATGGCTGGCGCGGCCGCCGCGCAGTGAACCTCACCCTGACTGGCATGGCCGTGCTGTTGCTGGCGTTCTTCGGCACCAAGGCGGTCCTGGAACTGATCCTCCACCGCACCGCCTGAGCCCCGAGGAGATCTCACGTGAAGCTGATCGGCATGCTGGATTCCCCCTTCGTACGCCGCGCGGCGATCACGCTGACGCTCAAAGGCCTGGCATTCGAGCACCTGTCGCTATCGGTATTCCGCCAGTTCGATCAATTCCAGGCGATCAACCCGCTGGTCAAAGCCCCCACGCTGGTCGGCGACGACGGTTGGCAACTGGTGGATTCCACACTGATCATCGACTGGGCCGAAACCGTCGGCTCCGGCCCCAGCCTCATGCCGGCCGATCCGGCCGAGCGCCTGCACGCGTTGCGCCTGACCGGCTTGGCATTGATCGCGGCCGAGAAAAGCGTGCAGATCGTGTACGAAGGTAAACGCTCCGAGGATCATCGCGACGCTGGCTGGCTCGCGCGAATTCAGGGGCAACTCAAGGCTGCTTATACGCAACTCGAGCAGGAAGCCACCGGCCGTAACGCATGGCTGCTGGGCAATGTGCTCACGCAGGCCGACATCACCACCGCTGTGGCATGGCGCTTCACTCAGCTGATGCAGCCCGAACTCGTTCTTCCTCATGACTACCCGGCGCTGGCCGCCCATTCGGCTCGCGCGGAACAGCTGCCCGCATTCCTCGCACTGCCGCCCGTCTAAGCGGGCGGCAGTCGCCGTCTCAAACGATCTTCAGGCGCGCTCCGCCGCAGCGCTCTCCGAAATCGGCTCCTGCTTGCGCACGAATGCACGGCGCGCGAGGTGATAGGCCGGATCGACGCCGAAGAAATTGCGGCGCATTTCGGCGAGCTCCTCCTCGGCATAACGCTCCAGCGGCTTGCGACGCTCGTCTTCCTCACGACGCGCCGCCTTGCGCGCCAGCTCTTCGCGCCAATGCCGCGCTTCGTTGCCCGGCGCCAGCAGGGACTCCATGGCGCCTGGCAGCTCGCTTTCGGGAAGCACGCCATCGACGAGGCCAATACGCTTGGCGCGCGCCGTACCCAGCGGCTGCAGCGATTCGGTCAGGAGCCGCGCCGCGGTCTCGCCGACGCGCCGCGGCAGAAGGTACGTCCAGTACTCGGAACCATAAAGTCCGCCCATACCCTTGTAATGCGGATTGAGGACGATGCCCTCACGGGCGTACACAAGGTCGGCCGCGAGCGCGAGGATCACCCCGCCGGCACCCGCATTGCCGCGCATCAGCGCGACCGTGCGCTTGTCGTGCGTGAGGATGATCTCCCGCACGAGGGCGTTCATCGCCAAAATGTTCTGCCACGAGGCCTCGGCCGGATCGCCGGAGGCCTCGATCGCGTTGAGATCGATACCGTTCGACCAGAAGTCTTCGCCGCCGCAAAGGATCAGCGTCCGGGTCGGGCGCGCCCGCGCATAGCGATAGGCCGAGAGCAGACGCTGCAGCGCATCGGTGCTCATGGCGCCATTGAGAAAATCGAAATGCAGATAACCATGGTGACCGCGTTCGCGATAGCGAATCGGTTGCCACGTCGCTGCGGAAGGGCGCGCATCCGGCGCCAGCGGGGAATCGGGCACGCCCTCCAGGCGGTCGGCCAACACTTGCGTCGCGGGCAACTTTACGTCGTAGCGCGGATCGTCCACCGAGAGGCCCTGCCGGCGGCGCAGATGGCTGATCCACAGCGCCCCATCCGCGCAGGCCACACATACCGCGCCATCGCGCTTCGCCAGCAACTTCCCCGGCTTGCCGCGCAGCTTCGCCTCGCGCTGCGCGCCGAACAGCCGCACCTTCGTGCCGCCCAGCGACGCGATGAGCCCGGGCGCGCTGTCGGCAGAACGGATATGGCGCAGCACCTGCTCGACGGGCGCATCCCAATCGATCTGCCGGTCGGCCTGCCGGCAAGGCGGGCGCTCGCGCCCTTCGTGCGAGAGTGATGCCTCACCGAACGGCGGGCGCGCTCCCCGCTGATATCGTTCGAGCGCCTCGCGGATCGCCGCCATGGCTGCGTCTGTCGTTTCGCGTCGATAGATGGCGCTCTTGCTCGCGGCGCGAAGCGGGAATTCGCGGTGCGCCCAGACGGGACCGCCATCCAGTTCGTCGCGCGCTTCCAGCACGGTCACGCCCCAGGTGGATGCGCCCTCCAGCAGCGCCCAATCCAGCGCGGAGGGGCCACGATCGCCTGGAATGCCCGGATGCACGATGAGGCAGGTATGCCGTTGCCACACGCTCGCGGGAATCGCCGACTTGAGCATCGGCGCCAGGATCAGATCCGGCTGGAAGCGCTGCGCCGCGGCCTCCATCTGCGCGCCGCTGGCCACTTCCGCGATATCAAGGTGATGCCCCGACTCTTCCAGCTCGACCTGCGCGCGCTGAGACAGCCCGTTATGACGGGTAGACAGAAACAGGATCCGCATAGCCCCCACTCCTTGAGTACGCTGCGTCGCATCGTGAGCGGGGATGCTGCCAGTCGAGGACGGCCGCGTTTATTGATGCACCGCACAGCTTCAAGAGGAAGCGCACGGCGCCGGAACGTGGCGCCGATCTTCACTCGACTTCGACACGGAACGTGATCGGCGACAGATGCGGCGATACCGCGCCATCCTCACCTGCAAGCGTCGATCGCTTGCCCGAGCCGCTCCACGCCGATCACTTCCAGCTCACCCACCTTGCCCTTCTTGGGCGCATTCGCTTTCGGCACGATGGC
Organism: Dyella sp.; assembly: GCA_039594095.1. Lineage (GTDB taxonomy): Bacteria > Pseudomonadota > Gammaproteobacteria > Xanthomonadales > Rhodanobacteraceae > Dyella_D. Next base: position 13,775 of record JBCNOA010000034.1, read on the forward strand.
GCGCTGAAAACCGTGATGCGCCGCCTCTTTGAGGCGCTCGTCGCCATTGGGTACGGGACGGATCTCGCCCGACAGGCCGACCTCGCCGAACGCAATGGTCTTCTCGGGCAATGGCCTATCGCGCAGGCTCGACAGTACCGCCAGCAGGACCGGCAAATCCGCGGCTGTTTCCTGGACGCGGATGCCGCCCACGACATTGACGAACACGTCCTGGTCGTACGCCGCCACACCACCGTGCCGATGCAGCACCGCCAGCAACATGGCCAGCCGATTCTGTTCCAGCCCGAGCGCGACGCGACGCGGGTTGCCCAGCGAAGACTGGTCGACCAGCGCCTGCACTTCCACCAACAGCGGTCGCGTGCCTTCGCGCGTCACCATCACTGCGCTGCCCGAGGTCGGGCCAGCGTGGGCGGAAAGAAAAATGGCGGAGGGATTGGGTACTTCGCGCAGCCCCTTTTCGGACATGGCGAAAACGCCCAACTCGTTCACCGCGCCGAAGCGGTTCTTGAATGCGCGCAGCACACGAAATCGGCTGCCGGATTCCCCTTCGAAATACAGCACCGCGTCGACCATGTGCTCGAGTACACGCGGACCGGCGATACCGCCTTCCTTGGTCACGTGACCGACGAGGAACACGGAGGTGCCAGTCTCCTTCGCAAAGCGGGTGAGCTTGGCCGCGGACTCGCGTACCTGACTCACCGAGCCCGGGGCCGCCGTCAGCATTTCCGTCCATATCGTCTGGATCGAATCGATCACCAGCACGCGGGGCCGCGTCGCCACGGCCTGTTCGAGGATGCGTTCGATACAGGTCTCGGCCAGGGCGTGCAGCGGACCCAGCGGCAGATCGAGGCGCTGCGCCCGGGCCGCCACCTGGGCCAGCGATTCCTCGCCGGTCACGTAAACGCTGGCCAGCTGTTCGCCCAGCTTGCCCAGCATCTGCAGCAACAGCGTGGATTTGCCGATGCCGGGGTCGCCGCCGATCAGTACGACCGAACCGTCCACCAGACCGCCACCAAGCACGCGATCGAGTTCGCCGATGCCAGTCAGCGTGCGGACTTCCGCCGTAAGCGCCACCGAGGTGAGTGGCGTCACCTTCGGCGCTCCGCTGGCGGCGCCGGCATAGCCCGCGCTGCGGGCGGCGCCGGCCGACTTGGTCGCAGGCTGGACCACGAATTCGCTCAGCGTGTTCCAGGCGCCGCATTCGATGCATTGCCCCTGCCACTTGGAATGCTCCGCTCCGCAGTCGGCGCAGACGTAAGCCGTTTTGGCCTTGGCCATGAAAATCGATTCCCGGAAACGCGAAAAGGCGAGCTTAGCCCGCCTTCATCGCAAACCGCGAGACGCGAAGATCAAGCCTAGTTGTCGTCTTCCACGAACAATACGCGTCGGGTCATGCCGCAGGTCAGATCGTAAGAGATCGTGCCTGCCTGCGCGGCGATGTGCTCGACCGGCAGCTCCGGCCCCCAAAGCGTCACCCGATCGCCCACTTTGGCCTGCGGCGCTTCGCGCAGGTCGAGCGTAATCAGATCCATCGATACCCGCCCGATCAGCGGCACGCGCCGGTCGCCGACGAGCACCGGCGTGCCGCTGGCGGCGCTGCGCGGATAACCGTCGCCGTAGCCCACGGCGGCGACGCCGACAGGCATGTCCTCGGGGCAAGTCCACGTGCCGTTGTAACCGATGCGCTCGCCGCGGCGGATTCGGTTGACGGCGATGAGCCGGGTGGTCAGGGTCATCGCCGGGCGGAAACCGAAGTCCGCGCCGGTCTTCCCCGCCACCACCGAAAGGCCGTACAGCAATCCGCCGGTACGGACCCAATCGCCGCGCGCCTCGGGCCAGCCGAGCACGCCAGCCGAATTGGACAGCGCGCGCGGCCCGCTCAATCCAGCCACCGCTTCGTTGAAGCGGCGAATCTGCGCGGACGTTTCCTCGCCGTCGAAAGCTTCCGATTCGGAGAAATGGGTCAATAGACCGATCTCCGGGTCGATACCGGGCATCGACGCCAGCCGCGCATGAATTTCCGCGACCCGCTCCGGCGGAAAGCCCAGGCGATGCATGCCCGTATCGACTTTCAGCCATACGCGCAACGGTCCGCGCGAGGACGATGCCTCGTCCAACCAGGCGAGCTGGGATTCGTGGTGGATCGCCGCGTCCAGCTGCAGCCGCTGCATTTCGGCGATGTCGCTGGCGCGGTCCGGGCCGGACAGCACCACGATGCGCTGCCGGTGGCCCTGGGCGCGCAAGCGCAGGCCATCGCCCTGCGCCGCCACCGCGAAAGCGTCCGCCGCACCGTCCAGCGCCCGTGCGACCCGCTCCAGGCCGTGACCGTAGGCGTCGGCCTTGACGACCGCCATGACCTTGGCCGGCGCGGCCATCGCCTTGATGCGGTCCAGGTTGTGACGGAGAGCGCCGAGATGGATGGTGGCGACGGTGGTGCGACTCATGATTCCTTCGCGCCGCGGCGCGGGGTCGCGACGGCTTCGCTGCAGGAGGGAAAACGCTGCCCGGACGCGCCGGGATGGGCCGGAACGGCCGCGGCCAAGCTTAGCAGCCGGGCCGTTCCGGGCCGAGGCATCCTAGTCCTGCGTGATCTTCCCCGCATGGAGCCGGCCGGGCCGGCATAAGGAAATTCGCGGGCGCCGCGTCAGGGGCCCGGCACCATTCGCAGGATCACAACCCCCGCCACGATGAGTGCCACGCCCGCCATCCTGAGCAACGTCAGACTCTCTCCGAAGCACGCCGCGCCGAGGACAGCGGTGCCGGCCGCGCCCAGACCGGTCCATACCGCATAGGCGCTGCCCACCGGCAACACCATGAGCGCCCTCCCCAGCAGCCAGACGAACGCGGCCAAGGCCAACAGCGAGAGCGACGTCCAGCCGGGACGGGTGTACCCATGGGCGAGCTTCATCGACAACGCCCACAGCACGTCGAGCGCACCCGCCGCCAGCAGCATCGACCACGCCGCCGATGTCCTCATCGCGACTTCTCGGCCTGCTGCGCGGCCCGCACGGTCGGCCTTGCGCCCACGCGTTCCAGCCAGGCCCTCAAGTGAGGGAAAACGTCCAGCGATATCCCGCAGGGCTTCGCCCAGCTGACGATGGCGAACAGGTAAGCGTCGACCACGGTGAAGGCCCCGCCGAGCAGGTAGTCGCGCCCTTCGAGCTGACGCTCCACCTGTTCGAGCCGCCTGGCGATGCGCGCTCTCGCCACCTGCGCCGCCTGTTCGCCGTACTCCGGATGGAACAGCCAGGGGCTGAACATCTTGTGCAGCTCGGAACTGACGTAGACCAGCCAGCGCATCGCTTCGTAACGCTCCAGGGGCGTCGCTGCCGGCAGCAATCCACTCTCGGGATGCAAGTCGGCGAGGTACTGCAGGATGGCCGCACCCTCCGTCAGCCTTTGACCATCATCGAGCTCGAGAAGCGGTACGTAGCCGCTGGGGTTCAACGCCAGGTAATCGCCCTGCGTCGAGGCGACGACCGGTGCCGCCCCGAGTTGCACGCGGACCAGTTCGAACGAAAGCCCCAGTTCGCGCAGCACGATGTGGGGAGCCAGGGAACAAGTACCGGGGGTGAAGTAGAGTTTCATGCGGTCCTCCTTGGGGAGGCGGCAGCATCCGGCCACCGGCGCGCCGGCACCATCCGTCGCCGGCACAAGGAAACCTTGCGCATGAAGTCAGGCGATTGGTCATTGGACGATCTGGCGCTGGTCCGCGCCGTCGCGGCCCACGGCAGCCTTGCCGGCGCCGCACGGGAACTGGGCATCGATCACTCCAATGCGTTCCGCCGGCTCGGCGCGCTCGAGGCGCGTGCCGGCGTCACACTCTTTCGGCGCAGCCGGCACGGCTACCAGGCGACGCAAGCGGGCGAACTGGCCGCCGCCACGGCTGAGAGGGTGCTCGACGAGACCTCGCGCCTGGAGCGCGAACTGCAAGGCCACGATCGCCGCGTGCAAGGCCTTCTGCGCGTTACGGCACCGGACACGCTGGCGCGGCATGTCGTGGACCTCTGCACGGCGTTTGAAGCGAGACATCCCGACGTCCGTTTCGAGCTAGTCATCAACAATGCCTTCCTGACCCTGCAAAAGCGCGACGCGGACGTGGCGCTACGCCCTGCCCGCACGTCCCCGCCTGGATTGTCGGTGCGCAGGTTGGCACCGATCGCCACGGCCATTTACGAACCGCGTGCCCGCAGGAAAAGCGCCGGCGAACGCTGGATCGGATTCGGCGACGCACTGTCGCACCTGGATGCCGCGCAGTGGCTGCGCACGCATGTGGATCCTTCCAACATCGCAATGACTGTCGACACATTGCCGGCGGCGCTGGCTGCTTGCGAAGCGGGCGTCGGGCGCGCCCTGTTGCCCTGCTTCCATGCCGGCGCGTCGCCTCGTGTATGCCGCATCGGCGATCCGCTCGCGGAAGTGCAATCGCAACTCTGGTTCGCCACGCACCCCGACCTGCGCGGGTCGGCGCGCGTGCGACTGTTTCGCGATTTCGCGCTGGAGTGGACGCGCCAGCATGCCGGCGATTTCTGGCCCGGCTCGGGCCGCGTGGACGCCTAAAGATCTCGACAGCCGGGCTTATCGCAGCGAGGTCTCCTGTCGGCACGTCTACAGGAGCCGCACATGCCATTCCATCCCTCCCGCTTCATGGGCGACGGTCCGGTCGCTCTGCTCGTCGGCCGCCACGTGCGCCACGAAGACGCGCGCTTCGTTTCGCCGAGACGCGTCGTATTGGACACCAACAATGGAGCGGCGAATGCAGCCCGTTGCCGCGACGACAGCGCAACGCGCCGGCATCGGCTGGCCGAGCTGCTGGGCCTGCGCTCTGAGGCATGAACGAAGCGGGCGCGACATCGCCGCACCCGCTACCGTCAGGATCGATTACTCGAATGCGCCGACAAACGAATCCGGCGCGTAATTCTCGAACTTGGTGTAGTGACCGAGGAAGGTGAGCTTGACCGTATCGGTCGGGCCGTTTCGCTGCTTGCCGATGATGATCTCAGCCAGGCCTTTGTCCGGCGATTCCTTGTTGTAGTACTCGTCGCGGTAGATGAACATGATCACGTCCGCGTCCTGCTCGATAGCGCCGGATTCGCGAAGATCGGACATCATTGGCCGCTTGTCGGCGCGCTGCTCCAACGAGCGGTTGAGCTGCGACAAGGCGATCACCGGGCAGTTGAGCTCCTTCGCCAAGCCCTTCAACGAGCGCGAGATCTCCGAAATCTCGGTCGCGCGGTTTTCCTTCATGCCCGGCACCTGCATCAGCTGCAGGTAGTCGATCACGATCAGCCCTAGCCCGCCGTGTTCGCGGTGCAGTCGGCGCGAACGCGAGCGCATTTCCACCGGTGACAGGCCAGGGGTATCGTCGATGAAGATCTTCGCGTCGGAGAGCAGCGCGATGGCGTTGGTCACGCGCGGCCAGTCCTCTTCGGCCAGATCGCCGTTGCGCAGATGCTGCGCGTGGATGCGCCCGACCGAGGAAATCATACGGAAGGCCAGCTGCGAAGCCGACATTTCCATTGAAAAGATCACCACCGCCTTCTTGCCGCGCAGCGCGGCGGCTTCGGCGATGTTCACCGAGAACGCGGTCTTGCCCATCGACGGACGCGCCGCGACGATGATCAGATCCGACGGCTGAAGGCCCGACGTGAGTTCATCCAGATCGGTGAAGCCGGTGGAGATGCCGGTGAGCTGCCCGCGATTCTCATAGCGCTCGGACAGGATGCGGAAGGCATCCTTCACCGCTTCGCGCATGGACACGGTGTCCTTCTTGCCGCGCGCACCCGACTCGGCAATCTTGAACACGCGCTGCTCGGCGCTTTCCAGCACCTCGTGCACGCTCTTGCCTTCAGGGCGATAGCCGTCCTCGGTGATCTCCGTGCCCGCATCGATCAGCTGTCGGAGAATCGACTTCTCGCGCACGATGTCCGCATAAGCACTGATATTGGCCGCGCTGGGCGTCGCATTGGCCAGCTCCACCAAATAGGTCGCACCGCCAACCAATTCGGCCAGGCCATTGGCCTCGAACCAATCACCCAGGGTGACCGCGTCGCACGGCATGCCCTTGTTGGCGAGCTCGGTGATGGCGCGCCAGATCAGGCGGTGGTCCTTGCGGTAGAAGTCGCGCTCGCCCAGTCGATCCGCCACCTTGTCCAGCGAATCCGGCGAAAGCATCAACCCGCCCAGCACGGCTTGCTCGGCTTCGATGGAGTGCGGGGGCACGCGCAGCGCCTCGATCGAGGTGTTGCCGTGCTTTCGGTCTGGAACAAAGGACATCGAGTCTCCTCGTGAAGGCGACTCCGACCAACGCGGATCGTCGGCGTCAGAGGATACGCGGCGTTTTCTCATGCGGCGAGACCATAACTCTGTGGATAACCTGTGGGTGCCGGTGGATAAACCGGCGGGCCACCGTTCCTGTGCCCAAGCGGGGCGTCCCTAGAACAGCGCGCCCCAAAACAAACGGGCGCCCGGAGGCGCCCGTCTGGACCAACGCGGCGAAGGGGGCGGCTTACTTCTCGCCGACCACCGTCACCTTGACCGTCGACTGCACGTCGGCGTGCAGCGCGATGACCACTTCGAACTCGCCGGTGGCGCGGATCGGGCCTTCGCCCTGGATCACTTCGTTCTTGTGGACTTCGAAGCCAGCCGCCTGCAAGGCGTCGGCGATCTCGCGCGGGCCGACCGAACCGTACAGCTTACCTTCCGGGCTGGCGTTGACGGTGATGGTCACCGCCGCGTCAACCAGCTTGGCCTGACGGGCCTGGGCGTCGGACAGCTGCTTGTTGGCCTTGGCTTCGTACTCGGCGCGGCGCTTCTCGAAACCTTCGAGGTTGGCGGCGGTGGCCGGCACGGCCTTGCCTTGCGGCAGCAGGTAGTTACGGCCGTAGCCCGGCTTCACCTTGACCTTGTCGCCCAGGTTGCCGAGGCCGCGGACTTTCTCGAGGAGGATCAGATCCATGGTTTATTCCTTTTCGTTAGCGCCGGCTTAGGCCCGGCGCAGCCGTGGACGGTTGTCCGAAGGAGTTGAGCGAGGCGCCCGGCACGAGGCCGGGCGCGATCGATCAGACGTCGTGGTTATCGGTGTACGGCAGCAGCGCCAGGAAGCGCGCGCGCTTGACCGCGGTAGCCAGCTGGCGCTGGTAGCGCGCCTTGGTGCCGGTGATGCGGCTCGGCACGATCTTACCGTTCTCGGTGATGTACTGGCGCAGCGTGTTGAGATCCTTGTAATCGATCTCCTTCACGTTTTCGGCCGTGAAGCGGCAGAACTTGCGGCGGCGGAAGAACTTGGACATGGCTTAGTGCTCCTGATCAGTCGTCGCTGTCGCGGTCGTTGTCGTTACGGCCGCCGCGGCGGTCGTCACCTTCGCTGTCGCTGTCGTCGTCGCGGCGACGCGAGGACTTGGCGTCATCCTTTTCCTTGGACTTCAGGATGAAGGACGGCTCGGTATCGGCGGCATCGCGCTTGATCACCAGGTGGCGCAGGACGGCGTCGTTGAAGCGGAAGCCCGACTCCAGTTCGTTCAGCGCGTTCTGGCCGACTTCGATATTCAGCAGCACGTAGTGCGCCTTGGCCAGGTTCACGATCGGGTACGCCAGCTGGCGGCGGCCCCAGTCCTCGAGACGGTGGATCTTGCCGCCGTCGGCTTCGATCAGCGCCTTGTAGCGCTCGACCATGGCCGGGACCTGCTCGCTCTGGTCAGGGTGGACCAGGAACACAACTTCGTAATGACGCAGGGTCATTGAGGGGTAACTCCTTGTGGATGCGGCCTTTTCGGGCCTGGCAGCCTCCCGCCGGACGCGATGAGGCAAGGTCCTGTCCAGGCCTTTTTCGCCAGGACAGAAGCGGAATTGTAAATAGTTATAGAGGTTTACCGCAAGCGGCCAGCCGGCAGGCCTCAGGAGACCGTGAAGCTCTCACCGCAACCGCACTCGCCCGTGGCGTTCGGGTTGTGGAATACGAAGCTGGCATTGAGGCCCTGGCGTTGGAAGTCGATCACCGTACCGTCCACCAGGGGCAGGCTCTTGGCGTCCACGATCAAGCGCACGCCTTCCTCCAGCTCGAGGGTGCGGTCGTCCGCCGCCACGCTCTCGGCCAGATCGACCACGTACGAGAAACCCGAACAGCCCGTGCGCTTCACGCCGAAACGCACGCCGGCGGCGCCTGGCGAGTTGGCCAGGAAGTGGCGCATGCGTTCACTGGCGGCGGGGGTGATGCTGATACTCATGAGCTGGCAGTCGGTGCGGCGAAATGACGATCGGAACATCGCGGATCGGACGAAGCCTACATTATGATGCAGGTTTGCCCCGAGCGCCGAGGCGCAAACGGGTTTCACCCGGTTACAGGTGCCACATGCGGCACATCAGCAGGAGTTTCAATCCATGGCGGTGGTCAGCGTCAAACAGGCCCTCTCCGGCAAGATCGAGGCCGGCAGCAAGGTGACGGTCAGGGGCTGGGTGCGTACCCGGCGCGATTCCAAGGCCGGCCTGTCCTTCGTCAACGTCACGGACGGCTCCTGCTTCGACCCCATCCAGGCGGTCGTGCCCGCCACCCTGGCCAATTACGAATCCGAAGTGAAGCACCTGACGGCGGGCGCCGGCCTGATCGTGGAAGGGACGCTGGTGCCATCCCAGGGCAAGGGGCAGGCGTTCGAGCTGCAGGCGGAGCGCGTCGAAGTCACCGGCCTCGTCGACGACCCGGAAACCTATCCGATCCAACCCAAGCAGCACTCCATGGAGTTCCTGCGCGAAGTGGCGCACCTGCGCCCGCGCACCAACCTGTTCGGCGCCGTCACCCGCGTGCGCCACACGATGATGACGGCGATCCACCGCCACCTCACCGAACAGGGCTTTTTCTGGATCAACACGCCGATCATCACCACGTCCGACGCCGAGGGCGCCGGCGACATGTTCCGCCTGTCCACCCTGGACCTGGCCAATCTGCCGCGCACGCCGGACGGCAAGATCGATTTCCGCAAGGATTTCTTCGGGCGCGAGGCTTTCCTCACCGTGTCCGGCCAGCTCAACGTCGAGGCCTACGCGCTGGCGATGAGCAAGGTCTACACCTTCGGCCCCACGTTCCGCGCCGAGAACTCCAACACGCCGCGCCACCTGGCCGAGTTCTGGATGGTGGAGCCGGAGATCGCCTTCGCCGACCTGGCCGCCGACGCCGACTGCGCCGAAGCCTTCCTGAAAGCCATCTTCAAGGCCGTGCTGGAAGAACGCCCGGACGACATGGCCTTCTTCGCCGAGCGCGTGCTGCCGGAGGCGATCACGCGGCTGGAGGCGTTTATCGCCCAGCCGTTCGAGCGCATCGACTACACCGACGCGATCGATATCCTCAAGAAATCCGGCCAGAAGTTCGAATTCCCCGTGACCTGGGGCGTCGACCTGCAGACCGAGCACGAGCGCTACCTGGCCGAGAAGCACGTCGGCCGCCCGGTGGTGGTCATGAACTATCCGGAACAGATCAAGGCGTTCTATATGCGCCTGAACGACGACGAGAAGACCGTGGCGGCCATGGACGTGCTCGCGCCGGGCATCGGCGAGATCATCGGCGGCAGCCAGCGCGAAGAACGCTTGGATTACCTCGACCGCCGGATGGCCAAATTCGGTCTCGATTCGGCAACTTACGGTTGGTACCGTGACCTGCGCCGCTACGGCACCGTGCCGCATGCCGGCTTCGGCCTGGGCTTCGAGCGCCTGCTGGTTTACGTTTGCGGCCTCTCCAACATCCGTGACGCCATTCCGTATCCGCGCGCCGCGGGAACCGCCGAGTTCTGACGAGTTCTGATATCGACGATGCTTCCACGCCCACGGCTACTCGCTCCGTTGCTCGCTCTTTCCATCCTGACCCTCGGCGGCTGCCACGGGGTGAAGGAGCTGGTGCCGCCGAACCTGCGGCCTCCGGAGGAGAGCAGTTCGGCGCTGGACCAGGCTAAGGCCGCCTTGCAGCAGGCAACCCCTTGCTGCAGCAGCTTCGCCGATTTCTCGTACCAGACCCTGCTGCCCTGGCGGCCAAAGCGCTTCGACCTGGGACCGGGCAGCATGGTCGCCAGCATCAACGGCGAACGCAGCTATTTCCTCAGCTTCCGCTTGCCGCCCGACAGCAAGCTGCCCTACCGGATAGCGATCAAGT
>JBCNOA010000340.1:0-4687 GCA_039594095.1 Dyella sp.
ACTGCTGCCGTGCAAGCGCATCGGCGAGCCCGAAGAGGTGGCCTACACCGCGCTGTTCCTCGCGTCCGACGAGGCGCGCTTCATCAACGCGACCGACATCCTCATCGATGGCGGCCGCTCGCAGCTTTATCACGAATGACCTGGACAACCCACCTTCCGCTGATCGCCATCCTGCGCGGCATCCGCCCTGACGAGGTGCTCGCGCATACGCAGGCGCTCGTCGATGCCGGCTTCGATGCCATCGAGATTCCGCTGAACTCGCCCGACTGGGCGCAGAGCGTGCAGCTTGCCGCGCGTGCCTTTGGCGACCGCGCGCTGATCGGCGCGGGCACCGTGCTGCGCCCCGAAGACGTTGACCTGATGGTCGCGGCGGGCGGCAAGCTGGTCGTCACGCCAAACACGCATACGCCGGTGATTCGTGCTGCCGTCCACGCCGGCCTCGTCACCTGCATCGGCTGCATGACCGCCACCGAAGCTTTTGCCGCGCTGGACGCAGGCGCGCAGGCGCTGAAGATCTTCCCGGCCGGCAATCTCGGCACCGGTTATGTCCGCGCGCTCAAGGCCGTGCTGCCCGCTGACGTGCCGGTGTTTGCCGTCGGCGGTATCACGCCGGAGAACCTTGCCGATTACCTTGCCGCCGGCTGCATCGGCGCCGGGCTCGGCAGCGACCTGTATCGCCCGGGCCAGCCCGTCGAGCGCACCGCCGAACGCGCGCGCGCCTTCGTCACCGCCTACCGCGCCGTCCAATCTGTCCGCACCTGAACGCACCATCGATTCGATCCATGAAAATCACCCGCCTGACCACGTACCGCCTGCCTCCGCGCTGGATGTTCCTGAAAGTCGAGACCGACGAGGGCGTAACCGGCTGGGGCGAACCCGTCATCGAAGGCCGTGCGCGCACGGTGGAAGCGGCAGTGCACGAGCTGTCCGACTACCTCATCGGCCAGGACCCGAGCCGCATCAACGACCTCTGGCAGACCATGTATCGCGCCGGCTTCTACCGCGGCGGCCCGATCCTGATGAGCGCCATCGCCGGCATCGACCAGGCGCTGTGGGATATCAAGGGCAAGGTGCTGGGCGTGCCGGTGTACGAACTGCTCGGCGGCCTCGTGCGCGACAAGATGCGCACCTACAGCTGGGTCGGCGGCGACCGCCCGGCCGACGTGATTGCCGGCATGAAGGCGCTGCAGGCCGGCGGCTTCGATCACTTCAAGCTCAACGGCTGCGAAGAGATGGGCATCATCGACACGTCCCGCGCGGTGGACGCGGCGGTCGCCAAGGTTGCCGAGATTCGCTCGGCGTTTGGCAACACCGTCGAATTCGGGCTGGATTTTCACGGCCGCGTTTCTGCGCCGATGGCCAAGGTGCTCATCAAGGAGCTGGAGCCGTATCGCCCGCTCTTTATCGAAGAGCCCGTGCTGGCCGAGCAGGCCGAAACCTATGCCCGCCTGGCCGCCCACACCCATCTGCCGATTGCCGCCGGCGAGCGCATGTTCTCGCGCTTCGACTTCAAGCGCGTGCTGGAGGCAGGCGGGGTGTCGATCCTGCAGCCGGACCTGTCTCATGCTGGCGGCATTACTGAATGCGTGAAGATCGCCGCCATGGCCGAGGCTTACGATGTGGCGTTGGCGCCGCATTGCCCGCTTGGCCCCATCGCGCTGGCGGCCTGCCTGCAGGTGGATTTCGTCAGCTGGAACGCCACGTTGCAGGAACAGAGCATGGGCATCCATTACAACAAAGGCGCCGAACTGCTCGATTACGTCCGCAATAAAGCCCATTTTGCGCTGGAAGGCGGCTATATCCGCCCGCCGTGCCTGCCCGGCCTTGGTGTGGACATCGACGAGGCGCTGGTCATCGAACGCAGCAAGGAAGCCCCCGACTGGCGCAACCCGGTGTGGCGCCACGCCGACGGTTCCGTGGCGGAGTGGTAAGCCGGGCGGGGGAGGGGACGTCGTAGCACGTTTTACTGACCGCGATCACCCCAGCCGGGTCATTCCCGTCTGGTAAAATCGCGGTTTTCCCGCCTATCTCCTGCCGCAGGTTCGCATGACCGCCCCCGCCCTCCACTCGAATACCACCCAGCCTACCCAGTTGATGGCCAGCGCCATTCGCGTGCTTGCCATGGATGCCGTCCAGCAAGCCAATTCCGGCCACCCCGGCGCGCCGATGGGCATGGCGGATATCGCCGTGGCACTGTGGAGCCGCCACCTGCGCCACAACCCGCTGAACCCGCGCTGGCCTGATCGCGACCGCTTCGTGCTGTCCAACGGCCACGGCTCGATGCTGATCTACGCGCTGCTGCACCTGACCGGCTACGACCTGCCGATGTCGGAGCTGAAGAACTTCCGCCAGCTGCACAGCAAGACCGCCGGCCACCCGGAATACGGCATCACCCCGGGCGTGGAAACCACCACCGGCCCGCTGGGCCAGGGCATCACCAACGCCGTCGGCATGGCACTGGCCGAACGCCTGCTGGGCCAGGAATTCAATCGCCCGGGCTTTGACATCGTCAACCACCACACCTATGTCTTCCTGGGCGACGGCTGCCTGATGGAAGGCATCAGCCATGAAGCTTGCTCGCTGGCTGGCACGCTCAAGCTGAACAAGCTGATCGCGCTGTGGGACGACAACGGCATCTCGATCGACGGCGACGTTGTCCACTGGTTCAACGACGACACCCCGAAGCGCTTTGAAGCCTACGGCTGGAACGTCATCCGCGCCGTCGACGGCCATAACGTTGCCGCCGTGGACGCCGCCATTGCCGAAGCCAAGAAGTCCGACAAGCCGACCCTGATCTGCTGCCGCACGCTCATCGGTAAGGGCGCGCCCAACAAGGAAGGCGGTCACGATGTGCACGGCGCCCCGCTGGGCGGCGTTGAAATTGCTGCCGCACGCGAAGCGCTGGCCTGGCCGCACGCTCCGTTCGAAGTTCCGCAGGCCGTGTACGACGCCTGGGATGCCAAGGGCCAGGGCCAGGCACTGGAAAAGGCTTGGAATGCCCTGTTCGATGCGTATTCCGAGCGCTACCCGGCCGAGGCTGCGCAGTTCGAGCGCCGCATGCGTGGCGAACTGCCGGAAGCCTTCGACAAGGCCGTCGCCGAGTTCATCGAGAAGTGCGAGCAGAAGGCCGAGACCATTGCCACGCGCAAGGCCAGCCAGAACACGCTCGAAGCCTACGGCCCGGTGCTGGGCGAGCTGCTGGGCGGCTCGGCCGACCTGACCGGCTCGAACCTGACCAACTGGAGCGGCAGCAAGGCCGTGCGTGTGGATGCCTGGGGCAACCACATCAACTACGGTGTGCGCGAGTTCGGCATGAGCGCCATCATGAACGGCATCGCGCTGCACGGCGGCTACATTCCGTACGGCGGCACGTTCCTGACGTTCTCCGACTACAGCCGCAACGCGCTGCGCATGGCCGCACTGATGAAGATCCGCTCGATCTTCGTCTTCACGCACGACTCCATCGGCCTGGGCGAAGACGGCCCGACGCACCAGTCCATCGAGCACGTTGCCAGCCTGCGCCTGATCCCGAACATGGATGTCTGGCGCACCGCCGACACGACCGAAACCGCCGTCGCCTGGGCCGCCGCCATCGAGCGCCAAAACGGCCCGAGCTGCCTGATCTTCAGCCGCCAGAACCTGCCGTTCCAGGCGCGCAACCCGGCCACGCGCGAAGCCATTGCTCGCGGCGGCTACGTGCTGCGCGATGCCCCCAACGGCAAGCCGGACGTGGTCATCATCGCCACCGGTTCGGAAGTTGGCCTGGCAGTCGGTGCAGCAGACCAGCTCGCTGCCGAGGGCATCCACGCGCGCGTGGTTTCGGTGCCCGCCACCACCGTGTTCGACAAACAGGATTCGGCCTACAAGGCGAGCGTGCTGCCGGCCGGCGTGCCGCGCATCGCCGTGGAGGCAGGCGTGACCGATTTCTGGTGGAAGTACCAGGTACAAGCCGTGGTCGGTATTGACACGTTCGGTGAGTCGGCCCCGGCGGGCGTGCTGTTCAAGCACTTCGGCTTCACCGTCGAGAACGTGGTGAACACCGCCAAGAGCGTCGTTGCTTAACTGAATTTGCGTATGCGGCACCCACGAGGTGCCGCGCTGGTTTTTATCGCACCGTCGATTTCTTTTCTGCTATCAGGAGACTGACCATGACCATCAAGATCGGCATCAACGGCTTCGGCCGCATCGGACGCATGGTGTTCCGCGCCGCCGCCGCCAACTTCAAGGACATCGAAGTCGTTGCCATCAACGACCTGCTCGAGCCCGACTACCTGGCGTACATGCTGAAGTACGACTCGGTGCACGGCCGCTTCGACGGTGAAGTGTCGGTCGACGGCAACACGCTCGTCGTCAACGGCAAGAAGATCCGCCTGACCGCCGTGAAGGATCCGTCCGAGCTGAAGTGGGGCGAAGTCGGCGCCGACGTGGTGATCGAATCGACCGGCATCTTCCTGACCAAGGAAGGCGCGCAGAAGCACATCGACGCGGGCGCCAAGAAGGTGATCATGTCGGCCCCGTCCAAGGACGACACCCCGATGTTCGTGTACGGCGTGAATCACGAAACGTACAAGGGCGAGGCGATCATCTCCAACGCTTCGTGCACGACCAACTGCCTGGCACCGGTTGCCAAGGTGCTGAACGACAAGTGGGGCATCAAGCGCGGCCTGATGACCACCGTGCACGCTGC
>JBCNOA010000341.1:0-4676 GCA_039594095.1 Dyella sp.
ACCAGCATGGGGTCGCGGTACGACTTCCAGGGCAGGGCGGTGGAGGGCAGCATGTTCGGCACCAGGAATGCAAAAAGCCCGCTCGGAGGCGGGCTTTGGACGTACTTTGGCGAAGTCTGGCGAAAATGTAGGCGCGTTGTCCGGGAAAGTCAAGCCTCGGCAGTCTCTGGCGCCGCGCTGCGCTTGGCCTTGAGCGGTTTTGCTCGGCGGATTGTCTTGCGGCGCTCTGGCGACGCCGGCAACGGGCGGAATTCCTCGGCTTGTTCGACCAGGCCATCGGCCAGGAAGATGGTTTGCAGGCGCTGCATGGCCTGCGTCTCGAGCGAGGCGAAATGCTTGGCCATCCAACGGGCAGCCGTGTCGACCGCGTGCTTCGTCAATCCGTGTTTGTCAGCGATCGCGCGCAGCGACAGCCCCTCGCGTCGCACCTTGGGGATGTAGTGGCGGGCGGCCAGCAGGTACACCGCGCCGAATGCCTCGATGCCGCAGCTGCGGCGCGCGTAGCGCATCAGCAGCTTGACGCCTTCCCCTTTCTCTTCGCCAACCCCGAACCGGGCAAGGATGGCGCCGCGCTCGGCGGTGGGCAGGCGGCTGTTCACCGCCGACGTCACGATCGAGCATTGCCCGCGCACCTCGAGCATCGTCAGGCCGCCGAAGTTGACCGTGTCCGACGGCGTGCCGCGCAGCTGGTCCAACCACTGCGATTGGCGGTAGTTCAGCTTGGGCGTGAACTCCATCGCCTGGATCAGCGCGATACGCATGGCGTTCTTTTCCGTCGCGGGTAGCGACAGCATCAGGTAGGACAGGTGCAACGCCTGCCCGGTTGTCTGGAAGACCGCGTCCAAGATTTCCCCCTTGTGTTTCGTTTTGCTTCAAGCCGACTGCAGCGGCAACTCCTCGACGCTCACCAGCACGCCGGGGGCGGTGCTGTAGCGCTTACTGATGCGGTACTCGACGGTCTGTGCGTCGTCGACCCACACAACCCCGTTCATGCCGTCCTTCACGGCCTTGAGCACGTTGTCGGCGTCGGGCTTCTTCGTCGCCGCCACCAAGCCAGCCGCCGCCTGCTGTTGCCGCTTCTTCGACCAGCTGGCCGGAATCTGCAGGTTGATGTCGAGCCACAGCTCGACGGGGCCGCCGAAAGGGGGATGGCCGGCCATGGCCTGCGTTGCGGCCATCTTCACGAGGTTCTCGAAGATGACGGTCTTCTCTGGCGTGTGGTGCTTGATGATCGGACGGCCGTTGACCATCAACGCCTTGCCACCGCGCATGACGGCGGCACTGCGCGCACGGCCCTTGGCCACCGGCTGCCCGGGCACCGCGAACTGCACCCGGCGCAGCGGCTTGGAATCGTCGAAAAGGGATTGCGTCATACCCGGTTCCTCTCCGCCCAGCGGGCCTTTACCTCGGTTTCGATGGTGGTGGCGATGGTGTCGCCGTCTCGCTTGCGCCAGTACTCGAGCCACGCACGGCGCGCGTCGACCTGGGGCAGCTTCAGCAGGAATCGCACGCGGCAGCAGATGCGCGTGAAGTCGAGCCTGCCGGCTTTCGCCTTGCACAGCTCGCACTGCTCGACGGCGCTCATGCGGTCACCTGGCCAGGCGCGCGGCCGTACATGAGCCGATGGACGCGCTCGAATTCCGCGGGATTCATCCGCTCGGCCTTGTCCAGTTCCCGCTCGATGAGCCGGGGATCGCCGTGCTCGCGGATGACCCGCAACCGGAACACGATGTCGTGCTCGTGGGGCTGGCGCACCATGCCCAGGCTGGCTGCCATGGCCTCGACACCCTCGGTGGTTTCGTCCCACGCGGGGCCCGAATGCGTGCTGGGCAGCGATTCGGCCAGTGCCTCATCGATGAACGGCTCAAGGAAGCCGGGGTTGATCGGCGAAGGGTCGGGGGCTTTCGGGTCCTCCCTTCGCGTACGCGCGAGGGCGTAAGCCCGGAGCAACGTCGGCATCACGATTCGGCGATCTGCAATCCGGAGCAACGCCTCGTGCGCGCGCGAGGACAGCCGCAGGGTCTTGCCCCGTTCCGCCTCGAGGCGCACAAGCTCGGCGCCGATCGCGTCAGCGGAAAGCGGCGGCGGGTTTTCGCTGTCCGGTGGGCCGTCCCCTGCTGATGCCTGTGAGCCGCCGCTATCGCTTTTTTTTGTTAACTGTCCCTCTCCCTGTCCCTGTCCATATCCCTCTCCCTGTCCCTTGGAGGCCGTTTCCCCGTGGACAGAGCCGGGACTTTCACCATCTGTCGCTGGGGACATTGACCCGTTGTCCTTGAGACATTTCTGTTTTGTCCCTGGGACACCTAGGGGATGTCCAACGGGACAACCGACCGCCATCCATTCATCGAAATCCGGTTCGATGTACTCGATCTGGTGGCGCTGGCAGTGCTTCTTGATGCGATTGCACTCGGTCTTGAAGCGCTGCTTCAGCTTCGCAATCCAGGCATCGCGGGCCTTCTCAGCCACCACAGGGTGATAGAGACGCCCGTCGCTGCACTTGACCCAGCCGCGCAGCGCGCCTTCGCGGACCTCGGGCCAGTCCTTGTCGATTTTGCCGCGGTGCCAGTAGCGCGCACGCTTTGCGATCCACTCGTTATCGTCCGGCAGGGAGCCGGCGGGCACCTGGTGCCACGAGACGCACCACAGCAGCACGGCAGCCCAGCAGGCCTCTGGCGTCTCGTCTGATGCGAGGTCAGAGTCGCGCAGGCGCGCAACGTCCAGCGGCATGAACGCGAAATCGCGGAGGTCGCAGTCGGGTGGGGTGAGAGGTTGAGGAAGGTTATTCATTCGCACAGCCCGTAAGCAGAAGAGCAGGCGGTCGGCTCGGCCAAGTCAGCGAGCAGGTCGTACTGCCGGCCGCCGCGAGTGGTTTTGCTCCACTCGACAACGGCGTGGATGGTTGATCCTTGTCCTTCATATCCCTGGGTTCCCAGGTGGAAGAACGAAACAGGAGAGCGCGGTCGGCAAACCTGGGAGACCAGACGCTCCCATTCCGCAATGCGTTCAATCTCGGCCGGAAAGCGGCGGGCAATCTCACGCAGCTCGCCCTTGCTGCAATTGATGCATGGCATGCACCCAACGCGGCTCTGCCCTTGACGGTAGAGCGGGTTCGGTTCTACGCCAGCAAGCTCGTGGGCTTGGAAGACATCCCGCGCTTTCCAGCGCAAGATGGGACGGTAGTTGTAGAGACCTCCGCCGACGTCCTCGAAAGCACGCACGCAGGCGCCAGTACCCTGCAAGCGGGTTCGCCGGCTCTCGCTCTCTTCGAGGCGGACGCCCTGCCATGACCAGACAGCGTTGCCTGCGTCCATAAGATCCACCGCGTATGACGTGAGCGGCCGCGTTTTTAGGTATTCGGTGCAGAACTGGCGCTTTCGGCTGGGGAAGCCGCCACGTACGAGGCAAAGATCCAGGTAGGGGACGCCTGTTGGGTGAAGTAACTCGAGCGCTCGGGCAGCAGCTGCAGGGGTCCAGTGATACATGAATTCACGCTTACCATAGACCGCCGTCTCAGGCTCGCCGGCCGCGATCCGCGTGAGATTGGCACGCTTAGTCGTGAACTCATCTGCGAAATCGGCGCGCACAACATCAACAGTTATCCCCAACGCGCTAGGAAGATATTGCAGGGCGTACTCGTAGGTAGCCTCGTGCTCGTTCCCGGTGTCGGCGAAGACAAAACGGCAGGCCTTAGCTCCATGCTGCTCTAGCGCCAGGATTGCCGTCGCGGTGCTGTCTTTGCCGCCCGACATCGAGACGACGTGCACGATCGGCTTCATGCCGCCTCCAATCCTTTTTGCGCCAGCTCGGCGAAGATCATCTGGAAGCCCAGGCCTTCGGCGATGCGCGCTTCGAGCCGTGCGCCGCGAGAGTTCTCCCAGCCCTGCAGCAGGTAGATGGCGTCGCACGTCACCAGCTCGCGGATATCAGCGCGCATGCATGACAGCCAGCCGGCGGACGGATCGGGGTTGATCTCGGCCGGGTTCACGACATCGTGCCCCTCGGCGCGCAGCGCGCGGGCGGCTTCATGAAAAGCTGGAAAGTTGAGGCCCGGTAGGCCTGTCATAGGGCCCGCAACGTATATGCGCATCACACGGACTCCAGGCCTTTCATGGCCAGCGTGCGCAGCGCCTCGTATTGCGCACGCGAGATCGTCACCGTGTCCTGGTCGGGCGCACCGGCTTCATCGTCATCGGCGAGCTTCGATAGATCGACACCGAGGAACGCCAGAAGCTCGCAGAACTTCTTGAGTTGCAGCCCGTGCCCACGCCCGTTGTGGAAGCGCGAGAAGTTGGACGGCTCGACACCAATCGCTTCGGCCACGGCTTTTTGTGTGTGGCGAGCGATGCGGCCCACTACCACAATCTCGTTCTTGTCAGCAACCTGCATTCGTTGCTCCCACATGCGTGATGCGTTCCATACGATTCATCCCAACAAGACAAACAGGCCGCGGCGCCGCACTGACGCCCAGCTGGGAAACAGAAAAAATGGGAAATGGATGCCTCTGGTGCTTGCCCAAACAGCAAGCAGCGCGAACGGCGCGAACACGCCGGTTCTGGACACATGCGATCGCGTACGACATGCGCGGCATGCTCAACCCCTCGGTCGGGCCGAAGCCCGGTTATTCGTTCTCGCGCGCCAGGCGGCGCAGTAAAGGTGCTGCTCGGCCGGCTCTCAGG
>JBCNOA010000342.1:0-4646 GCA_039594095.1 Dyella sp.
TCCTCGAAGCTTCGCAGGCGGCATGAGTCGGATCGCACAGCCGCGCGTGTTCTTCTTGGCCATGCCGACGCCGGCATGGGTGAGCGACACGCTCGCCAGGCTGGCGCCGCTTGGCTTGGACAAACGTCTGCGCGGCGCGCTGTTTGCACCGGGGAATTGGCATCAGTCGTTTTCCGAGCGCATTTTCTCGCCGACCCAGGAAGAATGCGCCGCGCTGCTGCAGGTCGGCTCGGCCGTTTCCGCATCCGCGTGTACGCTCCAATTCAACCGCATCGACGGGCCGGCGGATGTGCCGGGCCGGATCCATTGGACTATGCGTGCGCGTGGGGTGCCAAAGGCGTTTGCCGCCTTGCTGCAGGAGGTCCGGAGCCGCCTCGGCCATGCCGGATTCGGCCGCATAGCGACGGGTGTGACGCCGCACATGACGTTGAGCTATGGCGCGCGCGACCCGCTGGACAAGATCGTGCTCGATCCGCCTGTCGCCTGGACCATCGACGAGCTGTGTCTGGCCATCGGCGGCGGCGATCCTTACTGTTACGACATCATCGGCCGCTGGCCATTGCGGCCTGAAATCGATATCCCCGCCACGCAGCCCAGTTTGTTCTGAAGCGGCGGCGAGTACTTCCGGAGATTCCCATGTCGCACGCTGCACAGATCCGCATTCCCGCCACCTACATGCGTGGCGGCACCAGCAAGGGTGTGTTCTTCCGCTTGCAAGACTTGCCCGAGGCGTCGCAGGTGCCGGGCGCAGCGCGTGACGCGCTGCTGATGCGCGTGATCGGAAGCCCCGATCCCTATGGCAAGCAGATCGACGGCATGGGCGGTGCTACCTCCAGCACGAGCAAGACGGTGATCGTGTCCAAAAGCACCCGGCCGGGTCACGACGTGGACTACCTGTTCGGCCAGGTGGCGATCGACAAAGCCTTCGTCGACTGGAGCGGCAATTGCGGCAACCTGTCGGCGGCCGTCGGTCCGTTCGCCATCGCGGGCGGTCTGGTGGATACCGCGCGCGTACCGCGCGATGGCCATGCCATCGTGCGCATTTGGCAGGCCAACATCGGCAAGACGATCATCGCCCGCGTGCCGATGACCGCTGGCGCGGTGCAGGAGACCGGCGATTTCGAGCTCGATGGTGTGACGTTCCCTGCGGCCGAGGTGCAACTGGAGTTCATGGATCCGGCCGCCGAGGAAGAAGGAGCCGGCGGCGCGATGTTCCCTACCGGCAACCTGGTGGATGATCTGGAGGTGCCGGGCGTCGGCACGCTCAAGGCGACTCTGATCAACGCAGGCATTCCGACCATCTTCATCGAGGCTTCGGCGATCGGTTATGCCGGTACGGAGCTGCAGGACGCCATCAACGGCGACGCCAAGGCACTGGCGATGTTCGAGACCATTCGCGCGCACGGCGCGCTGCGCATGGGCCTGATCAAGTCGCTGGACGAGATCGCCACCCGCCAGCACACGCCCAAGGTGGCGTTCGTCGCCGCGCCGGCCGACTATGTGTCGTCCAGCGGCAAGCCCGTCAAGGCGGGCGACATCGATTTGCTGGTGCGCGCCCTGTCGATGGGCAAGCTGCATCACGCCATGATGGGTACCGCGGCCGTCGCGATCGGCACGGCCGCTGCGATTCCCGGCACGTTGGTGAATCTCGCGGCCGGCGGCGGTGAGCGCAACGCGGTGCGCTTCGGTCATCCGTCGGGCACCCTGCGCGTGGGTGCCGAGGCCGCACGGGTCGATGGGACGTGGACCGTCACCAAGGCGGCGATGAGCCGAAGCGCGCGCGTGCTGATGGACGGCTGGGTGCGCGTGCCAGCGGAGTGATGGCGCGAGGCGCGGCACGGTCTCACTATCTGCCGCGTCGACATCGTTAGTAATCTGGCAAAGTTGCGCCGGGGTGGGCGGCCATCCCGATGTCGCGGCGGTTTCTCTTTGCCAGGAGACGAGCACTCATGAGTGCGCAGGACATCCGCTCGGCCAAGCGTCCGGAGCCCGACAAGCCCCTGGTCGACATCGCCGACTACGTGATCGACTACAAGGTCGAATCGTCCGAAGCCTACGACACCGCGCGCTACGTGCTGTTGGATTCGCTGGCCACGGCGATGATGGCGATGAAGTTCCCCGAGTGCGTCAAGCATCTGGGACCGATCGTGCCGGGCGCTACGCTGCCGGGTGGCGCACGCGTGCCCGGCACGAATCATGAGTTGGATCCCGCGCAGGCGGCGTTCGCCATCGGCACGCAGATTCGCTGGCTGGATTTCAACGACACCTGGCTGGCGGCCGAATGGGGGCATCCGTCCGACAACCTCGGCGCCATTCTTGCGGTGGCGGATTACTTGAGCCGCAAGGCCGAGCGCGAAGGCGGCCAGCCGCTGACCGTGCGCGACATCCTGGGCTGGTCGATCAAGGCCCATGAAATCCAGGGCTGCTATGCGCTGCTCAACAGCTTCAATCGCGTGGGGCAGGATCACGTGATTCTGGTGCGCCTGGCGTCCACCGCGGTGGCTACGGCGATGCTGGGCGGCGGCAAGCACCAGATCGTCACGGCGGTTTCGCACAGCTGGATCGACAACGGCTCGCTGCGTACCTATCGCCACGCCCCTAATACCGGCCCGCGCAAGAGCTGGGCCGCCGGCGACGCCTGCCGCCGGGCCGTCATCCATGCCATCCATGCCGTGTACCGCGGCGAGGTTGAGTATCCGTCAGCGCTCAGCGCGAAAACCTGGGGCTACTACGACGTGGCCTTCAAGGGCAGGGCGTTCGAGTTCGAACGTCCGTTCGGCAGCTATGTGATGGAGAACGTGTTGTTCAAGATCAGTTTCCCGGCCGAGTTCCATGCCCAGACCGCGGTGGAGTGCGCCATGAAGCTGCATCCGCAGGTCGCGGGCCGGATCGACCAGATCGAGAAGGTGGCGATCGATACCCAAGAAGCGGGCGCCCGCATCATCGACAAGACCGGGCCCCTGGCCAACTACGCCGACCGCGATCACTGCATCCAGTACATGGTGGCCGTGCCGCTGATCTTCGGGCGCCTGACCGCGGAGGACTACGGCGATGACGTGGCTGCCGACCCGCGCATCGATGCCTTGCGTGAAAAGATGGTGGTCAGCCAGAACCCGGCGTTCACCCGGGACTACTTCGATCCGGAAAAGCGTTACATCGGCAACGCGGTGCAAGTGTTCTTCAAGGACGGCAGCAGCACCGAAAAGGTCTCAATCGACTACCCGATCGGCCACCGCCGGCGCCGGGGGGAGGGCATCCCCCTCCTGCTAAGCAAGTTCGAGGCCGCCATGCGTGGGCACTTGCCGGCCCACCGGGTCGGGGCGATCCTCCGAGCGATGGGGGACCCGGACAGGATGGATGCCATGCCTGTACACGACTTCCTGGGACTCTTCACGTTGTAAAGACGGTGTGAGCTGAAAACTGAACGAGCGTTCGGAGCGACTGGCAATTGTTTGTTTTTTGCTAAACTCTCCGCGCCCGTTTCGGGTGGTTTAGCTTCAAGGCCGGCATCGGCCCGGACTCATGGCGGCAAGGCCCGCGGGGGTCGTTCGCCTGGGGGTGGAACGGACGCGAAAACCAATAAACGAGGAGACACCTGATGAAACGTAAGGGCTTGTACTTCCTGATCGCGCTTGCCCTGGGCGGCGTAGGTGCCGCTCATGCGCAGGACAGCAGCTCCAGCGCAACCACTTCCACCTACGACGACCGTTGGTACATCGCCCCGACCGTGGGCGGCTACTACAACGACACCGACCGCAATACCAACAGCCGCCAGGTCTATTACGGCCTGGGCGTCGGCAAGTTCATCGCCCCCAACGCGTCGATCGATCTGTTCATCGATCGCACCAAGCGCGATATCGATCGCAAGATCGGCGGCGGCAGCTGGTCGAACAACAATTATGGCGTGACCGGACGCTTCTATTTCGGCGCGTGGGACGCCTGGCGCCCCTACCTGCTGGCCGGCGTGATGGGCAGCTACCACCACAACCGCTTCGACAACGGCTGGTCGCCGGCCGCCGAACTGGGCGTGGGTATCTCCAAGACCATCACCGACAGCTCCGACATCCGTGCGGAAGCCGGCTATCGCTACGACTGGGACGACAAGAGCCAGCCGAGCAAGAACGGCTACGGGGACTGGTTCCTGGGCTTCAGCGTGGTGTCGCGCTTCGGCGCTCCGCCCGCCGCGCCCACCGTCGCTCCGCCGCCGGCTGCGCCTGACTGCTCCAAGCTGGACAGCGACGGCGACGGCGTGAACGACTGCGACGACAAGTGCCCGGGTACGCCCGCCGGCACCATCGTCGGTCCGGACGGCTGCCCGCAGAAGGTCGTGATCGACCTGCGCGGCGTGAACTTCAAGTTCGACTATCCGAAGAAGGGCCACGTCAAGGCCGGCGAGATCGGCAAGGCGCTGGCTGCTCCGACCGCCGACTCGATCGCTATCCTCGACCAGGCTGTCGACACCCTGCAGCGTTACCCGCAGGTCAAGGTCACGGTGGCCGGCTACACCGACTCGGTCGGTACCGACGCCTACAACCAGAGCCTGTCCGAGCGCCGCGCGCAAATCGTGTACGACTACCTGACGTCGCACGGCATCGACGCCAGCCGCCTGCAGGGCCCGATCGGTCATGGCAAGAACGACCCGATCG
>JBCNOA010000343.1:0-4644 GCA_039594095.1 Dyella sp.
TCCCGACCTCTTTCCCGAATCCGACGAGCTGAAGCCGCTGGCCGAGCGCATGCGGCCGCGCAGCCTGGACGAAATCGTCGGCCAGCAGCGCGTGCTGGCGCCGGGCAAGGCGCTGCGCCGTGCGCTGGAAGCCGGTCGCGTGCATTCCATGGTGCTGTGGGGGCCGCCCGGTTGCGGCAAGACCACGCTGGCGCTGCTGGTCGCGCGGTACGCCGATGCAGACTTCCGAGCGATTTCCGCGGTGCTGTCCGGCTTGCCGGAGGTGCGCAAGGCGTTGGCGGAGGCCGAGGCCAATTTCGCGCAGGGGCGGCGCACCGTGCTGTTCGTGGACGAAGTGCATCGCTTCAACAAGGCGCAGCAGGATGCGTTCCTGCCGCATATCGAGCGCGGCGTGATCATCTTCGTCGGCGCCACCACCGAGAACCCTTCCTTCGAACTCAATTCCGCGTTGCTGTCGCGTTGCCGCGTGCACGTGCTGGAAGCGGTCTCCGCCGAAGACATCGTCGGCGCGCTGAAACGCGCGCTCGAGGACACGGAGCGCGGATTGGGCGGGCAGGGCTTGTCGGTCAGCGACGAGTCGCTGCATTTGATCGCACGCGCCGCGGACGGCGATGTGCGCCGCGCACTGACCTTGCTGGAGATCGCCGCCGAGCTGGCCGAGGACGGACACATCGACGAGGCGACGCTGGAACAGGTGCTGGCCGACCGCACGCGCCGCTTCGACAAGGGCGGCGAGCAGTTCTACGACCAGATCTCGGCGTTGCACAAATCCGTGCGCTCGTCCGATCCGGACGCCGCGGTGTATTGGCTGTGCCGCATGCTCGATGGTGGCGTCGACCCGCTGTACCTGGCGCGGCGCATGACGCGCATGGCGGTGGAGGACGTGGGCCTGGCCGAGCCGCGCGCGTGGCGCATGGCGCTGGATGCCTGGGACACCTACGAGCGGCTCGGCAGCCCCGAGGGTGAGCTCGGCCTCGCCCAGCTGGCGATCTGGCTGGCCATCGCCCCCAAGAGCAATGCCGCCTATGCGGCCTACAACCAGGCGCGCGCCGTGGTGCGCGAAACCGGCACGCTGGACGTGCCCATGCATCTGCGCAACGCGCCGACCAAGCTGATGAAAGGCCTCGGGTACGGCAAGGGTTACCAGTACGACCACGACGCCGAAGGCGGCATCGCGCTGGATCAGCAATGCCTTCCCGAGGCGTTGGAAGGCACGGTGTTCTACGAGCCTGTCGAGCGCGGACTGGAGCTGAAACTGCGCGAGAAGCTGCTGGCGCTGCGCGAGGCGCGCAGCCAGGCGCGAGCGAAGAACAAGTGATTTCATCGCGCGGCACAGTGTCGTGCCGGCGCCAACGAGGCCTGCATGTCCATCGTCTGGTACTTCGACTTCATCTCTCCCTTCGCCTGGTTGCAGTGGCCGCGCATCAAGGCGCTGGCGGAAGAGCGGCCCGTGGTGCTGCGTCCGATTCTGCTGGCGGGCGTGCTGGATCGCGTCGGCCAGAAGGGGCCGGCGGAGATTCCCGCCAAGCGCGAATTCATCTATCGGCACGTGCTGTGGAGAGCGCGACAAGAGGGACACCCGCTGCATTTCCCCGCTCGGCATCCTTTCCATCCTCTCGCCGCCCTGCGTCTGTGCGTCGCGGCCGGCGGCGACGTCCGTGCGGCAGACGCCATCTTCGACTGGATCTGGGGACAGGGCCGCGAGGGTGACACCATTGACGCATTGGCTCCGGTGGCCGCGCGGCTCGGGGTAGCCGATCCGGCGGCGGCGATCGCCGATCCCGCGGTGAAGGCGCAATTGAAGGCCAACTTCGATGCGGCCATGGCCGAGCAAGTGTTCGGCGTGCCCACGCTGTCCATCGACGGCCGCCTGTTCTGGGGCAGCGACGCGCACGATTTCGCGCTCGCCTGTCTGCACGACCCCTCCCTGTGGGACGAAGCTGAAATGCAACGCATCGCCCATCTCCCGGTGGGAGCCACCCGCGCCTGATCGCCTGCTGCGGGCACCCTTGCCGGGCCCTGCGTGCCGGACATAGATTCCGGCCACCGCAGCGCCTTCAACGGGGGAGGGACGGATATGCGCGTACTGGTGGCAGCTCTTATCGGCGGCATCGTGATGTTCATCTGGGGAGCCACGGCGCACATGGCGCTCGGCCTGGGCAGCGTCGGTATCCGGCAACTCGCCGGCGAGGACGTCGTACTCGGCAGCCTGCGCGAGGGCCTGGGGACGAAAGCCGGGGTCTACATCCTGCCTTCGGTGGACCCGGCAAGGCTGTCCGACCCGGCGGTGACCAAGGCCTACAGCGAGAAGGCGAAAGTCTCGCCCTACGCCTGGGTCGTCTACTTGCCGCAGGGCGAGGACATGATGCAGATGGGGCCGCAGCTAGGCCGGCAGTGGGCCTCCGATACGCTTTCCGCGCTGGCCCTGGCCTTCGTCATGAGCCTGGCGTCTTTCGGCCTGCGCAAGCGCTTGGCCATCGCTGTCGCCGTTGCCGCCTTCGCCTGGCTCAGCAGCATGGTGCCGTACTGGAACTGGTACCGCTTCCCGTTGGACTTCACTCTCGCTGCGCTGGTGGAACAACTGTTCGGCTGGCTGCTGGCCGGCGCCGCCATCGCCTGGTGGCTGGGGCGCGGGGAACGCCGGCCGGCCTGAGCGGGGAGGGGGCGGTCTCGCGAACGAGGATGCGCCGATGCCGTCGCATTGCGACAGTACCGGCGCGGCCGCCATAATCCGGCGTTCTCAAGCCAATACCCGGACTCGATATGCTGGACCCCGCACTGCTGCGCTCGCGCCTGGCCGACACCGCCGCGCGCCTCAAGGAGACCCGCGGCTACGACCTCGACGTCACCGCCGTGGAGGCACTGGAGAGCGAGCGCAAGCGGCTGTCCACCGAGACGCAGGAACTGCAGAACCTGCGCAACACGCGGTCCAAGGCGATCGGCCAGGCCAAGGCCAAGGGCGAGGACGTCGCGCCGCTGATGGCCGAGGTCGCTGGCATCGGCGACAAGCTCAAGGCCAACGAGCATGCGCTGGCCGAAGTGCAGGCGCGGCTCGCGCAGATCGCGCTGGGCATTCCCAACATCCCGCACGAATCCGTGCCGTTGGGCAAGGACGAGACCGAGAACGCCGAACAGCTGCGCTGGGGCACGCCGCGCGCGTTCGATTTCGAGGTGAAAGACCACGTCGACCTGGGCGCCCGTCACGGCTGGCTGGACGCCGACGCCGGCGCCAGGCTGTCCGGTGCGCGTTTCACCGTGCTTCGCGGCCAGCTGGCGCAGCTGCACCGCGCGCTGGCGCAGTACATGCTCAACCTGCACACGGCCGAGCACGGCTACCTCGAGTGCAACGTGCCGCTGATCGTCAACGCCGAAACCATGCAGGGCACGGGTCAGCTGCCGAAGTTCGAGGAAGACCTGTTTTCCACCCAGGTGGGCGACAGCAAGCGTTACCTCATTCCGACGGCCGAAGTAGCGCTCACCAATCTGGTCGCCGACACCATCGTCGAGGCCGATGCGCTGCCGATGCGCCTCACCGCGCATTCGATGTGCTTCCGCGCCGAAGCCGGCAGCTACGGCCGCGATACGCGCGGCATGATCCGCCAGCATCAGTTCGAGAAGGTCGAGATGGTGCAGATCGCGTCGCCTGAGCAGTCGCACGCGCAGCTCGAGGAAATGGTGAGCCACGCTGAGAAGGTGTTGCAGCAGCTGGGCCTGCCGTACCGCAAGGTGCTGCTGTGCACGGGCGACATGGGCTTCGCCGCGATCAAGACCTACGACCTCGAAGTGTGGCTGCCGAGCCAGAACACGTATCGCGAGATTTCCTCCTGCTCCAACTGCGGCGACTTCCAGGCCCGCCGCATGCAGGCCCGCTGGCGCAACCCGGCCACCGGCAAGCCAGAGCTGCTGCATACCTTGAACGGCTCCGGCCTGGCCGTGGGCCGCACGCTGGTGGCGGTGATGGAGAACTATCAGAACGCCGACGGCTCGGTCACGGTGCCGGAGGTGCTGCGACCCTATATGCACGGGCTGGAAAAAATCGCCTGAGGACGTGTTCAGGCTCTAGTGAGAAGCCCGGCTCGCGCCGGGCTTTTTTCTGGGCTCGCCATTGATCTGGATCAGGAAGTAGCGCTTCCGCTCACGCAATATGGCTTCCAGCTCGATTCGATCGCAGACCTAAGGGGAGAGCTCACGATGATTCCTGTGCCTCGGCAAGGCGATGAGCAAGCGGGTCATCCGTGCAAAGAGCACGCAAGCGTTGGCGTGGCGCTGCAATGGATCGTCATGCATCGCCGTCTTTGCGTGCCTGCCTCGGTACGGCGGGGCCAGAACGGTGGGCTTCTGCTGACGGTGCAAGCGCCTTCCGGCGCGGGCTACACCCAGTGGGGCATGACGTACTCGTCCGTCGAGGACGCCAAGGCCGGCGCTCAGTTGTTTGTGGAGCAATTGGTGAGGGTGGGCCTGTTGTCTGAACCGGTGGATGAGGTTTGGGATCCTTGAGGCTCGGTTCGTCGAACCGGGTGGGCTTTCACTTTCCGTCTCTCCGCCAGATACCAGAACGCCCCCATCGGGGGCGTTCTGGTATCTGGCGGAGAGAGTGGGATTCGAACCCACGGAAGGTTTGACCCTTCGCCGGTTTTCAAGACC
>JBCNOA010000344.1:0-4556 GCA_039594095.1 Dyella sp.
CATCAGCGCTTCCGTCAGGGACGCATCCGGCGGGACGGCCGGGATGCCCTCGCCGGTATGCATCACGTCGCTGATGTGCAGGAGCAGGCGGCGGCCGAGGCTGCCGGCCGGATGAGAGCGGGCGAAGTCCTCGGAAGTGAAGCCGCGCGCCTCCAGCAGCGCGATGGCCAGCGCGTCGCCCATGACCAGTGCGGCGGTGGTGCTGGCCGTCGGCGCCAGGCCCAGGGGGCAGGCTTCGGCCGAGATGCTGGCGTCCAGGTGCACGTCGGCCTGCTCGGCGAGCGAGGAACGCTCGTTGCCGGTGATGGCGATCAGCGGGATGCCCTGACGCTTGATCACCGGCAGGATGAATAGGACCTCGTCGGTCTCGCCGGAATTGGACAGCGCCAGGACCACGTCCTGCGGCAGGATCATGCCCAGGTCGCCGTGGCTCGCCTCGCCCGGATGGACGAAGAACGCCGGCGTGCCGGTGGAGGCGAGCGTGGCGGCGATCTTGCGGCCCACATGGCCGGATTTACCCATGCCGGTGACTACCACACGGCCCGCGCATCCCATGATCAGCCTGCACGCGTCCACGAAGGACGCACCGATGCGCGGTTCGAGGGCGCGGATCGAGGCCGCTTCGGTGGCGATCACCGTGCGGGCGCTGCGCACCAGGGCTTCGGCGTCGAGCTTGGCGGGCTGGGTGGGCGTGGCGACGTGGGCGTTCATGCGTCCTCGGGAGTGGCTGGCCGGGCGGCTAGGCTCGCGCGGCGGACGGGATTCCTTGAAGTTTCCCGCTCATGGGCTGTCCCTGAAATGCGCCGCCAGCCGTCTTGGCGTAAGGCGTCGTTTCTGTGACAGCGGATTTCCATTAACATGGCATATTCGCATTTTATCGTCACGGTCGGCGCGGATGGGCTCCCGAAGAACCCATGAACCCGGCGCCGTCCACAGCAAGTGAATTCCCGATTGGACTCCCGATGGACGCTGCCACCATTCAGGCAATGATCGAACAAGGCCTGCCCGGTGCGCAGGCGCAGGTTTCCGGCGACGACGGCGTGCATTTCGAGGCGGAAGTGGTGGCGGCGCAGTTCGCCGGCAAGCTCCCGCTGGCGCGCCACCGGCTGGTCTACGCCACGCTGGGCGATCTGATGGGCGGTGCGATCCACGCGCTGGCGCTCAAGACACTGACTCCCGAGGAAGCCGCGGCGCGCCGCTGATGGCCGTCGCCCGGTTCCGAGAACTTCCCTAAGGACAAGAATGGCCAAGATCCTGATCAGCGGCGGCGTGCCGCTCAATGGCGAGGTCGGCATTTCCGGCGCCAAGAACGCGGTGCTGCCGATCCTCGCTTCCTGCCTGCTGGCCGACGAGCCGGTGACCATCAGCAACGTGCCGCATTTGCATGACGTCACCACCTTCATCGAGTTGCTCGGCCAGATGGGTGTGCAACTGGTGCTGGACGACCGCATGAAGATGCACGTCGATCCGCGCTCCACCGATCGCCACGTGGCCCCCTACGACTTGGTGCGCACCATGCGCGCGTCGATCCTGGTGCTCGGCCCGCTGGTGGCGCGCTTCGGCCAGGCCGAAGTCTCGCTGCCCGGCGGTTGCGCGATCGGTTCGCGCCCGGTGGACCAGCACATCCGCGGCTTGCAGGCGCTGGGCGCCAAGGTGACCGTGGAGAACGGCTACATCAAGGCCGAGGCAGGGCGCCTGAAGGGCGCGCGCATCGCGATGGACATGGTCACGGTGACCGGTACCGAGAACATCATGATGGCGGCCGCCCTCGCTCAGGGCACCAGCATCATCGAGAACGCGGCGCAGGAACCCGAAGTGGTCGACCTGGCCAACTGCCTGATCGCCATGGGCGCGCAGATCGAGGGCGCCGGCACGTCGACGCTCACCATCCACGGCGTGGAACGGCTGCATGGCGCCGAGTACGAAGTGCTGCCCGACCGCATCGAGACCGGCACCTTCCTGGTCGGTGCCGCGATGACCGGCGGCAAGGTGCGCGCCCGTAACGCGCGCGCGGGCACGCTGGATTCGGTGCTGGCCAAGCTGGAGGATGCCGGCGCCCACATTTCCACCGGGCCGGATTGGATCGAACTGGACATGCAGGGCCGCCGTCCCAAGGCGGTGAACATCACCACCGCGCCATACCCGGCGTTCCCGACCGACATGCAGGCGCAGTTCACCGCGCTCAACTGCGTGGCCGAGGGTGTGGGTGTCATCACCGAAACCGTGTTCGAAAACCGCTTCATGCACGCGCACGAACTGCAGCGTCTGGGCGCGGACATCCGCCTGGAGGGCAACACGGCGATCATCAAGGGCGTGG
The DNA here is from genome assembly GCA_039594095.1 of Dyella sp. Classification (GTDB taxonomy): domain Bacteria; phylum Pseudomonadota; class Gammaproteobacteria; order Xanthomonadales; family Rhodanobacteraceae; genus Dyella_D. The sequence continues at coordinate 2,318 of JBCNOA010000344.1, forward strand.
ACAAGATGAGCGGCGCACCGATCATGGCCACCGACTTGCGTGCTTCCGCCTGCCTCGTGTTGGCCGGCTTGGTCGCACAGGGCGACACCACGGTGGACCGCGTGTATCACATCGATCGCGGCTACGAAAACATCGAGGAAAAGCTGGGCGTGCTGGGCGCGAAGATCCGTCGCCTGCCGTCCTGAGCCAACGAAAAAGGCCGGCATGCATGGCCGGCCTTTTCGCAGAAGGGAGCGCGTGCGAACGCGCTCCTTTTTTTTGATCGCTCAGCGGTCGCTCTTATAGCTCACCAGTTGCAGGGTGAGATTGCCGCCCTCGCTCTGGGTCAGTTTCACGGGAACGAGATATTTCTGCGGCACGTACCAGGCGCTGAAACTCTGGTCCTTGTCGGTGCGCTCCACGCGCTGCGCCTTGAAGTTACCGGCCGGCACTTTGACGTCGTCGCTGCCCGCGACCTTGAACTGCTGGTTCTCCACGTTGCGCTTCACCGCCACCGGCAGGGTCACCGCTTGCTTGCCGTCGTGCAGCGCCAGGCCGAGGGCGTATGGCGCGGTGTTGCGGTCGACCAGGCCGGGCGATGCGGCGTAGGTCTCCGCGCCCTTGCCGTCGTCGACGCTGACCTGATTCGCGTTCCAGTCCACGCGCGTGGCGCGTTGCTTGCTCTTGATCGCCGCGTCCATGCGGTAATCGTAGGTCACGGTTTCCGGGGCGTTGTTGTTCCAGCGGAAGCGCGTGGTCTCGCTGGAGTTCGCGCCCAGCGCGGCTGCGAGGCCGGCAGTGCCGTGCGTCTGATTGCTGTATTCCCACTGTCCCGCACCGGCGGGTTTGAGGCTCACCACGGCTTCGCCGATCACCTGGCCGCCTTGCAGGACTTGATAAGTCGCGACGAACGGCGAAGGCGCGCTCGCGGCGAATGCGGCGGCGGAGGACACGGCCAGCACGATGCCGGCGACGAGCTTGCGGGGATAGGTGAGGGTAGCCATGGCCGGCAGTCTACGCGGGCCGGCTGAACGCCTCGTTGGTTCAGCGGACGAGCTCGTCGCCGCGCAGATCCAGCGGCGCTCCCAGCCGCTCGCCGTCGAGCGTTACGCCATCGGGTGCGGCGAAGGCCAGCCGACCCGCGGCGATCAGGCGGACCACGGCGGGCAGCAACCGATGCTCATAGGCCAGCAGGCGCGCGGCAAGGCGCTGTTCGTCATCGTCGGCCTGGATGCCGATGCGGGCCTGGGCGATCACTGGGCCGCCGTCCAGTTCCGCGGTGACGTAGTGCACGCTGGCGCCGTGTTCGAGGTCGCCCGCCTCAAGCGCGCGGCGATGGGTATGGAGGCCTCGGTACTTGGGCAGCAGCGAGGGATGGATATTGATCATCCGGCCGACCCATGGGTGCAGCGCCTCGCCGTCAAGGATGCGCATGAAGCCGGCCAGCACCAGTAATTGGGCGCCGGTGTCCTTCAGGCGCGCAAAGAGAGCCACGTCGAAGTCACGCCGCGACGCGTAATCCTTCGGACTCAGTACTACGCGCGGGATATCCGCCGCCTCGGCCAGCGCCAGTGCGCCGGCGTTTGGCTTGTCGCTGACAACGGCCACGAATTCCACGGGCAAGGCGCCGGCGTCGCGCGCGGCGATCAGCGCCTGCAGGTTGCTGCCGCGCCCGGAGGCGAGGACGGCGATGCGGAGAGGAGAGGACATGGGCGTGCCGGGCTTTCGGGCCGCGCCGGAGTGTCCGGCGCGGCAATGGAGAACGTCAGGGCGGGCTCGGGTGGCTCAGCCGATATGCACGCGTTCGTCGCCCGACGCGGCGACCACTTCGCCGATCACCGAGCTGGCCAGGCCGTGCCGGGAAAGCAGCTCCGAGGCGCCGTTCACGGCATCGCGCGGCAGGATGACGGTGAAGCCGACACCGCAGTTGAAAGTGCGCCACATTTCCTCGCGGGCGACCTTTCCTTCGTGCATCAGCCAGTCGAACACGGGCGGCAGCACGATGGCGGACGCCTCGATGGCCAGGCCCAGGCCGTCCGGCACCACGCGAATGATGTTTTCCTTCAGGCCACCGCCGGTGATGTGCGCCATGCCGTGCACCGGCGCGGACTTCAGCAGCTCCAGCATCGGCTTGACGTAGATGGTGGTGGGCGCCATCAGGGCGTCGGCCAGCTTCACGCCGCCGAGATCGAGGTCCAGCGGGCTGCCGGCGCGCTCGACGATCTTGCGGATCAGCGAGTAACCGTTGGAGTGCGGACCG
>JBCNOA010000345.1:0-4627 GCA_039594095.1 Dyella sp.
CATCAATCTGGAAAAGACCCTCCCCCTCTTCACCGACGCGATGAACTTCCTGTCGGGCGTGGCCCAGAAGCGCGGCACCGTGCTGTTCGTCGGCACCAAGCGCTCGGCCCGCGAAGCCCTGGCCGAGGAAGCCGGTCGCGCCGGCATGCCGTTCGTGACCGCCCGCTGGCTCGGCGGCATGCTGACCAACTTCCGCACCGTCAAGCAGTCGGTGGCGCGCCTGAAGGAGCTGGAAGCGGCCGAGACCGACGGCAGCTTCGACCGCCTGGTCAAGCATGAAGTACTGGCCCGTCGCCGCGAGCGCGAGAAACTGGAGAACTCGCTGGGCGGCATCAAGGACATGAACCGCCTGCCCGACGCGCTGTTCGTGGTGGACATCGGCCACGAAGACATCGCCGTCCAGGAAGCCAAGAAGCTCGGCATCCCGGTGGTCGCGGTCGTTGACACCAACTACAACCCGGAACTGGTGGACTACGCCATCCCGGGCAATGACGACGCGATCCGCGCGATCCAGCTCTACGCACGCGCCGCCGCCGACTCGATCCTCGAAGGCAAGGCCGCCGCCCCGGCTGCCGCCCAGGGCGACGCCAACGACTTCGTCGAACTCGACGAGGAAGGCAACCCGGTCGCCAAGGACGAGCGCAAGGCCGCTCCGCGCCGCGACAACCGTGGTCCGGCCAAGAAGGGCGCCGGCGCCCCGCGCCGCGACGGTGGCCGCGGTGGCCGTGGCCGCCAGAGCGAAGAGTCGGACGGCGAGTAAGCCATCCCCGCCCCGGCCTTTATGGCCGGGGCGTTTCAAAGATTTCGAGGAACCCAGATGACTGCCATTACCGCAAAACTGGTCAGCGAACTGCGCGAGCGCTCGGGCGCCGGCATGATGGACTGCAAGAAGGCGCTCACCGAGACCAACGGCGACATCGAAGCCGCCATCGAGCACCTGCGCAAGACGGGCCTGGCCAAGGCCGACAAGAAGGCCGACCGCGTCGCCGCCGAAGGCCGCATCGCGGTCGCCAGCGAGAACGGCAAGGCCGTGCTGGCCGAAGTCAATAGCGAGACCGACTTCGCCGCCAAGAACGCCGAGTTCGTCGAGTTCACCAATGCCGTGGCCGAAGCCGTGCTGAAGGCCGGCGTGACCGAGATCGATGCCGTGAAGGCCGCAGCGATCCCGGGCCATGCCAGCATCGAGGAAGCCTCCAAGGCCAAGACCGCCACCATCGGCGAGAAGATCGAAGTGCGCCGCGTGGCGCGCGTCGAGAACGACGGCCCGCTGGCCGTTTATTCGCACGGTGGCCGGATCGGCGTGATCGTGGCGCTCAAGGGTGGCTCGGAAGAGCTGGCCAAGGGCATCGCCATGCATGTGGCCGCCATGAATCCGCCCTACGTGAAGGCGGAAGACGTGCCCGCCGACTTCGTCGCCAAGGAGAAGGCGATCGCTCTCGAAGCCATGTCGGACAAGGAAAAGAACAAGCCGGCCGACATTCTCGACAAGATCATCTCGGGCAAGATCAACAAGATCGTGTCGGAAGTGACCCTGGTCGGCCAGCCCTACGTGCTGGACACCAATGTCACCGTCGGCGATGCCCTGAAGAAGGAAGGCGCGGACGTGGTCAAGGTGGTGCGCCTGGCCGTCGGCGAAGGTATCGAGAAGGTCCAGGAGGACTACCTGGCCGAAGTGCAGAAGGCGATGCAGGTCTAATTGGCCAGCAGAAACCCTTGGGAAAAGCCGCGGGAAACCGCGGCTTTTTTTATGCGCGCGATGAGTGAAGGGAAACCGAAGCGCCACGCCACCATGAGCCGCGCGAAACGGTCCGGACATCTGGACATCCGCCGAGACGACCTGCAGGCAGGCGCACGCATGAATGAATAACGCGCAAGGGCGCGCTGCAATCACATGCGCGCTTACGCCCATGTGACTCAGCCGCTACAATACGCATGTTTTGCCACATACAAACCGGAGCCCCCATGAGCGACACGCTTAAATATCGCCGCATCCTGCTCAAACTCTCCGGTGAAGCCCTGATGGGCGATGCGGACTACGGCATCGACCCGAAAGTGATCGGCCGCCTGGCCGACGAAATCATCGAGATTCAGAAAGCCGGCATCCAGATCGGCGTAGTCATTGGCGGCGGCAACATCTTCCGCGGCGCGGGCCTCGCTGCCGCAGGCATGGACCGCGTCACCGGCGATCACATGGGCATGCTGGCCACCGTGATGAACGCGCTGGCCATGCAGGATGCGATCGAACGCCGCGGCGGCTTCGCCCGCGTGATGAGCGCGATCCAGATTCACGACGTGGCCGAAGACTTCATCCGCCGCCGGGCGATCCGCCACATCGAGAAGGGCCGCATCGCGCTGTTCGCCGCCGGCACCGGCAATCCGTTCTTCACCACCGATTCGGCGGCCGCGCTGCGCGCCGTGGAAATCGGCGCAGACCTGCTGCTCAAGGCCACCAAGGTGGACGGCGTCTATACCGCGGACCCGGCCCGCCACAGCGATGCCACTCGCTACGACCAGCTGACCTACGACGAGGTCATCGAACGCAAGCTGGCGGTGATGGACACGGCGGCGATCGCGCTGTGCCGCGACCACGGCATGCCCCTGCGTATCTACGACATGACCGTGCCGGGCAACCTGATGCGGATCATGCACGGCGAGCAGATCGGCACCCTCGTCACCGACCGCTGACCGATCGCCGCCGGCGATGGTGGACCGGCGGCGCACTATCTGACGGAAGGGGCCTCCATGCCCCTTCCGGTCTTTCACCCCCTGTTATACTTCCAGGCTTGCACGTTCAAGGGGTACGCCCATGCTCAACGACATCAAGACCGATGCCCAGACCCGCATGGGAAAGAGCATCGATGCGCTCAAGCACAACCTCACCCGCCTGCGCACCGGCCGCGCCAGCACCGCGCTGGTGGAACACATCAAGGTGCCCGCCTACGGTTCGGAGATGCCGCTGAACCAGGTCGCGACCATTTCCCTGGGCGATGCGCGCTCCATCGTCATCACGCCCTTCGACAAGAGCCACGTCGGCCCGATCGAAAAGGCGCTGCTGTCCTCCGACGTCGGTATTACCCCGACCACGGCGGGCACGGTCATCCGCCTGAACATGCCGCCCCTCACCGAAGAGCGCCGTCGCGAGCTGGCCAAGCACGTGGCGCACGAGGGTGAGGACGCCAAGATCGCCATCCGCAACGTGCGCCGCGATGCCATGCAGAAGGTCAAGGACCTCCTCAAGGACAAGCAGATCACCGAGGACGACGAGCGCCGCACGGAAGACGAGATCCAGAAGCTCACCGACCGCTTCGTCAAAGACGTGGACAACGTCGTCAAGGCCAAGGAAGAGGAGCTGATGGCGCTCTGAGCGCCATCGCCCACCGCATGACCGGCGCCGAAGCCGCGCGGGTTCCGCGCCACATCGCCATCGTGATGGACGGCAACGGCCGCTGGGCCAAGTTGCGCCATCGCCCCCGCAGCTTCGGCCACAATGCCGGCCGCAAGGCACTGCGCGAAGTCGTCGAAGGCTGTCTGCGCCAAGGTGTGGAAGCGCTTACCGTGTTCGCCTTTTCCAGCGAGAACTGGCAGCGGCCGCAGGACGAAGTCGGGGCGCTGATGGAGCTGTTCCTGCGCGCCCTCGACAAGGAAGTGGACGAACTGCACGGCCATGGCGTCCGCATGCGCTTCATCGGCGACCTGGGCGCCTTCGATACCTCGCTGCGCCAGCGCATGAACCAGGCAATGGCGCTCACGGCCGCCAACGACAAGCTGCACCTCAGCGTGGCGGTCAACTACGGCGGCCGCTGGGACGTGGTCCAGGCGGCACGCAAGGCAGCCGAATCGGTGGCGCGAGGCGAGTTCCGCGCGGACGAAATCGACGAGAAACTGCTCGGCCATTGGATGAGCCTGTCCGATCTTCCCCCGCTGGACCTATTCATCCGCACGGGCGGAGAGCTGCGCATCAGCAATTTCCTGCTGTGGCAGGTGGCCTACGCAGAGCTGTACTTCACCGATACGCTGTGGCCGGACTTCGACCAGACTTGCCTGCGGCAGGCCATCGAGGAATATGCACGCCGTGAGCGCCGTTTCGGCCGCACCGGCGAGCAGGTCGCCACGGTCAAGGCGTAACCTAAGGAACCGCATGCTGCTCCAGCGCACCCTCACCGCCCTGCTGCTCGCGCCGCTAGCGATCCTGTTGATCTTGTGGCCGCCGACGGCCGTGTTCGCCCCGCTGGTCGCCGTGGCGTTCCTGGCGGCGCTGTGGGAATGGACCCGCCTGTCGGGTTTCAAGAATTACCCCTTGCGCGGCGGCCTGCTGGCCGCCGCCGCCGTATTGTTCGCCCTGCTCTGGTGGGTACGGGATTCTGCCATCTGGGAGCTGCTGATAGGCGTCGGCGTGCTCTGGTGGGCACTGGTCTGCGTCTGGCTGAACCATTTCGCCTTCGGCGCGGCACCGACGCGCGAGAACCGGCTGATCAAACTGGGGGCTGGGGCGCTGGTGATCGTGCCCGCCTGGGTAGCGGCCCTCGGCATCCACCGCGGGCAGCCATACGGGCACTGGTGGACCTTCCTGGCCCTGGCCATCGTATGGGCCGCCGACATCGGCGCGTATTTCAGCGGCCGCCTGTTC
>JBCNOA010000346.1:0-4622 GCA_039594095.1 Dyella sp.
CAGTGCCGAAACGCGGCGCTTGTGCGTCACTTCCGACAGCGGATTGTTCTGGTCCATGAACTGGCTGAGCTGCGAGGAGCCGAAGAACTCCTTCACTGCCGCGGCCACGGGCTTGGCGTTGATCAGCTCCTGCGGGGTCAGGCCTTCGGACTCGGCCAGCGACAGACGCTCACGCACCGCACGCTCGACGCGCACGAGGCCGATGCGGAAGGTGTTCTCCGCCATTTCGCCCACGGAACGCACGCGGCGATTGCCCAGGTGGTCGATGTCGTCCACCGTGCCGTGGCCGTTCTTAATGTCGATCAGCACCTTCAGGACATCGAGGATGTCGGAGCTGTCGCCCTGCGACTGCACGAGAGCCTGGGCTTCCTCTTCCTTGCGCTCACCGAAGTACTTGTAGTCGTACAGCACGCCCGGACCGACGATCTCCTTGCGACCCACGCGGCGATTGAACTTCATGCGTCCCACGGCCGAGAGGTCGTAACGGTCGAACGTGAAGAACAGGTTGTAGAACAGGTTCTGCGCAGCATCCTTCGTGGGCGGCTCGCCCGGACGCATCATGCGATAGATCTCTACCAACGCCTCGAGCTGCGTCTTGGTGTTATCGATGCGCAGGGTGTGCGAAACGTACGCGCCACGATCCAGATCGTTCACGTACAGGGTCGGCACCGTCTCAATACCGGCCTTGCGGAAGTTCTCCAGCTGCTCGGCGGTGATTTCGTCGTTGGCGGAGGCCAGCAGTTCGCCAGTCTTCGCATCGACGATATCGACGGCCAGAATGCGGCCCACCGGATAATCGTCCGGCACTTCCAGCGCAGTGATGTTCTCGGCGGCCAGCTGACGCACGTGACGCGCAGTGATGCGCTTGCCGGCCTCGACCAGCACCTTGTCGCCGACGACGAGGTCGAAGGTCAGCGTTTCGCCGCGCAGGCGCTCGGCGACCAGCTCCAGCGTGGTGCCACCCTTCTTGCCCAGGTGGAACACGTTGTGCTCGAAGAAGATGCTCAGCATCTCTTCGTTGTTGTAGCCGAGCGCGCGCAGCAGCACCGTCACCGGCAGCTTGCGGCGACGGTCGATACGGGTATAGAGCGCGTCCTTCGGGTCGAACTCGAAGTCCAGCCAGGAACCGCGATAGGGAATCACGCGGGCGGAGAACAGCAACTTGCCCGAGCTGTGCGTCTTGCCGCGGTCGTGATCGAAGAACACACCCGGCGAACGATGCAGCTGGGAAACGATGACGCGCTCGGTGCCGTTGATGATGAAGGTGCCGGTCTCGGTCATGAGCGGAATCTCGCCCATGTAGACCTCCTGCTCCTTTACATACTTCACGGCCTTTTTGGACGCCGGGCTGTCCTTGTCGTAAATGACCAAGCGCACGGTGACGCGCAGCGGCGCACCGAAAGTCATGCCGCGATTGCGGCACTCGCGCTCGTCGAACGCCGGCTCGCCCAGGCGATAGTCGACGTACTCCAGCGCCGCGTTGCCGGAATAGCTGACGATCGGAAAGACCGACTTCAGCGCGGCGTGCAGACCCTTGTCTTCGCGCTGCTTCGGCGCGACGAACTCCTGGAGGAACTCGCGATAGGAATCGGTCTGGATGGTCAGCAGGTTCGGCACGCCCAGTACAGGGGGACGCTTGCCGAAATCCTTGCGGATGCGCTTCTTCTCGGTAAACGAGTAGGTCATGGTGGGTACCGCCTCGGTTCGCAGTGACGCCGGTGGTGCACGCACCGGCTGAATGGAAATTGCAGGGAATCGAGAATAGGGAATCGTCGATCGGCAGGGATGCCGGGCGCTTCCGATTCCCTATTCTCCATTCCCTATTCCCGCTTCTTTCAAAGCAGGCAAAGCCCGGGAGCTTTCGCTCCCAGGCTTGCTTGACGCTAGATCAAACTGACGGCGCGCAAGAGCGCCGATTACTTCAGTTCGACCGTGGCGCCGACAGCTTCGAGGTCCTTCTTGAACTTCTCGGCGTCTTCCTTCGAGACCTGCTCCTTCAGAACGCCACCGGCCTCGGTGAGGTCCTTGGCTTCCTTCAGGCCCAGGCCGGTGATGGCACGGACCGCCTTGATCACGTCGACCTTCTTCTCGCCGGCGCTCTTCAGGATGACGTCGAACTCGGTCTGCGCCTCAGCAGCCGGGCCAGCAGCGGCCGGGCCAGCGGCCATCATGACCGGAGCGGCGGCGGACACGCCAAACTTCTCTTCGATGGCCTTCACCAGCTCCATCACTTCCATGAGCGACTTGGCGGCGACGGCTTCAACGATCTGTTCGTTGGTCAGGGACATGTTGATTTACCTCTGGAAATAGATTCGGTGTAAAAAATCGTCGAACTTGGCGATCAAGCTTCAGCCGTAGCCGGGGCCGCCACTTCGCCGCCACCCTGCTTGTCGGCCACGGCCTTGACTGCACGGGCGAACATGGCAGCGGGCTCGGCCAGCACGCGGGCCAGCATGGCGAGAGCTTCTTCACGGGTCGGCAGCGAAGCCAGCACGTCCACATGGGCGGCCGGAAGCAGCTTGCCTTCCACGGAGACGACCTTGGCCTTGAGCTTGTCGTTACCCTTGGCGAATTCCTTGATCAGGCGCCCGGCAGCACCGGGTTCCTCGGTCGAGAACGCATACAGCAGCGGACCGGTCAGGGCGTCCTTGACGACCTCGAACTCGGTACCGACCACGGCGCGCGAAGCGAGCGTGTTCTTGACGACCTTGAGGTACACGCCGGTTTCGCGAGCCTTCTTGCGCATCGCGGTCATCTGTTCGACCGTGGTGCCCGCGTACTCGGCGGCGACCAAGGAGTGAGCCTTCGCGGCGATCTCTGCCAGTTCGGCGACTACTTCTTGCTTCTGAGACAGATTGAGAGCCATTGCACTCCTCCAATTGAACTCCGCTTGCGGCTCCTGCCGCCGGCGGTCCTGGGCGACGCCTTCCTTGACGTCGGGGGCCGGGAAGCCCCGGGTGTTGGCCGTTCCAGAACAGAATCATTCCAGAAGGGGCAGCACCATCTACGCAGGCCGGATTCGCATGGAATCCGATTAAGCGACCCCGCTGGCGGCGACGGCGGTTCCTTGCCAGTACGAGCTCCCTGCTCGTCGTCGTCGCGCGCTGATCGCGCCTGCGGTCTTTGACGGCGGCAACCGGTCGTAGACCAGTGCCTGCCCTCAAAAACATGCCCGCGCCGGCATCGCCAGCGCGGGACTTGTGACTTATTTGGCCGAGGCCGCCAGGCTGGCGGTATCGACCGGAACACCCACGCCCATCGTGCTGGACAGGGCAACCTTCTGCAGATACTGGCCCTTGGCCGTAGCCGGCTTCGCCCTCAACAGATCGGCGATCAGCGCGTTAAGGTTGTCGGCAAGCTGAGCGGCCTCAAAGTTGGCCTTGCCGATCGTGGCGTGAATGATGCCCGCCTTGTCGTTACGGAACTTGACCTGGCCGGCCTTGGCGTTCTTCACAGCCGTGACGACGTCGGCGGTCACCGAGCCATCTTTCGGGTTCGGCATCAGACCGCGGGGACCCAGCAGCTGACCCAGCTTACCGACCACGCGCATCGCATCCGGCGTCGCGATCACGCGACCGAAATCGAGTTCACCGGCCTGCATGCGCTCGGCGAGGTCGTCCATACCCACGGCATCAGCGCCGGCGGCCTTGGCAGCCTCAGCCTTCTCACCGGCCGGCACGAACACGGCGACCTTGATGGTCTTGCCGGTGCCGTGCGGCAGCAGCGAGGAACCGCGCACGCCCTGGTCGGATTTCTTGGCATCGATGCCGAGGCGAACCGCAACGTCCACCGATTCGGCGAACTTGGCCTTGGCGTTGTTCTTGACGATATTCAAGGCTTCTTCCAGGCCATAAAGCTTGCCCGGCTGCACCGCGGCATTGGCCGCCTTCATACGCTTCGTGAGCTTTGCCATGTCTTAGCCCTCCACCACCAGGCCCATGCTGCGCGCGCTACCGGCAATGGTGCGCACCGCAGCGTCCAGATCAGCAGCCGTGAGATCCGGCTCCTTCTGCTTCGCAACGTCTTCCAGCTGCTTGCGAGTGATCTTGCCGACCTTGTCGGTGTTCGGCTTGGACGAACCCTTCGCGACACCCGTGACCTTCTTGATGAGCACGGTGGCGGGCGGGGTCTTGGTGATAAAGGTGAAGCTGCGGTCCGAGTAGGCCGTGATGATCACGGGGATCGGCAGACCCGGTTCCATTTTCTGCGTGGCGGCATTGAACGCCTTGCAGAATTCCATGATGTTCAGGCCGCGCTGACCGAGAGCAGGACCCACCGGCGGCGACGGGTTGGCCTGACCGGCCTTGACCTGCAGCTTGATATAACCGACGACTTTCTTTGCCATTGAATTTTCCTCGCGAGTTCGGGCGCCTTTCGGCTCCTCGCAGTGCACGTTCCCTGGATGTGGAGAGGCCCGCGCTCCAGCGGGCCCTAAAAAACGGGCACGCCGAACCAGACGCCCGGCGTGAACCGCATAGTTTAAGGAGCGATCAAATTTTAAGCAAGCCCCATGCCGGGGCCTGAGGTCAGGCCTTCTCGACCTGTCCGAATTCCAACTCGACCGGGGTCGAGCGGCCGAAGATCAGCACCGCGACGCGCAGGCGACTCTTCTCGTAATTGAC
>JBCNOA010000347.1:0-4584 GCA_039594095.1 Dyella sp.
CGAGAAAACACTTACGCGGTCTACGCCGACGCCTTCCCGATGTTCGACATTCCCTTCCTTTACGGACATGGCTGGACCGCGGCGGACGACGAAGCGCACGCGGCGGTGGCGGTGATCAGCAAGAAGCTCAACGAGAAACTGTTCCGCGGCGAGAACAGCGTCGGCCGCGACATCACGCTCGACGGCCGCAACTACCGCGTCGTAGGCGTGATGGACCACTGGGACCCGCAGCCGCTGTTCTTCGATGCGGTGAATACGGGCGGTTTCGACGATCCCACGCAGCTGTTCGTGCCGTTCACCCGCATGATCGAGTTGAAGACGACCACCAACGGCAACAACAACTGCAACCAGGACCCGGGCACAGGCTGGGACAACTGGCTGCGCTCGGAGTGCATCTGGCTGGGCTACTGGGTCGAGCTGCCGACGCGCGAAGCCGCCGAGGCCTATCGCCAGTGGCTGACCGGCTACGCCGCCGAGCAGCAGCGTGCCGGCCGCTTCCGCTGGGCGCCGAATGTGCGCCTGCGCAACGTGACGCAGTGGCTGGACTTCCAGAAGGTGGTGCCGCCGGAGGCGAAGATCTCGTTGCTGGTCGCGCTGGGTTTCCTGGCGATCTGCCTGGTCAACACCATCGGCCTGCTGCTGGCCAAGTTCATGCGTCGCGCGTCGGAGATCGGTGTGCGACGCGCCTTGGGTGCCTCGCGCAAGGAGATCTACGCGCAGTTCCTGATCGAGGCTGGCGCAGTCGGTTTGGCCGGCGGTGTGCTGGGTCTGTTGCTCACCGGTGTGGGGGTGTACGGCATCTCGCTGATCTTCGATCCACAGGTGGCACGCCTGGCCAAACTCGACATTCCGCTGGTGCTGCTGACCCTGCTGGTGGCCATCCTGGCCACGGTGATCGCGGCCTTCTATCCCACCTGGCGTGCGGCGCAAGTGCAGCCCGCCTGGCAGCTCAAGTCCAACTGACGAGGCGACGACCATGCTGCAGATCAAGCCCATTCTCGCCGCCCTCAAGCGCCACAAAGCAGGCACCCTGCTCATTGCGATGCAGATCGCGCTGACCCTGGCGATCGTGTGCAACGCACTGTTCATCATCAACCAGCGCGTGGAGCGTCTCTCGCGGCCATCCGGCATGGACGAGCGCAACGTACTCGCTATCGCCAACCGCTGGGTATCGGCGGACGACAAGGACACCGCGCCGCTGATCAAGGCCGACCTGCAGGCATTGCGCCAGACGCCTGGCGTCGAGGACGCGATCGCCACCAATTCGTTTCCGTTGCGCGGCGGCGGCTGGTCCACCGGCATGAGCCTGGTGCCCAAGAACGAAGGCAAGCCGGCGGCCCAGACCGCGTTGTACTTCGTGGATGCGCACGCGCTGGGGGTCTATGGCGCCAAGCTGATCGCCGGTCGCAACTTCACAGCGGACGAAGTGATCGACACCGACCCGAAGAACGTCCGGTCGGCACCGCAGATCATCGTGACCAAGGCGCTGGCCGACAAGCTGTACCCGAAGGGTGACGCGCTGGGCAAGCAGGTGTACCTCGCCGGCAAAGACATCCAGCCCAGCACCATCATCGGCATTGTCGACAAACTGCAGGTGCCGTGGTCCGGCGCCTGGTCCAACGATTTCGTCGAGAACGTCACTCTGTTGCCGATTCAGCTCACCGGCACGTACACGATCTACCTGATCCGCGCTAAGCCTGGCCAGCTCGACGATGTGGTGAAGAATGCGCAGGCGACCCTGCTCAAGACCAACCGCATGCGCGTGATCTCCGGCGAGCGCGCCGTACGCACTTACGAGAAGGTGCGCGAAGACGCCTACAAGAACGATCGCGGCATGGCGATTCTGATGGGTGTCATCTGCGTGATCCTTCTAGCCATCACCGCGGCGGGCATCGTCGGCCTGACCAGCTTCTGGGTGGGGCAGCGCCGCCGGCAGATCGGCGTGCGCCGCGCGCTGGGTGCGACCAAGCGCGACATCCTCAGCTACTTCCTCACCGAGAACCTGTTGATCGGCGCGGCCGGTGTGGTGATCGGCGCAGGGTTGGCGATCGGCTTGAACCTGTGGATGGTCACGCAATTCGAGATGGCGCGGCTGTCGGTGACCTACGTGATGGTCGGCGTGATCGCGCTGCTGCTGCTCGGCCAGGCGGCCGTACTGGCGCCGGCCATGCGTGCCGCCAAGGTACCCCCGGTGGAGGCCACGCGCTCGGTCTGAGCGCGTGTTTCCCGACTCTCCCAAGAGATATTCATGAGCGGAATGTTGATCCATAACCTGCGGCTCGGTGCTCGCAGCCTGCGCAAGAACCCGGTGCTGACCGCACTGATGGTGATGGCGATCGGCTTCGGCGTCGCGGCGTCGATGATCACCTACGCGGTATTCCGCGCGGTGTCGGGCGACCCGATTCCCCAGAAGTCCTCGCAGCTGTTCGTGCCGCAGATCGACAATCGAGGCCCGCAGTACAACAACGGCGGCGAGCCGCCCGATGCGCTGAATTACACCGACGCCGTCGCCTTGATGAAAGCGCATCAGGCCAAGCGCCAGACGGTGCTGTTCGCGGTCCGCCTGTCGATCGTCCCGGGCGACGCGCAGAAAGTGTCCTTCAAAGCTCCCGGCTATGCGGCTACCGGCGATTTTTTCCCGATGTTCGATGTTCCGTTCCAGTACGGCGCGGGCTGGAGTGCCGCCGACGACGAGGCGCGTGCCGCCGTGATCGTGATCAGCCGCCGCCTCAACGAGAAGCTGTTCGGCGGCGTCAACAGCGTAGGCCGGGAGATCGTGCTGGACGACCAGCAGTACCGCATCGTCGGCGTCACCGAGGACTGGGACCCCAAGCCGCGCTTCTTCGATATGTTCAGCGGCAACGCTTATGCGGAGCCCTCGCAGCTCTACATCCCCTTCAATCGTGCCATCGATCTGCAGATCGAAACGGCCGGCAACAACAACTGCGGCGGTGGCGGCAAGCGCGGCGACGATCGCGAAGGATGGCTGCGCGGCCAGTGCGTGTGGATCAGCCCGTGGGTCGAGCTCAACAGCGCGTCCGAGGTGGAGCGCTACCGCCAGTTCCTCACTTCGTATGCCGACGATCAGCGTCGCGCGGGACGCTTCAACTGGGCACCGAACGTGCGGTTGAGAGACGTGATCGGCTGGCTCGACTACAAGCATGCCGTGCCTCCGGAAAGTCGCATTGCGCTGGTCGTCGCCGTGGGCTTCTTCGTCATCTGCCTCGTGAACACCATCGGCCTTCTGCTGGCGAAGTTCATGCGGCGCGCTTCGGAAATCGGCGTGCGCCGCGCGCTGGGCGCGTCGCGCGCGGACATCTACCGCCAATTCCTGGCGGAGGCAGGCATGGTCGGCCTGGCCGGCGGACTGATCGGAGTGGTGCTCACGGGCGTCGGCATGTTCGGAGTGGGATTGGTGTTCCAACCGCAAATCGCGCATCTGGCGCGACTGGATCTGTCGCTGGTATCGCTGGCTCTGCTGGTCGCCATCGCGGCGACCGTCCTTGCCGCGTTCTACCCCACTTGGCGAGCGGCGCAAGTGCAGCCTGCTTGGCAGCTCAAATCCAACTGACGCGCGGGAATCCAAGGCCATGGAAATCAAGCCCATCCTCACCGCGCTGCGCCAGCACAAGGCCGGCACGCTGCTGATCGCGATGCAGATCGCGTTGACGCTGGCGATCGTGTGCAATGCCCTGTTCATCATTCAGCAGCGCATCGAGCACCTGTCCGAACCGACGGGCATCGACGAGTCGAACATCTTCGTGATCCAAAACGAATGGGTCGGCAATGTCAGCAGCACCCAGGCGGATGCGATGCTGCGCGCCGACCTCGACGTGCTGCGCCGGGCGCCCGGCGTGCAGGACGTCACCACCAGCAACTCGTACCCCTTGCGCGGCGGCGGCTGGGACGACGGCGTCAGGCTGTCGGCCGAGCAGATCCAGGACAGCTCGGAAGCGACGATCTATTTCGCCGACGAGCATTTCATCGACACGCTCGGTCTGAAGCTGATCGCCGGACGCAACTTCCGCGCCGACGAAATTGAACCCATGAAGATGCGCGAACGGCTGGCGCCGCCCGTGATCATGGTGACGCGCGCGCTGGCCGACAAGCTGTTTCCAGACGGCAGCGCCCTGGGCAAGACGGTCTATCTGGTCGGCGGTCCTGCCACGATCGTCGGCGTGGTGGATCTGCTGCAGGCGCAGAGCGTGCAGCGCTGGGCATCGAGCTTCGCTTATCGCTCGGTACTGGTACCGCGCCGCATGGCGATCGCCGAGGGGGCTTTCTACATCGTGCGCTCCCGGCCCGGCCAGCTGGAGACCGCCATGCGGGCCGCCCGCAAGGCCTTGTTCGCCGACAACCCGCGGCGCGTGCTGGACGACAAGGACGGTCTGCTGAGCTTCGCCGAGGTGCGCTCCCGCGCCTACGAGGGCGACCGAGGCATGGCTGTTCTGATGGGCATCATCAGCCTGGTGCTGCTGGCGGTCACCGCCGCGGGCATCGTCGGGCTGACCAGCTTCTGGGTCGGCCAGCGGCGCCGTCAAATCGGCGTGAGGCGTGCGCTGGGCGCGACGCGCGGGGACATCC
>JBCNOA010000348.1:0-4584 GCA_039594095.1 Dyella sp.
CCAGGCCGAGGACATCCGCCGCTCCGGCTCGGCCGCATTGGACCTGGCCTATGTCGCTGCCGGTCGCTATGACGGCTACTTCGAAATCGGCCTGAAGCCGTGGGACATGGCCGCCGGCGTGCTGCTCGTGCGCGAGGCCGGCGGACGCTACGGCGATTTCGCCGGCCGCGACGGTATCCCGGCCAGCGGAAACATCATCGCGGGCAATCTGCACGTCGTGCAGGCGATGACCGAGATCATCGGCGCCAAGTCCACGCCGCCGCTGCTCAAGGCCTGAGCAACGAATGTCAGACATGAAAAAGGCGCCCTTGCGGCGCCTTTTTCTTTTGAGGCAAGCCTCCGGTGCGCACTCAGCCGGGCAATGGACCGACCTCGTCCTTCAGCAGCTCCCGCAGGAAAGGCACCGTGATGCGCCGTCGCGCGGCCAGCGAAGCCTTGTCCAACCGGTCCAGCAGATCCAGCAGCGCGCCCACGTCCCGCGCGTAGCGGGCGAAGAGCCAGTCCAGCACGGCATCGTCCAACTCGATGCCACGGCCACCAGCCTGCAGCTTGAGCAGCTCGCGACGCTCTTCGTCGTCCAGCGGCCGGAGCATGGCTTGCTGGCAGGCTCCGAGACGGGAGCGGAGGTCCGGCAAACCGAGGCCGAGCTGGGCGGGCACCGTCTCCGCCGCGAACAGCATGACCCGGCCTTCGGCGCGCGCCTGGTTGTACACGTCGAACAGGGCGTGCTCGGCCTCGCGATCGCCGGCGATCGCGCCGAGGTCATCCAGTGCGAGGAACTCGCTACCGGCCACGCCGCGGATCGCCTCGGCTCGTTGCCCGATGGTCGCCAGCGGCAGGTATTGCACGATGCGCCCGGCCTCGCTCGCCGCCTGGCAGGCGGCCATCAGCAGATGGCTCTTGCCGCTGCCGGCGGGACCGCTCAGGTACAGCCAGGGCGCGTGCGGCGTCGTGGCCAGCTCGCGCACCATGGCAACCGTGGCGGCATTGCCGCCGGGGTGAAAATGCTCGAAACGCTGGCGCCGCGGCCAGCGCAGCGCCAGGGGAAGCTGGGGAATCATTGCTGCTTGTTTTCCTCATCCGGACGCCGGTCTACCCGGACGTCCACTTCGACCGTCTCGCCCTGCTCCACCGCGACTTCCATCTCGGCGATCACCGGGTCCTGACGGCCCTCTTCCGTATACAGTCGGCTATGCCGGTATCGCTGGCTGAGATAGCGCAGCACCACCAGGATCACCGAAGCCGCCGGCAGTGCCAGCAGGACGCCCAGGAAGCCGCACAAGTAGCCGCCGGCCAGCACCGCGAAAATCACCGCCACCGGGTGCAGGCCGATCTTCTCGCCGACCAGCCGCGGCACCAGCACATAGCCTTCCAGCAGCTGGCCGACGATGAACACGCAGACCACCATGATCAAGTGGCTCCAGTCGCCGTACTGCACCAGCACCGCGATCAGCGCCGACCCGAAGCCGACGATGAAACCCAGGTACGGCACGAAGCTGAGCAGTCCGGCGATCATGCCGATCAGCGGACCGACCGACAGGCCTAAGATGGAAAGGCCAGCGCCGTAGAAGATGCCCAACGCCAGCATGACCAGCAGCTGCCCGCGTACGAAGGCGCCAAGCACCATGTCCGATTCGCGCGCCAGGTGGGCGATGGTCGGCTCGATCGAGCGCGGCAGCATGTCGTCGACCCAGGCCACCAGGCGGTCCCAGTCGCGCAGCAGGTAGAACGCCACCACCGGGATCAACACCAGATTGGTCATCCAGGCGATCAGGCCGAAGCCGGAGCGCGTGACCTTGCCGAGCACCGTCGAGGCGACACTGCCGACCGAGCCGAGGTGATCTTTGATCTCCGCGATCAGGCGGTCCGTATCGAATGCGCTGGGATCCAGCCGAAGCTTGGCTTGCAGCCAGGGCAGCGCCGTGCTGCGCACCCAGTCGACATAGTGCGGAAGGCTCTGAACCAGGTTGTCCACCTGGCGGGAGATCAGCGGAATCAGCAGCAACAGCGCGCCGACCGCGGCCAGGACCAGCACGAAGAACACCACGCTCACCGCCAGTGTGCGGCCCATGCCTATGCGCTCCAGGCGATCCGCCAGCGGGTCGCCGAGGTAGGCCAGCATCGCGGCCACGGCGAACGGCATCAGTACCGGCGCGAGCAGCCAGAGCAGGTAGAGGATGACTACGGTGATCGCCAGCATCTGCCAGCGGCGGGAGGTGTCCTGGGTCATTCGTCGCGGCTCGTCGTGGAAGGTGGCGAGGGCGGCTTGCCGGGCGGCATGGCCTCGGCGCAAGTGTGACTGATGCGCGGGGCGCTGTCAGCGCGGGCGATCCTCCGAGCGGCGGCGCAAGGCCGCGCGGGCGCGCCGCGACCAGCGCCAGACGTAGTCCGCGCCGCTGGCGACGCACAATGCGCCAACGGCCACCACGAGCGGTGCGAGCGGCGGCGCGGGCCAGCCGGCCGCCGCAGCCAGGACCGCCAGCAGATACAGAATCTGCAATAGCGTGCACGTCTTGGACAGATAGCTCGGCTCAGGCTGGAGCGCACCGATTCGTAGCCGCCATGCCAACGCACCGACGGCGATCACCAGGTCCCGCCCGCAGACCAGGCCCGCCAGCCACCAGGGCGCGAGCCCCTCTGCCGCCAGCAACACGAAGCAAGTGATAAGCAGCCACTTGTCGGCGGCGGCATCCAGCACGCCACCCAGGCGGCTCTGCCAGCCGAACCGCCGGGCCAGGAAGCCGTCCAGGCCGTCGGTGAGGCCGGCCAGCGCGATCAGGACGAGCGCCGGCCTCGGCTCGCGGGCCAGGATGGCCCAGCCAATGGGCAAGACCAGCAGCATGCGCGAGACGGTGATCGCATTAGGCAGCTGGCGCCAGGGAAAGGGCGGCACGCCGGACATCGCCGCGCCCGCCCTCGCGGCCTCAGTGCACCCAGCGAAGGCTGGCGTCGGCGCCCGCGTGAGCGTCGCCCTCGAGCAGGCGCCCCCCGGCGGTCAGGCTGCTGGCCATCACATTGAGCGGCAGGCCCGTCTTGGTGGCGAACAGCATGCCGTCGCCCTGTGCGCTCAGGGTGACCACCTGCCGGACCATGGGGTCGGCCCGCAGCGTGGAGAGCAGATTGGCGTAATCCAGAGCCGAATTGATGCCGCTCACCCACAGCTTGCCGTCGACATTGCCGGAGCCGATCACGTTGAGCTGCTTGCCCAGGCGATCGGAAAGCGCATTGCCGGCATCGACCAAGGTCTGCTGGGAGACCGGCCCGCCGCTGGTCCACTTCTGCTGAGGGCCGCCGGAAACGAGGTTCCAATCGGCACCATCGGCGCGCAGCTGACCCAGCAGCACCAAGCCGGTCTTGTACTGGCGCGCCAGATCGAAAATCTGCTGGGGATCGGTCGAGGTCACCGATAGCCCCTCCGTCGTCTTGGCCGGATCGGCCATCACCACGTTGTAGCCGCGCTGCGCCACGGCCTGGGAAAGCGGCGCCAGGGCGTTCGCGTCCATGACGGTGCCGCTGGCGTCGCGGACCAGCAGCAGGACAGGCGGCTTGCCGGAGGTCCCGGCCACGCCCATCTGGCCGACCGCCCGCTGCACCGCGCCCTGGTCGAAGGTGACCTGCAGCGCCAGGCCGCCCGGTGCGCGCTGGTACTGGTACTGCTGCACGATGCCCGGAGCGGCCTTGAGCGCATCGTCGTAACCGGGTTTGCCTCGCAGGTCCTGGCCGCCGGCGGTGCGCGCCAGCACCTGGCTCAGGGCCACGCCGAAGGCCTCGTCGCGCTTGGCCTCGCTGGTATCGGTCACCGGCACGGTCACGGTGTAAGGCGACACTTGGCCTTGGGCATGCGTGGAGGGGATCAGCAAAGCCAGCAGAAGGCCGACGAACAGCAGGCGTGACAGGCGCATAAGCTCGGATGGCGGCAGGGGAAAACGGTCGGAAGTCTGCCCAATCCGGCCCCCAGCGTCTATCATTGGGCGTTTCTCCTCGCCGGTTCCAGCCCATGTCCGACGCTCTTACCTACCGCGCCGCCGGTGTCGATATCGACGCGGGCAATGCCGTGGTCGAACGCATCAAGCCCCTGGTCAAGCGCACTTTCCGACCCGAGGTGATGGGCGGCCTGGGCGGTTTCGGCGGCCTGTTCGATCTGGCCGGACGCTACAGGGAACCGGTGCTGGTGTCCGGCACCGACGGCGTGGGCACCAAGCTCAAGCTCGCGCAGCAACTGGGCCGCCACGACACCATCGGCATCGATCTGGTGGGCATGTGCGTCAACGATGTGCTGGTGCAGGGCGCCGAGCCGCTGTTCTTTCTCGACTACTTCGCCACCGGCAAGCTGGACGTGGACACCACCGTCGCGGTGGTCGGCGGCATCGCCAAGGGCTGCGAGCTGGCCGGTTGCGCGCTGATCGGCGGTGAGACCGCCGAGATGCCCGACATGTATCCGCCGGGCGAGTACGACCTGGCCGGCTTCACCGTCGGCGCGGTCGAGAAGTCGGCGCTGATGACCGGCGAAGCCATCGTGGCGGGCGACGTGGTCCTGGGCGTGGCCTCCTCCGGTCCGCACTCCAACGGTTACTCGCTGATCCG
>JBCNOA010000349.1:0-4540 GCA_039594095.1 Dyella sp.
GCGCCTGGTTGGGGCCCTTGCCGCCGGGGATGGTGAGGAAGCGTCCGCCCAGAAGCGTTTCCCCCGGTCCGGGGAAACGCGGCGCCAGCGTAACCAGGTCCATGTTGATGCTGCCGACTACGACGACGCGCGCCATAACCACTCCGGGGCTTTGCGGGAAAGCCGCCGAGCATACGGGAAGGCGCGCGTCAGAGTGGAGATCGGCGGGCGTGCGGTTCGACGATCAATGGCCCGCGTCGGGCATGGGCTTGGAGGGCTCCGGGGTGCCTTGCTTCTCCTGGCGCTTTTCGATCGCTCGCTCCTTCATGGTCAGGTAGCGCTGGCGCTGGCTGTCGGTCAGTACGGCCTGAATCTGCCGATCGCCGTCTTCCATGATGGCGCGAGCTTGGTCTCGCCGCTCCTGGCCTTTGGCGCCTTGAGTGCGAAGATCCCGCATCTTCTGCTGCTGCGCCTGGAGGATGGACGCGACCTGTGCCTGCTGCTGCGTGTCGAGCTGCAGATGCTTGGCCAGGCGCTGCGCGCGCTCCTGCGGATCCGGCGGTCGGCGCTGGCCCTGCATGGCTTTTGCGTCCGGAGGCGGCGCACCGTTGTCCTGCGCATGGGCGCCGAAAGTGGCGGCAAGGGCGAAGGCGATCAGGCACAGACGGGTCTTCATCGGCGCGGGTCCTCGGACATGGGCTGGGATGTGAGCCCGGGAACGCCCCCCTGCCGGCACGGGTTGACTTGAAAGGCACACGCAGGGGCCGAACATCGGCAAGATCGCCCGCCCGAGGAAAGCCCCATGATCGAACTCCACTACTGGCCCACGCCCAATGGCCACAAGATCACCCTGTTCCTGGAAGAGGCCTGCCTGCCCTACGAGATCAAGCCGGTGAACATCGGCAAGGGTGACCAGTTCAAGCCGGACTTCCTCGCCATCTCTCCCAACAACCGCATGCCGGCCATCGTGGATACCGCTCCGGCGGACGGCGGCGCGCCACTGAGCGTGTTCGAGTCCGGGGCCATCCTGCAGTACCTCGCGGACAAGACCGGCCGTTTCCTTCCGGCCGACACGCGCGAGCGCTTCAAAGTGCTGCAATGGCTGTTCTGGCAGGTGGGCGGACTCGGCCCGATGCTGGGCCAGAACCATCACTTCAGCCGCTATGCGCCGGAAAAGATTCCGTACGCGATCGACCGCTACGTCAACGAGACGCGCCGGCTCTATGGCGTCCTGGACAAGCAGTTGGATGGGCGCGCTTTCCTTGCCGGCAAGGACTACACCATTGCCGACATGGCCTGTTATCCGTGGATCGTTCCGCACGAGGCGCAGGGCATGTCGCTGGACGATTTCCCTCATGTGAACGCCTGGTTCCAGGCTATCCACGACCGGCCCGCGACGAAGAAGGCCTACGAGATCGGCGAGTCGGTCAAGGACCGTTTCGACCTCACCACGGACGAAGCCGCCCGCAAGGTCCTGTTCGGCCAAGGCGCCAAGCGCTGACGACGAAGCGGCGCGTTCTCGCGGATGCGCCGCTTTTTTCTCCGGACATGACTGGCTTCGCGCGGCGCGAAAGGGTCTAATCCGCGCTTGTTCTTGCGCTCCGCCCAGCAGTCCAAGCCAGCAGTCCTAGGAAGTACCCATGCGCGCCTTTTTCTTCGCCACGCTGATGACGATGGCTTTGCCGACCATGGCCGAAAAACTCACCATCGAACGCATCTTCGACGGCGGTAGCCTCGCCGGTCCCGCCCCGCGCGGCCTCAAGATTTCGCCGGACGGCAGCCGCATCACCTTCCTGCGCGCGCGACCCGACGATCAGTTCCAGCTCGATCTCTGGGAATTCCGCCCCAAGGACGGCAGCGCGCGGATGCTGGTCGATTCGCGCAAGCTCGAGCCGCAGGGCGAGCAGCTTTCCGACGCGGAAAGGGCCCGCCGCGAGCGCGCTCGCACGGCGGGTCTGCGCGGCATCCTGAGCTACCAGTGGTCGCCCGACGGCAAGCAGTTACTGTTCCCCATTGGCGGCAAGCTCTATCTCTATGACCTGGGCGCTGCCAAACCGGCGCCCCGCCTGCTCGACACGGGCGGCGACGCGATCGATCCGAAGATCTCGCCGAAGGGGCGCTACGTGTCCTATGTGCGCGACCAGAATCTGTGGGTGATCGACCTGGAAAGCGGCGAGGCCCGGCAGCTCACCCGCGACGGTGGCGGCACCGTGCATAACGGCGAGGCCGAATTCGTCGCGCAGGAGGAAATGGACCGCAGCGCCGGCTACTGGTGGTCGCCGGACGACAGCGCCATTGCCTTCGAGCGCTACGACGAGGCCAAGGTGCCGGTGGTGAAGCGCACCGAGGTCTACGCCGATCGCACCGACGTCATCGAGCAGCGCTACCCGGCCGCGGGCGATCCCAATGTGGCAGTGAAGCTGGGTCTGGTTTCGCCTGCTGGCGGCCAGCCGCGCTGGATCGACCTGGGCAAGGACACGGACATCTATCTGGTGCGAGTGAGCTGGCTGCCAGACGGCAAGCACCTGAGCTATCAGCGCATGCCGCGCAGCCAGCAGAAGCTGGATCTGCGCCTGGTCGACGCCAAGACGCTGGCGCAGCGTACGCTGCTCACCGAAACCAGCGATACCTGGATCAACCTCAACGACGACCTGCGGTTCCTCAAGGACGGCAAAAGTTTCCTGTGGGGCAGCGAGCGCAGCGGCTTCCATCATCTGTACCTGTATGGGCTCGACGGCAAGCTCAAGCATCCGGTCAGTCAGGGCGATTGGCAGATCGACGGTGTGCTGGCGGTGGACGAGCATGCAGGCACGGTCTACGTCAGCTCCAACCACGACTTCGTACCGGACCGGCAGATCTATGCGCTCAAGCTGGACGGCAGCACTGCCGGATCGCCCACCCGCGTCAGCCAGGGTGCGGGCACGCACATGGCGGAGTTCGCGCCGAACGCGGCTTTCTATCTGGATACCTATTCCAGCGCGGATACGCCTCCGCAGGTCAGCGTGCACAAGCCCGACGGTGCGTTCGTCAGCTGGATCGAACAGAACAAGCTCGACGAGAAGCATCCGTTCTGGCCTTACCGTGCCAGCTTGATCAAGCCGGAGTTCGGCACCGTGAAGGCTCCGGACGGTCAGACGCTGTACTACCGCCTCTACAAGCCGGCGGGCTTCGATCCGACCAGGAAGTACCCGGTATTCGACACCTACTACGGCGGCCCGCATGCGCAGCTGGTGACCGACGCCTGGGGCGACTATTTCAATCAATACATGGCCAACCAGGGCTACGTCGTATTCACCCTGGACAATCGTGGCATGGCGCGGCGCGGACGCAAGTTCGAGGACGCGATCTACCAGCAGCTCGGTGCGGTGGAGGTGGAAGACCAGCTCGCCGGCATTCAGTGGCTCAAGGCGCAACCCTGGGTCGATGGCCGCCGCATCGGCGTGTTCGGCTGGAGCTACGGTGGCTACATGACCACCATGATGCTGGCCAAGGCCTCCAATGAGTTGGCCGGCGGCGTGGCCGTGGCACCGGTGACCGACTGGCGCCTCTACGACACGTTCTACACGGAACGCTACCTCGGGCGCCCCCAGGAAAACGACGCCGGCTACACGCGCAGCAGTCCCTTCGCCTGGCTCGATGGGCTGACCAGCAAGCTGTATCTGGTGCACGGCATGGCGGACGACAACGTGCTGTTCGTCAATTCGACCAAGCTGATGGCGGAACTGCAAAAGCGCGGCACGCAATTCCAGTTCATGGCCTACCCGGGCGCCAAGCACGGCCTGAACCTGCCGGGCCAGCGCAGCCACGTTTATCACTTGATCGCGAACTTTTTCGATCGCGAGATCAAGGGGGCGCCCGCGCCGATGGCGCCGAGGCCCGCTGCCGCCGCATCCGTCGCGCCCTGAAACGAGAACGCCCGCCGGGAAGCCGGCGGGCGTTCTCATCAAGCGGGGATCCGAATTACTTGCCGATAGTCGGTCCGCGAACCGGTTCGGCGCGCACCTGCCGATCGACTTCCACGTTGATGACGCCCGGTTGAGCCCGGAAGCGCACGATGCCTTCCTCTGCCGTCATGCCTTCAGGCAGAAGAACCACCATGGCGGGCGCCCAGCTGACGCTGCGCACGAAAGTGGTGCCGGTCGCGTCGCATGCGGCATGCATTGCTTCAGGAGACGTGCCCTCCTCGAAGCTGACGATCAGCTGCACCCGGGCGGCCGGGCGGGAAGACGCGGGGGAAGAGACAAGCGTGTCAGTGTCAGCCATGACGATGGTGCTCCGTGGGTGGGCGGCGCAGGCGGTGCCTGCGCCCAACAGAATCAGAAGGTACAGCCTGCGGCGGCCCGGCATCGCGTCATCCGTCACGGGCCGAAGCGGCGTCGGTCACTGCGCGTGGCCGACACCCGAATCGCCCTGTTCTAGCGGCGGCGCCGTCCCGGCCACGGCGAGCAGCGCCTGGGCGTAGCCATCCTCAATGCTGAGGGTGGAATGTAGCATTAACACCTGAAGGTCTAGCTGGTATGATTCAATTAATTCAAGAAGGTACAATTTCGTCTAAAATTGC
>JBCNOA010000035.1:0-23705 GCA_039594095.1 Dyella sp.
CGAAAAGCGTGCCGGCCAGCGCCGCGCCGCGCAGCGGTACCGCCCAGCGCGCGAACTCCGTGCGCGCAGCCTGGCCCCAGCGCGTGGGCGCGTACTGGCCGGCCAGGCCCAGCAGCAGGCAGGCGATCACACCGGTGCTGGCCAGCGTCAGCGCGCCGGGCACGGCCAGGCGGGCGAATACCTGCAGGGCAAGGGTCAGGTCAGGCGCGCGGAAGAACACCCATGCCGCGCATACCGCGTGGAACAGCAACAGCCGCGCCACCCAGCGCCATGCGGCGCTGGCTCGCAGCGATGCCGTCCACGACTGCGCGGCCCAGGCACGGTGACCGACCAGGTACAGGCCATGCAGGCCGCCCCAGATCACGAAGTTCCACGAGGCACCGTGCCACAGGCCGCCCAGCAGCATGGTGATCATCAGGTTGCGCGCCGTGTGCCAGCGGCCGTCGCGCGATCCGCCCAGCGGGATGTACAGGTAATCGCGCAGCCAGCTGGACAGCGAGATGTGCCAGCGCCGCCAGAAGTCCTGCGGATCGGTAGCGGTGTAGGGGCGGTCGAAGTTCTGCGGAAAGCGGTAGCCCAGCAGCAGCGCGCAACCGATCGCCATGTCGGTATAGCCGGAGAAGTCGCAGTAGATCTGCACGGCGTATCCGTAGATCGCCAGCAGCATGTCCGGCCCCGACAGCGCCCCGGGCGCGGCGAAGGCGGGATCCACCAGCGACACGGCCAGCGTGTTGGAAACGATCACCTTCTTCACCAGACCCAGCACGATCAGCATCAGGCCCCGGTTCGCGTCGATCGCGCGCGGATCGCGAGGTACGGCGAGCTGCGGCATGAAGTCGGAGGCGCGCAGGATCGGGCCGGCGATCAGCTGGGGGAAGAACGCCACATAGAGCAATGCATCGCCGATCAGCACCGGCTGTTTGAGCTTGCCGCGATAGACATCGCCCAGTAGCGAAATGGCATGGAAGACGAAGAATGAAATGCCCAGCGGCAGCAACGGGCTTTCCCAGCTCAGGGGCGGCGGCGTGCCGAAGTGCCGCCATGCGGTCAGCAGGTTCTGCAGCAGGAAGCCGGTGTACTTGTAATAGGCCAGCGTCGCCAGGCAGACCGTCACGCCGAGCGCCAGCCAGGCTTTGCGCGCGGAGGGGGTGGCGCTGCGCTGGATGCGCTGCGCCAGCAGCCCGGCGAACAGCGATACGCCGAACAGCAGGACGACATAGCCCCAGTTCCAGAACCCGTAGAAAACGTAGCTGGCCAGCAGCAGGAAGCCCTTGTGCCAGGCCGGCCAGCGGGCGAGGCCCCAGGCGATGGCCAGCGCCGCCAGGAAGAACAGCGCGAATTCGACGGTGGGAAACAGCATGGCCGGTCAGCCCCGGTATCCGTGTGGAAGGGGGCGGCCGGGCGCGCGCGGCGCGAGGCGGGAGGGGATCGGAATCCGTTCCAAGCAGGGCTCCATGCCATAAAAATCCGCGGGCAGCCTTTATCCAGGCCGTGCGGTGGTGGTCGATGGCGCGCAGTCTATCCGCGCCACCGCCTCCTGGGCAGGAGCCGCAGCCTAAAAAAGGCTACTCAGACACTCCTGCCACGATTTTTCCATCGTCGAGGCTCTTACGTGGCCCCGGCCGCGACTATCGACTCTGGGGTCAGTGCCGGAAGTGGCGCATGCCGGTGAACACCATCGCCATGCCGTGCTCGTCGGCGGCGGCGATCACCTCGGCGTCGCGCATCGAGCCGCCCGGCTGGATCACGGCCGTGATGCCTGCCTGCGCCGCCGCGTCGATACCGTCGCGGAAGGGGAAGAACGCATCGGACGCCATCACCGAGCCGCGCACCTCCAGCTTCTCGTCCGCCGCCTTAATGCCGGCGATGCGGGCGCTGTAGACGCGGCTCATCTGGCCGGCGCCGATGCCGATGGTCTGGCGGTTGCGCGCATAGACGATGGCATTGCTCTTGACGTACTTGGCCACCTTCCAGGCGAAGATCAGGTCGTGGATCTCCGCCTCGGTCGGCGCGCGCTTGGTCACGACCTTCAGGT
This sequence comes from Dyella sp., assembly GCA_039594095.1. GTDB lineage: Bacteria > Pseudomonadota > Gammaproteobacteria > Xanthomonadales > Rhodanobacteraceae > Dyella_D. Next base: position 2,036 of record JBCNOA010000035.1, read on the forward strand.
CCTCGGCCGTGACCATGCCGCGGTCGGCGGTCTGGATCAGCAGGCCCGAGCCCACGCGACGCACGTCGTTGCCCGGATTCGCGCGGGCAAGATCGCCATCGGCCGGCGGCGGGATCAGCAGCACGCGCACGTTGGCTTTCTTGGCGAAGGCCAGCAGCGCGTCCTCCGCGTAGGCGGGCGCGAGTACCACTTCCACGAACTGGCGCTCGACGATGGCGCGCGCGGTGGCGCCGTCCAGTTCGCGGTTGAAGGCGATGATGCCGCCGAAGGCGGAGGTGGGATCGGTCTGGTACGCCAGATCGTAGGCACGGCCTGCGCCTTCCATGCTCACCGCCACGCCGCAGGGATTGGCGTGCTTGACAATCACGCAGGCGGGCTTGGTGAAGCTGCGCACGCATTCCCACGCGGCGTCGGCATCGGCGATGTTGTTGAACGACAACTCCTTGCCCTGGATCTGGCGGAAGGTGGCCAGCGTGCCGGGCGCGGGATAGAGGTCGCGGTAGAACGCGGCGTGCTGGTGCGGGTTCTCGCCGTAGCGCAAGTCCATCAGTTTCACGAAGCGTCCGTTCGCCTGGCCCGGGAACAGGTCGTGGCCGGCGATCGCGTCCTGCGTCTCGTTGAGGCGCAGCGCCGAGAGGTAGTCGCTGATCGCGCCGTCGTAGTTCGACACGCGATTGAATGCCGCCACCGCCAGCTTGAAGCGTGTGGCACGCGAGAGGCCGCCATGCGCTTCGATTTCCTTCAGCGCATCGTCGTATTGGTCGGGCGAAGTCAGCACGCCGACATCGTTCCAGTTCTTCGCGGCGGAACGCAGCATCGCCGGGCCGCCGATATCGATGTTCTCGATGGCCTGCTCCAGCGTGCAGTCGGGACGCGCGACGGTGGCTTCGAACGGATACAGGTTGAGCACGAGCAGATCGATCGGCGCGATGCCCAGCTCGCTCATGACTTCGTCGTCGGTGCCGCGCCGGCCGAGCAGGCCGCCGTGCACCTTCGGATGCAGCGTCTTGACGCGGCCGTCCATGATCTCGGGGAATCCGGTCAGTTCGCTCACGTCCTTCACCGGCAGCCCGGCGTCGCGTATCGCCTTGGCGGTGCCGCCGGTGGACAGCAGCTCGATGCCCTTGGCGGACAGCCGACGGGCGAGATCGATCAGCCCGTGTTTGTCGGAAACGCTGAGCAAGGCGCGGCGGATCGGCGCCGGAGAGGCCGTGGACATGAGGCGGGTTCCTGCGGAAAAGGCCGGGATTATAAACCCTGGCGTTCCGGCGAGGCGTTCAGCGGCGCAGCACCAGGTGCAGCAGCGGGAAGGGGCGCCCGCTGGCGTCCAGCTCGGATCGGCCGATCCGCACGAAGCCGTAGCGTTCGTAGAAGCGGGTCGCGCCGGGATTCTGTTCGTTCACGTCCACGGTCCAGGCCGTGCTCGGATCGGCGCAAACGACGTGGTCCAGCAGCTTTCGGCCAAGTCCCTGCCCATGCAGCGCGGGCGCAACGAACAGGGCTTCGATATGTCGTTCGGCGATCGCGATGAAACCGGCGACCGTGCCCTCACGCTCGGCCACGTGGACGTCCAGACGTCCGAATACTTCGGGCAGGAAGCCGCGGAAGAACAGGATATCGTCCTCGGCGAGGAAGGCGTGCGTCGCGCGCACGGCTTCTTCCCACACCACGGTCATCCGCGGCTGGTCCGCAGTGGTGGCAGGGCGGATGACGAGGTCGGAGGACATGGCGACTTCCCGGTCCAGTCGGGCGCGTCCCGCGCGCCCGTGCGGTCAGAGCAGGCCGTGCGCGGCGAGCTTCTTGCGCAGCGTGGCGCGATTGATGCCGAGCGCGGTGGCCGCGCGGCTCTGGTTGCCGTCGTGCCATGCCAGCACTTCGCGCAGCAGCGGCCCTTCGACTTCGCGGATGACGAGCGCGTGCAGACCTTCCGCGCACTCCGTGTCGCCGATGTCGGCGAGATAGCGACGGACGGTGCGGGTAACGCATTCGCTCAACGCGCTCTGCGACGAGGACTCCTTGGCGGCCTCGGTAGCAGGCAGTCTGACGGCGTTCACGGGCATCTCCCTCACGTTCTTCGCAGCGACTGCATGGGTCGCCGCATGTTGCTTTGGCTGGTACCGCGGGCGGCGGCTCGCATGGAACGCCGGATGCAGCAGACGAAGGGGTGGGAGTTTACCCTCGCGACCGGAGAATTTTAAGTACTGAGTTTCTTAGGAAAGGGTTCGGCGTCACTCGAAGCCGATCTCGAACGCCACGGCCTTGTTGCCGGGGTCTTCCACCTCCAGCACCAGCGCGGCGTTGCCGCCCGCCGGAAGACCATGCTCCAGGGCCGTGCCGTCGCCGAGGTATTCGGCCGGGAGCAGGCGCCGCATGGCGATCCGCTTGCCGTTCACGTCCGAGAGCGTCACCGACACGACCGGCCAGGGCTGGTCGAACGCGGCGTCGTTGCGCACCGTCGCACTGATCAACAGCGCACCGGGGACCGAGGGGTGCGCCTGCACGTCTCGCGCCAGCAGGCGCAGGCGGTGTAGGTCCTGGACCAGGGGCAGGCGGCAGCCGAGCCCGGTGCATACTTGGCGCAGCCAGGATCCGGTGGTGGCGTCGGCGATCAGCGCATCGCGCTTGGCCCATGCCAACTGCGCGCACAACAGCAGCAACAGCACGAGGCAGGCGACCAGCCAGGGCCAGCGACGACCGCCCGCCGGCTTCGCTTCGCGCGCGAAACGCGGCGAGAACACCAGTTGGGAGAAATCGTCGCCCTCCGCGGCCGGTGCCGTTGTCTGTGTGAAGGCCTGTTCCGGCCGTGGCCGATAGACGGCTGATTCCGCGCGCGGCAATCGGCCCGAGTTCTCACGCGAAGGAAGGTATTGGAAGGGCTCTGGCGGAAGCTGGCTGCTGAGGCTGATCAGCGCATCGAATTCGGTCTGGCAGTGACCGCACGCCACGTGTCCGCGCGCCTGCGCGAGCAGTTCCGCGTCCATCGAGAACACGGTGAGGCATTCGGGGCACTGGGCGTACATGCGGCAAGTAAAGTCGTTCGCGCGGCGGGCTGCAAGGGTAAGCACAAAGTGCCGCGGAATGTGGAACGCCGTCGCGTTTTGTGCGGCAGGCGCCGCAAGCGCGTGGCGTATGATGTCGCGCGCCGGGCTGAGCGACCGGCGGCGGTTCCGGTGCCGCCCGCCTTTGGAGAAAGCGGTGCCATGGATAAGGACGACTCTCTCGTGACGAACCATCTACGTGTGGCGGCTTTCTGCGCCGCTTGTCTTGCCGGCTCCGCATTCCAGGCGGAGGCCGCCGATGCCCGCATGACTTCAGTGGCCGATGCCATCACCTGCAAGGGCGTGGCTTCCATGGCCGCGGTCAATCGCGCGACCGACGACAAGAGCTTCATGCCTCAACTCAAGGAGCCGCAGAAGGCGGGGCTGGACAGCGGCTTCATCCGTGAATCCGCGCAGCCGGTCGAGACGTTCGGCCTGAGTTCGAGCTACGTCTACTTCTACGCGCGCAATGAGATCTACCTGGTAGTCAAGAGCGACAAGCCGCTCGAGGACATGGCCGCGTTCGCAAGCAAGCAGGGCTGGCGCAAGGACGACAGCCTGGGCCCCGATTGGCCGATGTACGGCAAGCAAGCCGGGGATGGAGAGCTGGTGGCCATGCCGGGCGAGTCGGGCGCCAAGAGCCGGTACTACCTCGTAGGCTGCAAGTACGACCTCGAGGCGGTGCAGAAGCAGTATTCCGGCAAGGCGCAATGAACCGAGGCGGGCGCGCCGCCGCGGTCCGGGGCCTGACGCTTCAGTCCGCGCGGCGCCGTCCGCTGATGCGCACCCAGTCCTCGCGCGTATCCACGCGCAGCTCGTCGAACCATTCGGCGTAGCGCTTGAGCAGATCGTCTTCCTGGCCCTTGAGGATGCCGGAGATGGCAAATGGCGCCCCCGCCTTGGCGGCGGCAGCGAAGCTCGGGGCGAGCTCTTCCAGCGGACCGGCGAGGATGTTCGCGATGAAGACGTCCGCCGGCTCCGCATCGAGTTCGTCCGGCAGGAACAAGGCCAGCCGCTCCGCCACGTCGTTGCGTTCGGCGTTGTCGGCCGAAGCGGTGAGCGCCTGCGGATCGTTGTCCACGCCCACCGCATGCGAGGCGCCGAGCTTCAAAGCCGCGATGGCGAGAATGCCCGAGCCGCAGCCGTAGTCGACCAGGCTCTTGCCTTCGAGATTCTGCGAATCCAGCCATTCCAGGCATAGCGCGGTGGTGGGGTGCGTGCCGCTGCCGAAGGCCAGGCCGGGGTCCAGGCGCACCACCACATGTTCGTCGTCCGTGGGGGGCTCGATGTTCCATGGATAGATCCACAGTCGCCGACCGAACTGCATCGGCTTGAACTGATCCATCCAGGCCCGTTCCCAATCCTCGTCGGCGACATCGCGATAGAGCACCTGATCGGGTTCCAGCCACGGCAGCAGCTCGCCGAGCGTCTCGGTGAGGCCGCGCCGGTCGGTATCGGCGTCGAACAGTGCGTTGAGCGTGATGGTGGGCCACAACGGCAGCTCGCCCACGCCCGGTTCGAAGATCGCCTGCTCGTCCGGCGTTTCCGCGTCGGCGTCCTGCAGCGTGACGGACAACGCGCCGATGTCCTCCAGCGCTTCTTCCACGCGCGGCTGCTGTTCGGAACGGATGGTGAGGGTGAGTTCGAGAAAGGGCATGGAGTCGGGCGAGATGGAGCCGTGCGGGCGGCCGGATGGCCGAGTATAGGCAGGCGTGGTGGCGAAAACGGCAGCGGGGCGCAAGTTCCCAGAACCTGCGCCCCGCCGTGCGGTACCCGATCCGTCAATGCGCGGGCGGGTGCTGCTGTTCCTTCTGCTCGGCCATGCGCTTCTCCAGATAGTGGATGTTCTGTCCACCCTGCTGGAAACCGACGTCGGCCATGATGCGCTGCTGCAGCGGGACGTTGCACTTCACGCCTTCGATCACCGTTTCGGCCAGCGCCAGGCGCATGCGCGCGATGGCGGTCTCGCGGTCGGGGCCGTGCACGATCAGCTTGCCGATCATCGAGTCGTAGTTCGGCGGAATGCGGTAGCCGTCGTACAGGTGGGTGTCGACGCGCACGCCCGGGCCGCCCGGCGCCTCGAAGCGCTTCACCGTGCCGGGGGAGGGCAGGAAGTTGTCCGGATCCTCAGCATTGATGCGGCACTCGATCGCGTGGCCGTGGATCTTGATGTCTTCCTGGCGAATGGTCAGCTTCTCGCCGCCGGCGATCAGCAGCTGCTCGCGCACCAGGTCGATGCCGGTGATCAGCTCGGTCACCGGATGCTCCACCTGGATGCGGGTGTTCATCTCGATGAAGTAGAAGCGGCCGTTCTCGAACAGGAACTCGAAGGTGCCGGCGCCGCGGTAGCCGATGCGCAAGCAGGCGTCGACGCACACTTTGCCGATCTGCGCGCGCAGTTCCGGCGTGATGCCCGGCGCGGGCGCTTCCTCGACCACCTTCTGATGGCGGCGCTGCATGGAGCAGTCGCGTTCGCCCAGATGGATGGCATGGCCCTGGCCGTCGGCCAGCACCTGGATTTCCACGTGACGCGGATTCTCCAGGAACTTCTCCATGTACACCTGATCGTTGCCGAAGGCCGCCTTGGCCTCCTGCTTGGTCATGGTGATGGCATTGGCCAGATGGGCTTCGGTGCGCACCACGCGCATGCCGCGGCCACCGCCGCCGCCTGCGGCCTTGATGATCACCGGGTAGCCGATGTCGCGCGCGATGCGGATGTTCTCGTCCACGTCGTCGCCCAGCGGACCGCCAGAGCCGGGCACGCAGGGCACACCCGCGGCCTTCATGGCGCGGATGGCCTCCACCTTGTCGCCCATCAGGCGGATCACGTCCGCGGTCGGGCCGATGAAGATGAAGCCCGACTGCTCCACCTGCTCGGCGAAGTCGGCGCGCTCGGACAGGAAGCCGTAGCCCGGGTGGATCGCCTGGGCGTCGGTGATTTCCGCCGCGGCGATGATGCGCGGGATGTTGAGATAGCTGTCGGCCGAAGGCGCCGGGCCGATGCAGATCGATTCGTCGGCCAGGCCGACGTGCTTGAGGTTACGGTCCGCGGTGGAGTGCACCGCGACCGTCTTGATGCCGAGGCTGTGGCACGCGCGCAGCACGCGCAGCGCGATCTCCCCTCGGTTGGCGATGACGACTTTTTCCAGCATGGGCATGGTCGCGGGCCTGCTCAGGCGATCACGAACATGGGCTGGTCGAATTCCACCGGCTGGCCGTTATCGACCAGGATGGCCTGCACCGTGCCGGCCACGTCGGCCTCGATCTGGTTGAACATCTTCATCGCTTCGATGATGCCCAGCGTCTCGCCGGCCTTGACCTGCTGGCCGACCTTGACGAAGGCCGCCGCGCCCGGGCTGGCGGAGGCATAGAAGGTGCCCACCATCGGCGCCTTCACCACGTGGCCGGCCGGCAGCGCATTGGCGACCGGAGCGGCCTCGGCGGCGGGCGCTGCCGGGGCGGGCGCCGGCGCCGGAGCGGCCTGCACCGCCATCGGAGCGGCGGCGACGGTCACGCCACCCTTGGGCACGCGCGACAGGCGAACCACTTCCTCGCCTTCCTTGATCTCGAGCTCGGCGAGGTTGGATTCCTCGAGCAGGTCGATCAGCTTCTTGATCTTGCGCAGGTCCATCGGTCAAACCTTTTCGTTGGTGCCGCCGCGGCGGCTGGAAGGGAAATTCGGGGAGGGCCGCCGCTCAGGAGGCGCGGTCCGGGGCGTGGCGTTCCAGGCGGGACAGCGTCGCCTCCAGGGCCAGCCGGTAACTGTCGGCGCCGAAGCCGCAGATCACGCCCACGGCGATGTCGGCCAGGTACGAATGGCGGCGGAACGGCTCGCGCGCATGCACGTTGGACAGGTGCACTTCCACGAACGGAATGGCCACCGCCGCCAGCGCGTCGCGCAGCGCGACGCTGGTGTGAGTGAACGCACCGGGATTGAACAGAATCATCGCGACCTGCTCGTCGCGCGCCTGGTGGATGCGGCCGATCAGCTCGTGCTCGGCGTTGGACTGGAACCAGGCCAAGTCGTGGCCGGCGGCCTGGGCGCGCGAGGCGAGCGCGGCGTTGATATCGGCCAGCGACGTGCGGCCGTAGATGTCCGGTTCGCGCACGCCCAGCAGATTGAGGTTGGGTCCATGCAGGACCAGGATCTTCGCCACGCTGGAACCTTCAACGGGGCCGGGGTACCCCGGCGACCGGCGGGAGTGTGCGCGCAGTCGGTAATGTTGTCCAGTTCGGCGCAGTTCGGCGATGTTCGACGGAGAAGTTCACGTTAAAACGTGCGGAGCCGTATGTGTCGGAAGAATCGCGTCACGGCGCGGGCGGCGGCGTCAGCCAGCGATCCAGCGTAGCGATATCGAGCGCGCCGCGCCGGGCGTCGAGGATGCGGCCGTCCGCGTCCAGCAGCACGCTGTAAGGCAGCACCTCGCCGACGTCGCCCAGGCGCAGCGACGTGCTGGGGCTTTCCAATTGGCCGAACAGAATGGGGTAGTTCACGGGATGGGCGGCCAGGAAGTCGCGCGCATGGGCCGGATCGTCCATGGCGATGCCGACGACGATCGCGCCCTGTTCGCCGAACTTGGCCTGAGCTTTGGCGAGCGCGGGCATCTCGTCCAGGCAGGGGCCGCACCAGCTGGCCCAGAAATTCAGTAGCACGCGCCGCCCATGGAATTCCGACAGCCGATGTTCGCGGCCATCCAGGCCGGCCAGCGCCAGGTCGGGCCGCAGGTCGCCGATAGTCGCCGTCTGCACTGGCGAGCGTGCCTGCCGGCTGGCGTGCTGCAGCCAGCCCCCCAGCGCGGCGGCCAGCACCGCCGCGCCGAGGATCGTCCAGTTGCCGCGGCTCAGCATGGGGATGCGCCGGCCATCACTTGGCTGCCGCGGTGAGCGCTTCGTCGACCAGCGAGGAAGTCAGCACGGTGGGGAGCTTGCGGCCTTCGCCGCCGTTCTTCGGGAACACCACGTAAAGCGGCACGCCGGGCGTGTGGTACTGCTGCAGGAAGGCGGTGATGGCCGGGTCTTCGTTGGTCCAGTCGCCCTTCATATAGACCGCGCCGGTGCGCTTGAGCAGGTCGCGGAAGGCATCCGTGTTGAGTACCGCATGCTCGTTCGCCTTGCAGGTGATGCACCAGTCGGCGGTCATGTCGACGAATACCGGCGTGCCGGCCTTGCGCAGTTCCGCGAGCTTTTCCGGGGTGAAGGCGACCGTACCTTCGGCGGCGGCCGCCGCCACCGGTGCGGGCAGGTGCGCGAGGTAGTACACCGGCGCCAGCGCGAGCAGCAGCGGCAGCAGGGCCAGCGCGCGAGAGCCCGAACTGCGATAGCGGCTGCGCTCGAACCACCAGAGCGCCATCGCCAGCATCACCGCCGCGATCAGCAACAGGCCCACGGCGTCGGCGCCACGCTGGTTGGCCAGCACCCAGGCCAGCCATACCGCCGCCAGGTACATCGGAAAGGCCAGCACTTGCTTGAGCGTCTCCATCCATGCGCCGGGCCGCGGCAACAGGCGGGCGAGCGCCGGCACGAAGCCCACGGCCAGGAAGGGCAGCGCCAGACCCAGACCGAGCATGAAGAACACCAGCAGTGCCTGGGCCACCGGCGCCGCCAGTGCATAGGCGATCGCCGAGCCCATGTAGGGCGCGGTGCAGGGGCTGGCCACGACAACCGCCAGTACGCCGGTGAAGAAATCCCCGGCCAGGCCGCTGCGCGCGGCCAGGCTGCTGCCGGCATTGCCCAGCGACGCACCGAACTGCACGACACCCGACATCGACAGCGCTACCGCGAACATCACCAGCGCCAGCGACATCACCACCAGCGGGTTCTGCAACTGAGCGCCCCAGGCCGCCTTGAGCGCGACGATGACGCCGCCCAGAGCCACGAAGCTGACCAGCACGCCGGCCGTATAGGCCAGTGCATGGCCACGGCGCCGTGCGGGGCTCTCGCCGCCTTCGATCAGGCCGACGGCCTTGATCGACAGCACCGGTAGCACGCAGGGCATCAGGTTCAGCACCAGGCCGCCGCCGAGGGCTAGCAGCAGGACGGACCACAGGCTCACGTCGAGCACGGCGGAAGGCGCACCGGCAGGCGGGGCCTCCGGCGCGGGGCCGGCCACGGTCTGGCCGGTGGCGGCCGTGCCGCCGGCCAGGTCCACGGTGGCGGCGCGGCTCATCAGCGGATAGCACAGGCCGCCGTCCTGGCAGCCCTGGAAGCTGGCCTCGACGACGACCTGCTTGCGGCCCGCGATATCGCCCTGGATGGCGACCGGCAGTTCCACCTGATCGAAATACACGACCACGTTGCCGAAGTGCGGGTCCTGCTTGGTCGTGCCCTGCGGCCATTGCGGCTTGCCCAGGGTGAGGCCGGCGGCGTTGAGATGCAGCGAGGTCTGGTCGCGATACAGGTAGTAGCCCTTGGGCATGGTCCAGCGCAGCAGCAACTGCGTGGGCGAGCTGGCGAGCGCCTCGAAATGGAAGGCCTGCTCGGCCGGTAGCGGAGCGGCCTCGGTACCGGGCGTGCCGGAGGCCGGCGCCGTGCTGCCGAGCTGGGCCAGCGCGGCGCCGAGCGACGGCGCCGCGGCTTCGCCGGATTGCGCCACACCGGCAGGCAGAGGGAGGTCCAGCTGTTCGGTGTGCGGCGGATAGCAGATCTTCGGTTCCACCTCATGGCAGCCCTGGTAGCGGATAGCCACCTTCAGCCGCTGCGTGCCGGGCGCGATGGTGTAGGGCACGGTCGCGTCCACCGCATGGTGGTAGATCTCCACATCGCCAAGGTATTCGTCGTGGTGCTTTTCGCCGTCGGGCAACGTCGCGTCGCCGAGCGTGGCGCCCTCCGCGCCGGTGAACTTCATGCGGCCGCGATAGAGGTAATAGTCCGGCGCGATGTCCCAATGCAGCTTCAGCACGCCGGGCGTCGCGGCGTCGGCCTTGAGTTTGTAGGCCTCGGTCACCGGCAGGATGCCGTCGTCGTCCTGCGCATGGGCGAGGGAAGCGCCTGACAGCAGCAGCGCCAGCAGCAGCCAGGCGAGGGCGGCGAAGCGCGCCGTCGGTCGGAAGAAGCGGAACGAATGCATTGCGGCTCCAGCGAAGGGAGGGCCCGCGCGGGGACGCGAGCTGCCTCGATTATGGCGCAGCCGGCCCGTAGGCGCCGGCCGATCGGGTGGGAGTGAAGGTTTGGGTCAGTGGAACGGATGCGTTTTCAGGCTTGCTCGGGCGCGGCGGCGTCGGGCATCGCGCGGGGACGGACCATGCCCGTGGTCAGCGCTACGCCCAGCAGGATCACCACGCAACCGCCGGCCATGGACAAGGTGATCGGCTCGCGCAGGAACAGCAGGCCCCACAGCGCACCGAACACCGGAATCAGGTACAGCACCGCCAGCGTGCGGGTGGAACCGATGCGCGCCATCAGTCGGTAGAACAGTATGTAAGCCAGCGAGGTACACGCCGCGGCCAGGCCGAACAGAGCGAACCAGGCCTGCGCGCCGGGCATCCTGGCCGGCCACAGCCAAACGGTGAGCGGCAGCAGCACGGTCGCGGCGGCGAGCTGGCTGCCGGTGGCCACCGCCAGCGGCGACACGCCGCGCAGGCGGCGTTGTCCGTAGTGCGCGCCGAAGGCATAGCAGACGTTGGCGCCCACGCAGGCCGCCATCGCCCACGCCGAGCCGGCGCCGTGGCCGAAGCCCACGCTGCCGGCGATCAGCCACACCACGCCGGCGAAGCCGACCAGCAAGCCCGCGGTGCGCGTGCCGTCGAGCTTCTCGCCCAGCCATAGCCAGCCTGAGAGCGCCACCAGCAACGGGCCGATCGCGTCGGAGATCGCCGACACACCGGCCGGCAGGCTGGTGGCCGCATAGGAGAACAGCACGAACGGCAGGGCCGAGTTGCTCATGCCCACCACCGCGATCGGACGCCAGTGACGGCGCATCTCGGCCAGCCGCTCGCGCGAGGCCAGCAGCGGCAGTGAGCACAGCGCCGCGCCGATCGCGCGCAGCCCGGCCAGCGCCATCCCGCCGAACTGGTCCGCGCCCATGCGCATGAACAGAAATGACGCCCCCCACAGGGCACCCAGCAACAGCAACGCGGCGAGATCGGACTTCTTCATGGCATGGGCCAGGCAGGGAGGTGGGGGGCAGGCTAGGGAGAGGCCGTGACAGGACCTGTCAGTAGATGTCTCAGGCGGTGGCGGGCGATTTGCCCTGGCCGAACAGCACCTGCCGCTCCTGCTCGGTCAGCGCCTGCTTGGGCGCGTAGGCGTTCTCCACGCCTTCGTAAGTGCGCACCGTGGCGGGGCGCGCGGCGATCGCCCGGAACCAGCGCGACAGGTTCGGGAACTGCGCCAGGTCCTGGCCATGCGCTTCGTGCGGCACGATCCACGGATAGCAAGCGATATCGGCGATCGAAAACGCGCCGGCGATGAATTCCCGGCCTTCCAGCCGGCGGTCCAGCACGCCGTACAGGCGCGCCACCTCGCGCGTGTAGCGGTCGATCGCATAAGGCACCTTCTCCGGTGCGTACACATTGAAGTGCCCGATCTGACCGGCCATCGGGCCCAGTCCGGCCATCTGCCAGAACAGCCACTGGAGCACCTCCGTGCGACCGCGCAGATCGGCAGGCATCAGGAGACCGGTCTTCTCGGCCAGGTACTGCAGGATTGCGCCGGACTCGAACAGGGGCAGCGGCGCACCGCCATCGGCCGGCGCGTGGTCCACGATCGCAGGGATCTTGTTGTTGGGGGAAACGGCCAGGAACTCCGGCTTGAACTGCTCGCCCTTGCTCAGGCTGACCGGGATCACGCGGTGCGGCAGTGCCGTTTCCTGGAGGAACAACTTGACCTTCAGGCCGTTGGGCGTGGCGGCGAAATAGAAGTCGATCATGACATGGTCCTTAGAAGAGGCGTGCCCATCGGGGCGGGCGAACGAGTGCAGGCTAGGCGTTGCGCTGGTCTGGCAAAAGGACCACGATGCGGCAAAGATTGGGGTCCAATTTCGGAAATGGCGGCTATGGATCATCCCTTCGAGTTTCCGCTGGAACTGCCGGCCAGGGGATCGCGGCAGCGTCTGACCGCGCTGCATGCGCAATTGCGCGCGGCGATTCTGGACGGACGGCTGAAGGCCGGTCTGCGCCTGCCGGCCACCCGCGAACTGGCGCAGGCCCTGAGCCTGTCGCGCAACACCGTGGTGGCGGCTTACGACTTGCTGCTGAGCGAGGGCTACGTGGTTGCCCGCCGCGGCGCCGGAAACTTCGTCGCCGATCTGCTCGAGCGGCGCGGCAAAGCGAATGCGGTGGCCGAACCGGGCGGCGATCGGCGGTTGGCGCCGTACTGGCGACAGGCGAGTCCGGCGGCATCGTCGCCGCCGCGCGAGTTCAGTCACGACTTCCGCGTTGGCAGCCCCGACAACCGGTTGTTTCCCTTCGAAACCTGGCGCCGGCTGTCGGCGCGCGCGCTGCGCGGGCTGTCCAAAGGGCCGCCGATGTACCGCTACCCGTGCGGCCGGCCCGCGCTGCGCGAGGCGATCGCGCGGCACGTGTCTTTCGCGCGCGCGGTCGCCTGCGATCCGGACGATGTGGTGGTGACCAGCGGCGCGCAGCAGGCCTTCGATCTGCTGGCGCGCGTGCTGGTCGTGCCGGGCAAGACCATGGTCGCGGTGGAGGATCCCGGCTATCCGCCGCTGCGGGCGGCGTTCGCCGCGGCGGGCGCGAAAGTGGCGGCGGTACCGGTGGACGCCGAGGGCATCGTGGTGGAACGGATTCCCGCGGAGGCGCGCGTGGTGTACGTCACGCCGTCGCATCAGTTTCCGCTCGGCATGTCGATGTCGCCTCGCCGCCGCGCCGAACTGCTCGCCTTAGCGGCGGCGCGGCAGGCGGTCGTGATCGAGGACGACTACGACGGCGAGTTCCGCTATGGCGGTCGCCCCCTGGACGCGCTGCAGACGCTCGATCGCGACGGTACGGTCTGCTACGTCGGCACATTCTCGAAATGTTTGTTTCCGGCCCTGCGCCTGGGCTATCTGGTGGCGCCGCCGTGGTTGCTGCCCGCGCTGGCGAAGGCCAAGGAGCTGGCCGACTGGCACAGCGACGTGCCGGCGCAGGACACCCTGGCCGCGTTCATCGCCGAGGGCCACCTGGCCCGGCACGTACGCAAGATGCGCAAGGTGTACGGGGAGCGGCGCGACATCCTGCTCGAGGGCTTGGCGCGGCATGGCTTGCCGGCTTGGCCGTCGGATGCCGGCTTGCATCTGTCGGCTCAGTTGCCGAGGCAGGTCCGTGCGGCGCCGCTGATCGAGCGGGCGGCCGCGGAAGGCGTACGCCTGGAAGGATTGGATGGCTATACGTTTGGCCGCGGCGCGCCGGGTGGGCTGGTGTTCGGCTACGGCATGATCGAGGCCGCACGCATCGGCGAGGCGCTGGAGCGGGTCGCGCGGCTGCTCACGCTCTGAAAGTGGTTCCGTGATTTTGCCGGAAAGTGGTCCTTACAACGGGACCACGTCGGCGCGAGCATGCGGGCTCCCTCGACGGAGTCCATCCCCCATGCATCGTTACCTTCTCTGGTGTTGCCTACTGCTCGTCCTTTTTTGCGGTCCAGCTTGGGCAGAGTCCGGACAGCAGCGCGCCGAATCGGCCGGCAAGAGCCTTATCGGCACGCCCGCGCCCCGCGTCACGCTCAAGACCATCGACGGCAAGACCATCGACCTGGGAGCGCTGTACGGCAAGCAGGCCGTCTACATCAAATTCTGGGCGACCTGGTGCGTGCCTTGCCGCGAGCAGATGCCGCATCTGAAGAAAACCTTCGCCGAGGCCAGTCCGGATCTGGCCGTCATCGCGGTCAGCGTCGGCTTCGACGAAACCATCGAAGACGTGCGCAAGTACCGGGACGAGATGGGCCTGAAGATGCCGCTGGTGTTCGATGACGGATCGCTGGGCGAGGCTTTCCATCTGCGGGTGACGCCCCAGCATGTGGTGATCGGCCGCGACGGGCGCATTCTTTATATAGGCCACGAGGCGAATGCCGCTCTGGATGCTGCGTTGCTGGCGGCCCGCACCACGTCGGGTCAGATCGGGCCGGCCGCTGCCGGTGCGAAGGAAGAAGCGCACTACGATGCCGGCGACCGCGTGCCCGCGTTCGACGCCGCGATGCTGGACGGCACGCACCTTTCGCTGCCGCAGGCGGGGCGGCCGACTGCGCTGGTGTTCCTGTCGCCGTGGTGCGAGACCTACCTCGCCACCAGCCGACCGGGATTGGCGCAGAGCTGCCGGGCGATGCGCGAGAAGGTTACTGCGCTGGCCGCGCCCGGGACCAAGGTGCGTTGGGTGGGCGTGGCCTCGGGTCTGTGGGCCGACCGTGAGGAGCTGGCCAAGTACCGCGACGAACATCGCATCGGCATGCCGCTGACGCTGGACGATTCCGGCGCCCTGTTCCGCCGTTTCCGCGTGACCCATGTGCCGACCGTCCTGCTGATCGACGCGCAGGGTCGCATCACCGGCCGCATCGAAGACGCCGGTCCGAAGCTCGACCAGGCGGTTCGAGCCCTGTCCGCACGCTGATCGCCCGCTCCGGAGAAAAGCCGTGAAAACCTTCGCACTCGCGTTCTTCGTCCTCGGCATGGCAGCCGCCATGCCGGCATCGCACGCCGCCGAGGAGCGCCAACTGCTGGCGGCGCCTCTGACGCAGGCGCCCGGGCGCCAGCTCATCGCGCTGAGGGTGACCTTCGCGCCCGGCCAGCAATCGAAGCCGCACCACCATGAGGCGGACGCCTACGTCTACATGCTCTCGGGCCGCGTGCGCAGCCAGGTGGAAGGCGAGCCCGCGAAGGAATACGGCCCCGGCGAGAGCTGGTTCGAGCCGGCCGGTGCGCATCACCTGGGTACCGCCAACGTCAGTGCCACGGAACCGGCGACCTTTCTGGTGGTGTTCGTGGCCAAGCCGGATGCGCGGCTCAGCGTGCCCGATCAGTCCGCCACGCCGGCGCGTACCCAGTCCAGATAGGCCGCATGGCCACGCTCCACGGGCACGGCGATCAGTTCGGGCAGTTCGTAGGGATGCAGAAGCAGCAAGCGCGACTTGAGCGCTTCGAAGCGGCCGGCGGTGGTCTTGATGAGGAGCAATTCCTCGCTGTCGGAAGCCACCTTGCCTTCCCACCGATAGGTGGAGACCACCCCGGGCAGGCGGTTGACGCAGGCCGCAAGCCGTTCTTCGACCAGGGTTTCGGCCAGCCGTGCGGCGCTCGCCGCGTCGGGGCAGGTGCAGTAGCAGAGCAGGACAGATTCGGTCATGGGCCCGAGCCTAGCCGGATGGCCCGTCCGGCGGAACTTGCCGGCGGCGCCCTTGAAAGCCTGCCGCGGCTTCCCCATTAGCCACTGCAGCCTCGGGCCGGAGGCCCTTGCGGGGGATTCCTGCGTCGCTAGAATTGGCACTCACCTTCCGGGAGTGCTAACAGCGCCGTCAGGCGCCGCTCCGGGGATCACTTTTTCGATTCATTCGTTTTTGTCCAACAAACCCAAGCTGGAGCCCACCATGAGCAAACTGCGTCCGCTGCACGATCGCGTCATCGTCAAGCGCCTGGAGGAAGAGCGCGTTTCCGCTGGCGGCATCGTCATCCCCGACAGCGCCACCGAGAAGCCGACCCGCGGCAAGGTCATCGCCGCCGGCGCCGGCCGCATCCTGGAAGACGGCAAGGTCCGTCCGATGTCGGTGAAGGAAGGCGACGTGGTGCTGTTCGGCAAGTACGCCGGCCAGGAAATCAAGATCGACGGCGAAGAGCTGGTCTTCCTGAAGGAAGACGACATCGTCGCGGTGATCGAAGGCTGATCGGCCTCTCCCGCATCTCTTCTCCTTACTTACTGAATTCGAAGGAATACACACATGGCAGCTAAAGAAGTCCGCTTCGGCGAAGACGTACGCGCACGCATGCTCAAGGGCGTGAACACCCTGGCCAACGCGGTCAAGGTCACGCTGGGTCCGAAGGGCCGCAACGTGGTGCTCGAGAAGAGCTTCGGCGCCCCGACCGTGACCAAGGACGGCGTGTCCGTGGCCAAGGAAATCGAGCTGGCCGACAAGTACGAGAACATCGGCGCGCAGATCGTCAAGGAAGCCGCTTCCAAGACCTCCGACGTGGCCGGCGACGGCACCACCACCGCCACCGTGCTGGCCCAGGCGTTCATCCAGGAAGGCCTCAAGGCCGTCGCTGCCGGCATGAACCCAATGGACCTCAAGCGCGGCATCGACCAGGCCGTGGTCGCGGCCGTGGAAGAGCTCAAGAAGCTCTCCAAGCCCACCTCCGACGACAAGGCGATCGCCCAGGTCGGCACCATCTCCGCCAACTCCGACTCGGCCATCGGCGAAATCATCGCCACGGCCATGAAGAAGGTCGGCAAGGAAGGCGTGATCACGGTCGAGGAAGGCTCGGGCCTGGACAACGAGCTGGACGTCGTCGAAGGCATGCAGTTCGACCGCGGCTACCTGTCGCCGTACTTCATCAACAACCAGCAGTCGCAGCAGGTCGAGCTGGATGATCCCTTCATCCTGCTGTACGACAAGAAGATCTCCAACGTGCGCGAGCTGCTGCCGGTGCTCGAGGGCGTGGCCAAGGCGGGCAAGCCGCTGCTGATCGTCGCCGAGGAAGTCGAAGGCGAGGCGCTGGCGACCCTGGTGGTCAACACCATCCGCGGCATCGTGAAGGTTGCCGCCGTGAAGGCGCCGGGCTTTGGCGATCGCCGCAAGGCGATGCTGGAAGACATGGCCATCCTGACCAACGGTCAGGTCATCTCCGAGGAAGTGGGTCTGCAGCTGGAGAAGGCGACCGTGCAGGATCTGGGCCGCGCCAAGAAGGTCGTGGTCACCAAAGAGAACACCACGATCATCGACGGCGCCGGCGAAGCCGAGCGCATCCAGTCGCGCATCGGCCAGATCAAGGCGCAGATCGAGGAGACCTCCTCCGACTACGACCGCGAGAAGCTGCAGGAGCGCGTGGCGAAGCTGGCCGGCGGCGTGGCCGTCATCAAGGTTGGCGCGGCTACCGAAGTGGAAATGAAGGAAAAGAAGGCTCGCGTCGAAGACGCCCTGCACGCTACCCGTGCGGCCGTCGAGGAAGGCGTGGTGCCGGGCGGTGGCGTCGCGCTGCTGCGTTCGCTGAAGGCCGTGCAGGGCCTGAAGGGTGCCAATGCCGACCAGAAGCACGGCATCGACATCACCCTGCGTGCGCTGGAAGCCCCGCTGCGCGCAATCGTGGCCAATGCCGGCGAAGAGCCCTCCGTCATCGCCAACAAGGTGAAGGAAGGCGACGGCAACTTCGGCTACAACGCCGCGACCGGTGAGTTCGGCGACATGATCGCCTTCGGCATCCTGGATCCGACCAAGGTGACCCGTTCGGCGCTGCAGTACGCCGCCTCGGTGGCCGGCTCGATCATCACGACCGAAGCGGCCGTGACCGAAGTGCCGAAGAAGGAAGAAGCCCATTCGCACGGCCCGGCCGGCGGCATGGGTGGCATGGGCGGCATGGATTTCTGATCCTCCCGTTCCTGCTTTGCCTTGAGAAGAACCCCGCCTCGTGCGGGGTTTTTCTTTTGGGGGAAGAGTAGGCGAGGAGACGCGCCAACGCTGCGCGCACGGCAGAGTCGCCGCTGACGACCGGCAAAAGAAAACCCCGGGAGTCCATCTCCCGGGGTTCGTCGATACGCGGCGCGCCCTTGGCGCCGCGTCGCTTGGCGGCTGGCTTACTTGCCGCCGGCTTCCGCCTTGGCGTCGGTCTTCGCGCCGGCCTGGACGCCGCCGACCGGCGTGTCCACCTTGGCGCCGGCCTTCACCGCGGCACCGCCTTCGGCGCCGGCCGTCGCGTCGCTGGCGGCGGACTCGGTGGCCTTCGCCGCCTTGTGGCCGGCGTGCTTGGCCTTGTGGCCAGCCTTGTGCACGGCTTCACCCGTCTTGGTCACCGCCTGGTCGGCGGTCTTGGTGGCGCCGTCGGCGACCTTGGTCGCGTCTTGCACCGCCGCACCGGCATTGACGCTCGCGTCAGCCTTGGTGGCGACGCCGCCGGCGACCTGGGCGAAGGCGGGAACGGTCAGCACGCTGGCCGAGAGAACGAGAGCAGCAAGCAGGGTCTTACGCATGAGGTGAACCTCCGATGTGAGTGCCGCGACGCAACGTGTCGCGGTGGAGATCACGCTAGAGCCCGTTTGCCTGCTGATTCCTGAATTTTCCGAGACGTCTTTAACCGGCGGACATCTCACTGAATCGTCGGTATGTGCTTGCGAAAAACGCCGTCTCCGCGCTCTTGTTTTCCTTCGCGAGGCTAGTGGCGGCGCGGTCTTCGCCGCATTACTGGTGTGCGCCTGCGGCCGCAGCGGCGCCCGGCAATACCTCTTCCTGCACGAAGCCGGCAGCGATCGGCAGTGCATCGGGCCGCGGCAACAGGCGATCGAGTTTGCCCTTGAGGCGCAGCAGCGCAACGCTTTCCATGGCCTGATCGATCTGCTGGTCCGCGCCGTCTTCGGCCTGCGGCGGTGCGCCCGGCGCGCGCGTGAACGCCGCAAGACGCGGCGCCAGCACCTGCGTGAGAGCGAAGTAGGCGTCGTCGTGAATGCCCGCGCGCTCGAGCAGCTTGCCCGGCAGCATCCACGCGGCGAGGTCTTCGCGCTGCGCCTGTCCGCGATTGCGCGGATCGACCAGCAGCCACGTCCCCGGCTCGCCGAGCATGTCCTTGCCATCGACGAAGCCCAGCGTTTCGAAGGTGCCGCTCAGCCCCGGCAGATGATCGCCGTAGAACAGCAGCAAGGTGGGCCGCTCGCGTTTGGCGAGGAGATCGGCCAGGCGGCCCAGTTCCTCGTCCGCATGTTGCATGTGATAGAGGTAGTTGCGCAGCTCCGTCTTGTCCTCATCCGCAAGACTGTCTGGTACGCGGATCGCATCTCGCCTGGCCGCGTCCGCGGGCGGCACGTCGTACGGGCCGTGCGCTTCGATGCTGATCGCGAACAGGAATTGCGGTGGACCGGCATCTTTCAGCTGCGCCATGATTTCGTCGGTCATTGCCCTGTCGGCCATGTACTGGCCGTCCAGATCCTTGGCGTTGGCGAAGGCTTCCTGCGAGACGAAGCGGTCGAAACCGATCGCCTTGAAGGCCGTATTGCGGTTCCAGAACGCGGGGTTGTTGCCGTGGATGGCGACCGTTTCGTAGCCGTGCGCGCGCAGCGTGCGCACCATGCCGGGAACGACTTTGCTGTTGAGCTGCAGGTAAGGGAATTGCAGGTCGTCGAAGTAGCGCAGCGACAGGCCGGTCAGCACTTCGAATTCGGTGCGGATGGTTCCGCCGCCGAAGGTAGGCACATGCAGCGCGCCGCTGTAACCCTGGCTGGCGAGGCGGTGCAGGTTGGGCGTGAGGTCGTGGTTCTCGAAACCCTTGAGGATGGCCGGATCGAAAAAGGATTCGCTCTGCACTACGACGATGTCCGGCATGGCGCCGGGGTCACCGGGCGGCGTGCGCAGGCGCTCGCGCAGCGCGCCGTCCGCTTCGCCGATGAGCTGCATCGCCGCGTTGGGATTGGCCTTCTTACGCTGCTGGCCGAAATGCAGGTGGAACATCATCAGCGAACTGACCAGCCCGGAGTGCTGGGCGGTGGACGAGGCCGACCATGGCTCCATCCACAGCGTCTGGCCGTCGTAGAAGCGGCTCCAGGCCGGCGCGCCGCCAAGCAGCGATCCGAGCACCAGCACCACCGACACGCCCGCGAGCAGGCGCTTGCCCTTGGTGCGTCGCGCGAATACCGGCGACTCCTTGCGCCACGCGAGCACGACCAGCGCGATGCCGATGGCGAGCGCGAGGTAGGGCCAGGGCGACGCGGGCAGATAGCCGCCCAGCAGATGCCATCCACCTTTGCGCAGTTGGCCCACCATGCGGAAGTCGGCCGGCATGAGCGGCGTGCCCAATTGCTTCACCTTCAGCGCATTGACTGCATAGAGCACACCCTGAAGCAGGAACGCGAGCCCGAAGGACAGCAGCGGGCGCCGGCTCAATACCAGCAGCAGCCACGCCAGCAGCAGGCCGGGAAGCGCGTTCGCCAACAAGTACCAGGGCTGCTGGAGCAACTGCAGGGGGGCGACCCCCTCGCCGCCGTCGACCCAGCCCGTGAGCAGTACGAAGGCTAGGGACAGCACCACCGGCAAGGCGAGACGGCGGGCGAGCGTCGATTCGGTGTGTGGACGGGCTGGCTGAGTCATGGCAGTCCTGGGGATGCGCTGTCATGGCACGGACATGGGAATGTAACGACGCGGCCATGAATCAAGTGTTCTGGGTTCGTGGGCGAACCGTCCTTTTGAAGCAGAACCAACGTGATGGCGGCGGCGCGCGTGCACTGGCGGGCACGGCGCAGGCTTTCGCGGTCATGTGGCGGTCATGTAAGAGTCATGTCCGCGGCAGCGAGAGCGGGCTCTGGGGCACAATGGCCCGATGTCTGCCAAGGAATCCCCGGCGCTACGCGCCCTGATCGACGACCGCTACGCCGAGCTGGCGGCCCGCTGCCGGCTTGCCGGTGTTGCGCTGCACGACGACGCCGGCGTCGCCGAACGCATCCACCGCACCCTGCTGGCGAGCGACTTCGCCTTCGACACCTGGTTCCGCCAGCCGCAGCTGCTCGCGCCGCAAGGGTTGGAACGCCTGCGCGCCGGCGGCGATGCCGGCACGCGGATCGATTCGATGAAGCTGGAGGACGACGAAGCCGCGTGCATGGCCACGCTCCGCCGCTTCCGCCACGCCGAAGCGCTGCGGCTGGTGTTCCGTGACGTGAACGGCCTGGACGAACTGCCGGAAACGCTGTCCGCCACGAGCGTCCTATATGAGGCGCTGCTGGGTGCCTCGCTGAAGTGGTCGGAGCGCGCCATGGCCGCGCGCTACGGCCAAAGCCGCGGGCATGACGGCTCGCTGCAGCGGATGGTGGTGGTCGGCTTCGGCAAGCTCGGCGGCAGCGAGCTGAACTTCTCGTCCGACATCGACCTGGTGCTGGCTTATCCCAGCGGCGGCCAGAGCGATGGGCCGCGCCCGCTCGACAACAGCGAGTACTTCGTGCGCCTGGCGCGCCAGTTGGTGCGCCTGCTCAACGAGCCGACCGTCGACGGCATCTGCGCGCGCGTCGACCTGCGCCTGCGTCCGTTCGGCAATGCTGGCCGGCTGGCGCTCCCTTTCAGCGCGATGGAGCAGTACTACCAGAGCGAAGGCCGCGACTGGGAGCGCTATGCGTGGATCAAGGCGCGGCCAGTCGCCGGCGATCGCAATGCGGGCAAACAGCTGCAGGATCTGCTGCGTCCGTTCGTCTACCGCAAGTACCTCGATTACACCGCTTTCGCGGGCCTGCGCGAGATGAAGGCGCTGATCGACGCGGAAGTCGCACGCAAGGATCTGGCAGACAATCTGAAGCTCGGGCCGGGCGGCATCCGTGAAGTCGAATTCATCGTGCAGCTCACCCAGCTGATCCGCGGCGGACGCGAGCCGAGCCTGCGCGTGCGCGGTCTGCTGCCGGCGCTCACCGCATGCGAGGCGCGCGGTCATATCGCCGCGGCGAAAGCAAAGGCCCTGCGCGAAGCCTACGTGTGCCTGCGCCGGGTGGAGAACCGCGTGCAGATGCTGCGCGATGCGCAGACCCACGATATTCCCGAGG
>JBCNOA010000350.1:0-4526 GCA_039594095.1 Dyella sp.
GAAGCGCGCGTCGGCATGTACCTGCGCGCGCTGGATCACGTAGCTGTCGCCGCGCGCACCGCCGGTACCGAAGCCGGCGGCATCGTTGCTTTCGAAACGCTCGCGCAGGTTGGCGCCAAGCGAGAGATAGCTGGATGGGTCACTCCCATCCAGCGCAATGTATTTCAGCGCGTCGCCGGGTTCCGTGCGCCTCGCGGGATCGGCCAGCGCAGACCAGTCCTCCTGCCATCGGTTCGATGCGTACGCGGGGCGCGCGGGAACGCCGGCTTCCTGCGCGGCGGCCGCGCGCGCCAGCGCGAGCACCGCCACCGCAAAGGAGAGCCGGCGCACGATCAACCGCCCGACTTCGCGTGGATCTCAGCTACATAGCCGCCCGGGAACGACACCATGGCCATGCGGCGGCCACCGGCCTCATAGGGCTCGACCAGCACCTTCGCGCCGCTGGCGGTGGCCTTAGCGAGGGTGGCGCCCAGATCCGCCACTTCGTAGCCCGTCAGTTCGCGCCCATAGGGCCAGGGCAGCATGCCGTCGGTGACCTGCACGGACATCTTGCCGAAGTCCGACTCGATGCGGATACGGCGGAAATGGTCCTTCGCGCGGCCGATCTCGATACCCGGCGCCTGCTTCTCGTCGGATACCACCTTGCCGTGGGAGAACGTAAGGAAGGCATGCACGAAGGCGTCGGCGCGATCGGGCGACACGTACACGCGATTCTCCGGCACGGTGTCGAACGCCTTGTAGTCCGGCGCCGTGGTGTGCCAGTAGAGCTGCATGTTCACGCCGCCCGGCCACTGGATGATGGCGTCGCGGCCGATGGGATCGGGAAACGGCGACACCAACACGTCGGCGCCGGCCGCGCGCGCTGCGCGGATCGCCTGGTCCATGTCCTTCACCAGATAGCCCGTGCGCTCCGCGCCGAACGGATACGGCACGGGCGTGCGGAAACCGAACAGCGAGACGGTGCCGGCGGGCGTCTGCAACAGCTGCGAGCTGGTCTGGCTGGGCGTGGGCGTCACCTGCACCACGACCTGCTTCGTGCTCTGACCGCCGAACGTGGCGGTGAAGCTCTGCACGAAGCGGTCGACGTCCGCGGGATCGACATAGACATGGGTGGTGTCGTACTGCGGAGCCACCGCCACCTGAGGCAGCGCGGGCGCGTTGCGCGCGCCGGCCGGCGATGCGGCCAGGACACCGAGGGACAACGCGAGAGCGGAAAGCAAAGAAACCATGCGCATGGGAAAGCTCCGGTTCGAGGAAGGGGGAATCAGCGGTTGGCGCGGCGCTCGCGCCAGTCGTGCCAGGCCACCAGCAGGAAACCGCCGGCGAGCCCGAGGTGTTCGAAGAAGGTATTGGCCGCCGGCAATCGCTGCGGCGGAGGCAGCTCCCAGAAGCGCGCGGCGAGGAAGGTCGCGCCGAGCGTGAACAGCGCCAGCGCCACCGCGCCGGCCCAGCGCAACACGCCGGTGAGGATGGCGAGCGACGCTCCCAGTTCCAACGCGATCACCAGCGCGGCGAACAGCGCCGGTGGCGCCAGGCCGAAATGCGTCATCTCACCAATGGCGCCGGGAAAATCCAACGCCTTGTCGATGCCGCCCTGGAGATAGGCCGCGCAGAGCAGCACCAGCGCCAACCAGCGCGCGACGCGCCAACCCGTGGAAGGCGCCGCGTTCATAGCGCCCAGCACGCGCAACCGAGCGCGCCCCAGAAGGACTTCAGGTCGGCGATGGGCAGCTTGCTGGACCACGCCGTGGCGTGGTCGTGGCCGTGGATGCCGCAAGCATGCGTGCAACCGCATGCCGCCGGGGCCGCCACGCGCGCCTGCGTCTGGCCATGGGCGGCCCAGGCGCCGTAGCCGCCGTAGCGGTTCACCGGCGACCAGTCCGGCATCGCCGGAGGCAGCGAGCCTTCGTCCAGGCTGGCGAAGCGGCCGGCGCCGTAGACGATCTTGCCGCCCACCATGGTGAGTTCGGAGCTGATGTCCGCGATCTCGCTTTCGGCGCAGGCGAAGAAGTCGCGGTCCGGCACGATCAGATCGGCCAGTTGGCCGGCCTGGATGCGGCCTTTCTTGCCCTCTTCGTTGGAGAACCAGGTGACGTTCTCCGTCCACATGCGCAGCGCCGTCTCGCGGTCCAGGCAGTTGCGCTGCGGATAGAGCCGCATGCCGCCCACGGTGCGGCCGGTGATCAGCCAGGCCAGCGAGACCCACGGGTTGTATGAGGCGACGCGGGTAGCGTCGGTGCCGGCGGAAACGCGCGCGCCTTTCTCCAGCATGCGCGCCACCGGCGGCGTCGCCTCGGCGGCACCCATTCCATAGCGTTCGACGAAATACTCGCCCTGGTAGGCCATGCGGTGCTGCACGGCGATGCCGCCGCCGAGCGCGGCGATACGGTCGATCGACTGCTCGGAGATGGTCTCGGCATGGTCGAAGAACCAGTTCAAGCCTTGCAGCGGAATGTCCTGGTTGACCCGCTCGAACACGTCCAGCGCGCGACTGATGGTCTCGTCGTAGGTGGCGTGCATCCGCCACGGCCAGCGGTTCTCGGCCAGGATGCGCACGACGCCTTCGAGGTCGCCCTCCATCTCGGCCGGCATGTCCGGGCGCGGCTGGCGGAAATCTTCGAAGTCCGCCGCGGAAAACACCAGCATTTCGCCGGCGCCGTTATGGCGGAAGTAGTCGTCGCCCTGCTTGTACTTGGACGTCTTCGTCCAGTTCAGGAAATCGTCTTTCTCCGCCTTGGGCTTCTGCGTGAACAGGTTGTAGGCCAGACGGATGGTGAGCTGGCCATCGTCGGCGAGCTGCTGGATCACCGCATAGTCGTCGGGATAGTTCTGCGACCCGCCGCCGGCATCGATGGCGCCGGTGACGCCGAGCCGGTTCAACTCGCGCATGAAGTGGCGCGTGGAGTTGAGCTGGTAGTCGAACGGCAGCTTCGGGCCCTTGCCCAGGGTGGCGTAGAGAATCGACGCGTTCGGCTTGGCCAGCAGCAGGCCGGTCGGGTTGCCGTCGCCGTCGCGCACGATCTGTCCGCCGGGCGGTTCGGGCGTGTCGCGCGTATAGCCCACGGCGCGCAGCGCGGCGGCGTTGAGCAGCGCGCGATCGTACAGATGCAGCAGGAACACCGGCGTGTCCGGCGCCACGGCGTTGAGTTCGTCGATGGTGGGCAGGCGCTTCTCGGCGAACTGGTGTTCGGTGAAGCCGCCGACCACGCGCACCCACTGCGGCGGCGGCGTGATCGCCACCTGCGCCTTGAGCATGGCCATCGCATCGGACAACGAGCGCACGCCGTCCCAGCGCAACTCCATGTTGTAGTTCAGGCCGCCGCGAATGATGTGCAGATGGTTGTCGATCAGGCCCGGCAGCACGCGCCGGCCGTGCAGGTCGATCACGCGGGTGGAGGGGCCGGCGAGAGCCATCACGTCGGCGTCGCCGCCGACGGCGATGAATCGCCCATCGGCGATGGCGACTGCGCTGGCGGTGGGACGCGCGCGGTCGAGTGTGGTGATCAGGCCGTGGTGCAGGATCAGGTCAGGCGTCTGAGTGGCGGCATTCATGCTTTCGGCTCCGAGGCGTTCTTGTCGCGCGCGGTATGGGGACCTTGCGGAAGCTGGCCGAACACGTGCGGACTGACCTGCCCGCGCAGCCAGGTGGTCTGCGTGCTGTCGCGATGGAACAGCTGCTTGACCAGCGGCGGGATCTGCTCGCCGACCAGGATGCCCAGCAGGCCCACCAGTGCGATCACCGGCGGTGCGGGCGAACGCACCTTGAGCAGGGCGTAGACGATACCTACCAGGAGGCCGGCGGCGAGGGAGAGAAGGTAGGGTTTCATCGGAGCTCCGCGTTCTGATGGGCGATGGTTCGGTTCGGACGATGCGTGGCGCAATGGCGACTTCGGTCCCTCTCCCATCGGCAACCGAAGGGAGAGGACGCCGAATCGGACGCCGGGGCTCAGCCCTCGTGCGCGCCGAACATGGTCTTGGCGTACGTCACGCCCAGGCCATAGGCGCCGCCGTTGGTCTTGGCGATGCCGGTGGTGCTTTCGTAGGTCTCGCCGCGAGCCCAGTCGCGCTGCAGTTCCAGCAGGTATTGCAGCGAGGTCATCGGGCGCGCACCGGCCTGCACCATGCGATCCATCGCGCGGTTGTGCGCTTCGGTCGAGACATCGCCGCAGGCGTCGGCGATCACGTACACCTCGAAGCCCTGGTCCAGCGCCGACAGCGCGGGGCCGACGATGCACACCGAGGTCCACAGGCCGGCGAGCACGATGCGGCGCTTGCCGATCTCATTGACCTTGGCGATCACCGCGGCGTCTTCCCACGTATTCATCGAGGTGCGGTCCAGCAACGCCTGGCCCGGGAAAGGCGCCGTCACTTCACTGAACATCGGGCCGGAGAAGCTTTTTTCCGCCACCGTGGTGAGGATGGTCGGCACCTTGAAACTGGCGGCGGTCTTGGCCACCAGGCCGGCGTTGTTGCGCAGGTTGACCGCGTCGATGGAATGGGTGGCGAAGGCCATCTGCGACTGGAAG
>JBCNOA010000351.1:0-4485 GCA_039594095.1 Dyella sp.
TTCTTTGGCTTCGTCGTCCTGCAGGACGATGAGCATGCCGGTGTAGCGGTCTGCCTGGTAGATGTGTTTGTTGAGCAGTTGCAGCGCGCGCTCGACGTCGGCGGGGTAGAGGCTGGCGAGGTCGGCGGGTGTGCGGGCAGTGGCGGGCGCGTCGTCGATGCACGGTTGTGCCGTGAACTGGCCGGTCTTGCGGATGGCGGGCAGGACGATGGACGTGACCCACTTTCGGAAGCGGTGTGGCACGGTGCCGGGCTTCACTGCGTCGCGGCAACGCAGGACGAGGGTGTACATGCCGGATTCGCTGATGACGTTGGCCTGATCGTTTCCCCGGGACAAGCCCTGAATTGAAGTTAGGGCTTTCTCGTCGGCATCGAGAGAAAGAAGCGCCTTGGTCGTATTCGTGAGCTGCAAGGCGCGGCACACGTCGGCTGCAACGAACCACGGCTCGTCGTCTCGCATGACAACGCGGACCGCATGGGATTCGAAATTGAAGGTGTTGGGGGTAGGGGCGAGCGCGGACGCGCCAACAGACGTACCAGTCATGGCATGACTCCGAAGTAGCGGTGTGCGAACCGCCAACCCGACGCCAATCGGGTGGGCGGAACTGTGCAGGTTGGCGTACCGGTACTTCGGAACCGGCAGGGCCGAAGCCCTCCCGCACAGCCCGCCCGAAGGAGAACCATGCTGCGCAAACAAAAAGCCGCGACCAATGTGCAGGCGCGGCTCGTATGCGCCGAAGTATACCGGGACGCCAATCCCGTGTGCCGGTGTTTCCGGCGACCGGCCGAGTATACGGCGGGCGGGGGGAGGGTGCAATGCTGTGTGACAGTGGTACGCAAATGCGGCTGCCTGCGGCCATGGCTCCCCATGCATCGCCGAAATTCCGCGACCGGATAGAGAAAACGGCTCAATGGCGTTGGAGGTTGCCCGGGCTATGTTCAACAACGTAGACGCCGGGGTGCCAGATGAACAGCGAGCAAACGATATGGATTCCGCGGCGGCTCTCCGCGATATGCGTTGTGGCTGCCGCCATGCTCACGTCTTCGTGCATGGAGCCTTGGTATCAGGCGCGGTCCGACCAATGCAGAAAGTTCTGCCTTGACAGGGGGATGTTCGGCACCCTGAAGCAAAGACCGGGGCCAATGTCATCGAAGCCGAGTGCGGTTCAATACGACTGCTTCTGCTATTAACGGAGGCGCCAGATGAGCCCCAAGCAGGAACACTACGTGGCGATGGCCGCTTTACTCCTGGCAATGGGGGCGTGTGGTCTTCTCGGCTACGTTACGCAGTCTCGATTTTTATACTGCCCGCGCTCGCCGCTGCATTGGTCTATGCACTTTGGAACCTCGCATTCTCTTGCCGGAAATGCGGTACTCCGTATCTCTACGTGGTCAAGGGGCTGGTCATCGTCCCGGCGGGCTTTCCCAAACAATGCAGGAAATGCGGGTGGCCCACTAATCAAAGGTATGGCAATAAGGATTAGCTCTCCGGCTTGATGTGGAGGTCCGTTCTATGCGATCGCTCTCGATGGTGCTTCTTGTCACATTGGCGTCTGGATTCGCCTTCGCGGCCGGCCCCTCGGTGACGACTGCGGAAGCCCTCCTTGTGCGCATCGGAAATGAGGGCGGCCATGCGGTGCTCAGGGATTTATGGGAGCACGAGCCGGATTTTGAGCGTGTGTTGGCTGGTGTCGAGTCTGGCGACGCCACTTGGTTAGGGGTGGCATCCGCACTTCGGCCATTTTCGGATGCTGGTGGCTCGTTGTCGCTGGACTACGCGGTGGCCCGTGCGCTCCCACGTGCACCGGAGCGGGTCTTAGGTTTGGTCGGGCGCGGATTCGCTTTGCAACGCATCTGCACGTCGCCCTTTATTGAGCCGGCGCCAGGGGTCGCTGAAGCCTATGAGCAGAAGACATTACTCGCGCTTTCTAAGGTCAAATCGCCGGCGCTCGCCCCAATAGCGGCCCAGTGTGCTGAACGGGTATATTTGCCAGTTCAGTAACGGCCCATCGACCCGCCTCGCGACCGATCACCATGGCACATTTGTCCCGCTCTAGAGTCACCCTACGCATCGTCGGGGACGACCTTGACCCGGAAGAGATCAGCCGCCAGCTTGGCTGTAAGCCCACAACTGCTCAGCGCAAAGGCGAGGCAATTGTCCATCGCGAAACTGGCCACACGCGTATCGCTTTGTTTGGTCAGTGGCGCCTCGAGGCAGCGCCGCGGGAGCCCGAAGACATTGACGGGCAGATCTCGGAAATTCTCGGGCAGCTCTCCTATGACCCGGAGATCTGGCGCAGTATTGGTCAGCGCTACAAGGTCGACTTGTTCTGTGGCTTGTTCATGAAGACCGGTAACGAGGGGTTGTCGCTGTCACCTAGCTCTCTGCATGCCCTAGGGGTGCGGCAAATCGAAATTGGATTCGACGTTTACGGTCCAGACGGCGAGGTGCCGCGTAGCGACGCGGATGTGTAGCGCATAACGATGATTGCGATCGGTCAGCATCGGCCATTCGACGAAGGTTGACGGCATCCACGTCAGCAGGCTGACATCGAACGGATTCATTGCGGCGGGAGGCCGGCAGATGCAAATTCTCGAAGCAGTCCAGAGCGCCTGGGGTTGGACCGGCATCGAGCCAGTGGAACTGGTAGATGAGAACGACTTCGGCAATCTCATAATCAAGGACGTGCACGAGCAGTACTGGCGACTCTGCCCGGAAGACTGCTATTGCGAGGTCGTCGCGGCAGATCAACCAGCGTTTGAGGCGCTGGCGGCCGATAGTGAGTTTTCGGTGGACTGGCAGATGAGTGTTTTGGTGGATCAAGCAACGCAACGGCTTGGTGCACTTTCAGCAGGGCGGAAGTTCTGTCTCAAGATCCCCGGAGTGCTCGGCGGCGAGTATGGCGGCGATAACCTCGGAACAATCTCGATGGAGGAGTTGATACGCTTCTCTGGCGACATAGCTCGGCAGATTGCGGACCTCCCTGAGGGGACGCCGATTAAGCTTTCGGTTGCTGACGGATTGCGCTCGTAGGCGTTATTGCAAACCACCGCCGTGTCAGGCACGCCAATAGCCCAGCGGCATCGCAGTATCCGACGAAATCCTGGTAAGACACCATGTGGCAACCAATTGAAGAAGCAGGGCTGTGGACTCGGCTTCAGGCTGACATTCTGAGGCTGTCGCCAGCCGCGCGATCGCTGGTCCCAATGTTGTCTCGGCCTCTGGCTGCTTTGTATTGCGAGAGAACGAAGGGAAACGCCGAGCGCCTATTCGTGATCGTTCGGGTAAATGAGAAGGCCCTGGTATATGACGACGTGGAAGAGGAATATGCAATCGCACATGTTCCTGAAGGTGGGCTTCTGCGCAATTGGGAACTTCACGGTTCTCTCGAGGCGGCGCTCCTTGCGCTCTTTGCTAAACCGTAAGTGTTGCCGTCAACACCTACGCCTGTCTTCACAGTGATGGTCGAGGTCGAGAATGATCGAGAACAGGACAAGGCCACTGAATCGGGCACTGCTACTGCAAGAACTAGACTTCGTGATGGCCAAGCTGGCTGCGGCTGGGGTCGCCGAGGTTCAGCTTAGCTTCGGATGGGATTGCAATCTTGACATCGACGACATGTGGCAAGAGCAGTCCGTAAGGGTGGATGCGCTTCTTGAGAGCGTCATCCAAGCAGAACAGTCCGGAATTGTCGAAGTCGGGCGGGGCGACATCTTCGTCAAATCTCACGACTTTGAACTTACGTTGTGCCATGAAGCAGACGCCCATGTTGGAGGCACGAGCGACCTAGTGCGTGAAACGATTGTCCGATGGCGCCAGCTGGGCTACGAGCCCTATGAGGTCGCCGAGGGCTGATCCATTACACGGTGGGTGGGGAGGCGAATGACCCTCAGTTGAGCTGAGGGTCATTCGCATTTGCGATAGGGAGTTCCGTGGCTTTGTTGTTGTGGCTATGAATGGTGTCGCGGCGGGGTGGTCGCCAAACGACAGCGAAAAGGAGTGACGCGTCATGGAGCAGAATGCTGCCGCCCTCGAGCTAGAGCTATACAGAAGAGTAGATGAGGTTCTGTACTATGTTTGGGACCCAATTGGAGTCTCATGGTGTCCCGCCGCCCGTGATGAATACCAGAGGTATCTGCCAAAGGTGTTTGCCCTGTTGCAGGAGGACGTAGGGGCGCCGCCCGTCGCTGCATACCTGGACGAGGTGGCGACGACGAGAATGGGCCTGGAAGCGAGGCCAGAGCATTCCATGCGTGTCGCCCAATTGCTGCTCGAATGGAAGACTGAGATCTACAGCGGACAATAGTAATGCCGTGGCGGACCGCTCGTGCAGCCAGCGGAAGGCCATCGGTTACGCTTGGGTAAGAACATCTTGGAAACTATCCACCTCCATCCCTATGACCTTCGCCTTTGAATGCGCCACGTGCGGAAACACTCACGAAGGCATGCCCAGTTTTGTCGCGGCTGCTCCGGTGAGTTACTACG
>JBCNOA010000352.1:0-4462 GCA_039594095.1 Dyella sp.
GACGTGATCGTGATGGTGCCGGACATCCAGACCTATGCGCCGCACGTGCAGGCGGTGTTCGGCCGCATTCCCCCGGACGATCCGCGCTACCTGCCGTATTCGGTGGCCGACCAGCCGGACCGCGGCGCGGCGCCGCTGCTGGTGGCGCTCGAACATCTGCTCACTTTGCCCGAGTCCCGCTTCACGGTGAGCGACATCCTCGACCTGCTGGACGTGCCTGCGCTGCGCCACCGCTTCGGCTTCGACGAAGCCGGCCTGCCCACGTTGCGGCGCTGGATCGAAGGCGCCGGCATCCGCTGGGGCCTGGACGGCGCGCAGAAGGAAAGCCTGGGCCTGCCGCCGCAGACGCAGAACAGCTGGGCGTTCGGCCTGCGCCGACTGCTGCTGGGTTATGCGGTGGGCCACGGCGATACCTGGCAGGACACCGCTCCCTACGGCGAGGTCGGCGGTCTGGACGCCAGCCTGCTCGGTCCGCTCAGCCGCCTACTCGACCAGCTCGAGCAGAGCTGGCGCGAACTGCGCGCGCCCGCCGCGCCGGCGACATGGGCGGCACGCCTGCGCGCCCTGCTCGCCGCCTTCTTCGCCAGCGACGACAACTCGGACGGCGACCGTCTCGGACGCCTCGACGGCGCGCTGGACGACTGGCTGGAGGCCTGCGCCGAAGCCGGCCTGGACGAACCGCTGCCGCTGGACATCGTGCGCGAGCACTGGCTCGAAAGCATCGACGCCAGCCGCCTGTCTCAGCGCTTCATGGGTGGCGCGGTGAGCTTCGGCACGCTGATGCCGATGCGCGCGATCCCCTTCCGCGTGGTATGCCTGCTCGGCATGAACGACGGCGATTATCCGCGCCAGCAGACTCCCGCCGATTTCGACCTGATGGCGCAGCCGGGCCAGTCCTTGCCCGGCGACCGCTCGCGCCGCGAGGACGACCGCTATCTCTTTCTCGAGGCGCTGCTCTCGGCCCGCGATGCGCTGCACGTGAGCTGGGTCGGCCGCAGCGCGCGGGACAACGCGCCGCTGCCGCCCTCGATTCTGGTCGGCCAGCTGCGCGACTATCTGGCCGCCGGATGGCAACCGGCCGAAGGCGATGGCGACCTGCTCGGCGCACTCACCGTCGAGTATCCGCTGCAGCCCTTCAGCCGCCGCTACTTCGGCGCCGACGCCGATCCGCGCATTTTCACCTATGCCCGCGAATGGCAGCAGGCGCATCGACTGGAACCGGCCGCTTCCATGCCGGCGGAACTCGCGCCCTGGCAACCGGAAGCGCCGCTCGCCCTCGCGCAGCTGCAATCCTTCCTCGCCCGACCGGTCCGTTTCTTTTTCAATCAACGACTGAAGGTCTATCTCGGTGGCGAGGAAGCCGAAGCGCCGGACGACGAGCCCTTCGCGCTGGGCGGGCTGGAACGCTACCAGGCCATTCAGGCGACGCTGCAGGCAGCGGTCGCCGCGGATGCCCCCGCTCCGGCAGTCGTCGATGCGGCCGTACGGCGCCTGGGCGAACAAGGCCTGCTTCCGGTCGGCGGCTTCGGCGAACTGTGGCGCGAGAACATCGCCGGCGAAGCACGCGCACTCGCCGCGCACTGGCATGACGCCGATCTGCGCTGGCCGCGTGTCGAGGACAAATTCGAGCTGCGCCACGCCGCTCATGGGCTCGTGCTGGAAGATTGGCTGGCCGACCTGCGCCGCCCCGCCCCAGGCCAGGCCGGCGTGGATTACGTGCGGCTGGAATTAGTGCAGGGCAGCCTGCGCTCCGCGCGCTCGCGCGCCCTGCGGCTCGACAAGCTGGTTGGTCCCTGGGTCGCCCACTTGTTCGCTCACGCCGGCGGACTGGCGGTCGAAACGCGCGTCATCGCGCTCGACGCGCAACCGTGCTTTCCGGCGTTGCCGCCGGACGTCGCGCGCCGATGGCTGGACGATCTGCTCGGCGCTCTCGCACACGGCATGCGCACTCCGCTGCCCCTGGCTCGCAAAGCCGCGTTCGCCTGGATCCTGTGCGAGCGCGAAGGCAAGGACGCCGCTACGGCGGCGCGCCAGTGCTACGACCGCGACGAAAGCGGCCAACGCGTCGCCGAAGTGGACGAAGACGCCTACCTGCAGCGCGCATGGCCCAGCTTCCAGGCCATGCTGGACGCCGGCTTCGTGCGCTGGCTGCCGCCCTATCGCGCGCTGGCCGATGCGCTGCGCGCGGGAGACGAAGCATGAGCGCGGTGACGGCTCCGCTCGATCCGCTGCGCCTGCCCCTGCGCGGCGTCCGGCTGATCGAGGCCAGCGCCGGCACCGGCAAGACCTGGACGATCGCCGCGCTATACCTGCGGCTGGTGCTCGGCCACGGTACGGACGTGCCGCTGCTGCCGGCGCAGATCCTCGTGCTCACCTTCACCAAAGCCGCCACCGCCGAGCTGCGCGATCGCATCCGCGCGCGGCTGTCCGAAGCGGCCGGCATGTTCCGCGGGCAGCAGGCGCCCGACCCGTTCCTTGCCATGCTGATCGGCGAGTATCCGGACGAGGATGCGCGCGCGGCCGCCGCTCGCCGGCTGGAACTGGCCGCCCAATGGATGGACGAGGCCGCCGTACACACCATCCACGGCTGGGCGCAACGCATGCTCGCGCAGCATGCCTTCGACAGCGGCCATCCGTTCGTGCAGGACATCGAGACGGACGACAGCGAGCTGCTGGCCGAAGCCGTGCGCGATTACTGGCGGCTGCATTGCCTGCCGCTGGAACGCGATGCCGCCGCCTTGCTCGCGCGCTGGTGGCAGGAGCCGCTCGCCCTGCAGCTCACCGTGCGCCCGCTGCTGCGCCAGCCTGCCGACTATCTGCGCCTGCACGGGCAACCGCTGCCGGAAGTGCCCGACCTGCGCGCCGTGCTGGAAGCGCCGCTCGATCGGCGGGATGCGGCCGAAGCGCGCGCGCGGCGCCTATGGCTGACCGCCCTGCCTACGCTCGAGTCCATGCTCGACGAAGCCGTGCGCGGCAAGGCGCTCAACGCGCGCAGCTACCCCGCGGAGCGCGTCGCCCTGGACCTCGCCGCGCTGCGCCACTGGGCCGAAGGCGGCGATGCGGAGGACAAGCTGCTCAGCCGCTACGCCCAGGCCAACCTCGAGAGCGCCGTCAACAAGAACCGCACGGCGCCCGCCCACGACGCGTTCGCCGCGATCGGCGAACTGCTGGAAGCGCGGGCGGACCTGGACCGCGCACGCCCGCTGGTGCTCGCGCATGCCACGCCGTGGATCGCCGCGCGCCTGGAGCTGGTCAAGCGCCAGCGCGCCCTGCTGGGCTTCGACGACATGCTGCGGCGGCTGGACGATGCCCTGCACGGTCCTGCCGGTCCCCGGCTGGCGGACACCATCGCCACGCAGTATCCGGTGGCGCTGATCGACGAATTCCAGGACACCGACCCGCTGCAGTGGCGCATCTTCCATCGCCTTTACGCTACGCGCGCGGACAACGGCTTGCTGTTGATCGGCGATCCGAAGCAGGCCATCTACGCCTTCCGCGGCGCCGACATCCACACCTATCTGCAAGCCCGCGCGGTCGCCGCATCGCCGGTATGGACGCTGGATACCAATCACCGCTCCACCGCCGCGCTGGTGCGTGCGGTGAACCGCATCTTCGAGCATGGCGACCGGCATGCGGCCGGCGCCTTCGCCTTCGGTGCCGGCGATCGTGGCTTGCCTTTCCATCCGGTCGGCGCACGGGGCCGTGCCGCCGAGCTGGTGCTCGACGGCGCGCCGCTGCCGGCGCTGCAACTGGCCGTGCTGGACGAAGGCCAGTGCGTGGGCAGCACCGCGTATCGCCAGCGCATGGCCGAGCAGGCCGCTGCGTGGCTGACCGGCCTGCTGGAAGCCGCGCGGGAAGCGCGCTGCGGCTTCGCTTCCGCCGACGGCATGCTGGTGCCGCTGGCGCCCGGCGACGTGGCGATCCTGGTGCGCAGCGGCCGCGAGGCCGCGACGATGCGCGCAGCATTGCGCCAAGCCGGCCTGCGCAGCGTCTACCTTTCCGATCGCGACTCGGTGTTCGGCTCGCCGGAGGCCGCCGACCTGCTGCTATGGCTGCGGGCCTGCGCCGAGCCCGGTTCGGACCGGGCGATGCGCGCCGCGCTGGCCACGCCCAGCCTGGACCGCGGCTACGACGAACTGGACCGGCTCAATACCGACGAGCGCTGGTGGGAAGCCTGCGGCGAGCGCTTCCGCCGCTTTCACGACACCTGGCAACGGCACGGCGTGCTCGCCATGCTGCACGACCTGCTGCATGCCTTCGACCTGCCCTCGCGCCTGCTGGCGCGCGACGGCGGCGAGCGCGCGCTGACCAACCTGCTGCACCTGGCCGAGCTGCTGCAGCAAGCCGCGGCATCGCTGGACGGCGAGTACGCGCTGATCCGCCACTTGGCCGAACTGGTCGCCGATGCCACCGCCGGCCAAGGCGACACCGCCGAGGAGCAGATCGTCCGTCTCGAGAGCGA
>JBCNOA010000353.1:0-4432 GCA_039594095.1 Dyella sp.
CCTGGCCTCGATCCGTATTCGGCCGTCCTGTCACGCGTGGCCGCCGGATATCGGATCAAGGCGTGATCGTGACCTTCAACGCGACGGGCAGTCGTCCGTGCGCGAACGCCGGTAAGGCGGGAAACGGCAACTTGGGAAATCCGGCCGCGAAACAGCGTGTCGCCGGCGTATCGGGCCGGAACTCGGCCGCATAGACCGAGAGGTCCGCGGTGACGTCGGCAACGAATTGGAAGCCGCCCAGCCGTTCGCCGCCCTCCGGAAAGCATCGCTGCATGAGAGCAGCCATGTCGTTGCCGATCGCGCCGTACAACACCTGGAAGTAGGCGGCGCCCTCCTTGGTATTTTCCCATTGCTGCGCGTCGACCATGCGCTGATCGAACGCATCACCCGCGTGGGCCGCCGTCACCCCCAGCATCGACAGGAAAGGCAGCAAACGCTTCATGGCGTGCGCGCCTCGCATCGGGCAAACCTGAACATCCCCATGGGCAGAGGGTCGCGCAGATGCCAGAGCTTGTCGCTGAGGTCCGGAACGAAGAGATAGTGAGGCGCCGGATCCGACGATCGAGGGAAGCCGTCGAGGAACCGCATGCCACGATCGAACGCATAGAACGGGACTTCGCCCAGTGGGCTGTCGGCATGGCTGTCGGATAGCGCGAAGTGCGCCGCAGCGGGGTCCTTGCTGGTGGATATAGCGAAGATCGACGGGGCGGATCCGCCATCGAAGACGAACCAGTAGCGCGTGCCGGAAGCCGTCGTCAGTTCCAGCGATACGTCCGAGAGGAAATGCCCGGTGACGGGTCGAAAGCGCATGCTAGCGTTGGCATCCGCCACCGAGGTGTAGACGGCATCGGAAGTACGGCAGGCGGTCTGCGGCGCAGCGCTCGGCGAGGCCATGACGAGCATCGCAACGGCGAATGGGAAGGCGGGAGGCATGGGCGATCGTCCTTTGATCCGGCGCGCATTCTCCTTGCCCCAGATGAAAGCGGCAGGTGCGCTATCTGCCTTTTTCGTGGCGCGGCGCATGCCAACCGTTGGGCGATCCGTACCTGGCGCGTTTAAACCTTGGCGAGCGCGCCGGCATCCGATTCGGTGTTGCGTCGTCGCAGACGCCCGTGAAGGATGGTTCGATCATGCCGCACCCATGGAAGTACCGGTTTCGCATGTCGCGTATCCGCCCTGTCTCGG
Organism: Dyella sp.; assembly: GCA_039594095.1. GTDB lineage: Bacteria > Pseudomonadota > Gammaproteobacteria > Xanthomonadales > Rhodanobacteraceae > Dyella_D. The sequence continues at coordinate 1,186 of JBCNOA010000353.1, forward strand.
CAATCCTCGTCGTCCTGGCCATGCTCGCCGCCAGCCCCGTCATGGCCGGTTGCGTCGATTGCGCTGCCGTCGCCCGGCGCTTCGCGACGGAACAGGGATTCAATGGGGTGGTACTGGTGGGACATGGTTCGCAAGTGGATTACGTCGAGAGTTTCGGTACGGCCGATGTCGAGGCGCGGCGCGCGTTGACTGCCGACACGCCATTCGAAGCAGGCTCTATCTCCAAATGGATCGCAGCGATGGTCGTCATGCGGCTGGTCCAGCAGGGCGAACTGTCGCTAGATGAGCCGATCGCCACGTATCTGCCGCAGTACCGGCGCGACAATGGCGACAGGCTCACCCTCCGCACACTGATGAGCCATGGCAGCGGCCTCCCCAATGACATCGATGCCGCCATCAAGCGCGATCCCTCCACGCGCACGCTGACGCTGGACAATGCCGAAGCCGTGCGCCGCTTCGCCAGCGGCGACTTGCGTTTTCAGCCCGGCACGGATTGGGACTACTCGCACGCCAACTGGCTGCTGGTGAAGGCGATCGTCGAGAACGTCACTGGGCAAAACTACGGCGCGCTGGTGGACGGCTATGTCGTGCAGCCGCTCGCGCTTCGCCACAGCGGCATCTACAGCGGAAGCTCGGCCGCCGTACCGGGCATGGCGCTCGGCTACAAGCGACTCACGCCGCAAGCCGAGCCGCTCGATAAGCCCCTGCCGAACTTCATGGCCCTCGCCGGCGGCTTCTATGCCAGCGCCCACGATTTGTTCGTCCTGATGGACGGCCTTTTCGCCGGCAAGCTTCTGTCATCCGAAGCCACGCGTACCCTGATGACGGTCGAACGCCCACCGCAGGACTACGCGCTCGGCGGCCGCACCAAGACCCTGGCGTTCGCCGGCAAGGACCATCCCGTCGCCTGGGAATACGGCTCCGACGGAGCGTTCCGCGTCCTCGCCTGGCGCACCTTGGACGACGGGCACAGCGTGGTGGTGATGAATAACACCAGCTTCGACCACATGAAGATCGGGGACCTGGCCACGGCGTTGATGGAAGCGAGCTACCGCTAGGCGCCGCTGCCGGCGATCCGCTCCAATGCTCTCACTGCCATCGGCACGCCATGCTCCGCACGCATTCTTTCGCCCAGAACGCGGGCGCGCTCGCGGCAGGTGTCGTTCTGCGTGGCCTCCATGGCACGGGCGAAGGCACCGGCATTCGGTCGGCGGCCATCGACCGCGGCCGGCGCCACGCCCGCCTGGCGCAAACGTTCCGCCCAGAAGAACTGGTCTCCAGCAAACGGCACCACGACGGACGGCACGCCTGAGCGGGCCGCCGAATGCGAGGTACCGGAACCGCCGTGATGGACGATGACGGCGGCGCGGGGGAATAGCCAATCGTGCGGGACGTCGCCGACGGCGAAAAAGTTATCCGGCAACGCCGACGTGTCGATGCCGCTCCAGCCCGGATGGAACAGCACGCGGCGGCCGGCGACGGCTTCGACCAGCGCATCCAGCAGACGTGCGTTGTCGAAACCCGTCATGCTGCCGAAGCCGATGTAAATCGGCGCGTCGCCGGCCGCCAGGAAGCTCGATAACGCCGCGGGTGGCGTCCATTCACCGCCCGGCACGAGCCATTGGCCGCACAATCGCGCGTTGGCAGGCCAGTCGGCGGGCGCGGGCAGCAGGCTGGGGGAGACGCCGTAGATCATCGGGTGCCCGTCCCATACGGCATGACGAGGCGGCAGGTTGAAAGCCGAGCGCGCTTCGTTGGTCTTGGCACGGAAGGCTCGCCACAGCATCGCATTCACGAACCGGTGGCTGGCGCGATTCAATAGGCGCGGCACCCGGCGCGGGGGCAGAAACGGCGAGGGAAACGCGGCCGTCGGCGTGATCGGGATCATGCCGGAGCCGACGCCTTTCGCGCCCAGGCATTCGGCCGCCGACAGTCCGACGAAGGCAGCCAGGCCCGCCACCAGAACGATGTCGGCGCCCTCGCCCACCTCCACCAGCGTGCGCATCCAGTCGGCCGCGTGCCGGTTGGCGATGTTCGCCAGTGCGCGGGCAGTGGCCTGGAAGCCGCCGCCTCCGCCCACCACGCCACCGATGGCCCGTGCAGGGTCGAGCGTGCCGCGGATATCGCCGGCAAGCGCGGTGGTCGGCACGCCCAGTGCCTTGGCGCTGTCCAGCGTGGCGGCGTCGGCCAGCAGGTGCGCTTCGTGGCCGGCGCCGATCAGACCGCGGCACAGCGCCGCGAACGGGCGCGCATCGCCTTCGGTGCCATAAGACGCGACGATGAGTTTCATGCGGACGGTTTCCTGGGGGAAGCGCGCTTGCCGCGGGGCTTGGCGGAGACCGCCGGCACGGCCGCGCCATGAAGGAACAGCTCCACCGCCGCATCGAACTCCTTGCGCAGCTTCAGTCGCGGCGCGGCGAGCCAATGCAGCATGGCGGCGAGATAGAGATGATGGAGCGCCAAGGCGAGCCGCCTGGCGTCGACGTCCTCGCGCAGTTCACCGGCGGCTTGCCCGCGCTGGACGAGCCAGGCGAAGGTCTCGACGATATCGCTGAGCTGCTCGCTGTCCTGCGAAGGCGAAGGCTCCTTGCCGATGCCGAGGAAGCGATAGCGCAAATAAGGCGCGAGATAGTCCGGATGCGCCTCGCACCAGTCCGCCGAATGCCGCAGCACGAACGTCACACCGGCAACGAAGCCCCGCTTCTTGTCCAACTGCCGATGCAGTTCCGCCAGATTCGCCGCCATCTCCAGATGCAGCCAGTGCGCAAGCACCGCTTCCTTCACCGGGAAGTGGTTGTACAGCGTGCCTTTGGCGACATCCGCGGCAAGCGCGATCTGCTCCATCGTCACCGCCTCGTAGCCTTCCGCCTCGAACAGCTCACCGGCCGTGCGGGCGAGGTGTTCGAGGGTTTGCAGGCGCTTGCGGTCGCGGCGGCCGAGGGGATGGGATGCAGGCATGGGGATATTTTTGAACGTCGTTCAAAAATATTCGACGTTCATGAAAAAAGATGCAAGTGCCTTCCGTAGAGAGCTTCAGGCGAGCATCCGCCACCGATCTCTCCCTCTCTCACGGGGACGACCTTCGAGTCGCCCGGCGGGGAGAAGGAGAAGTGAGGCACCGAGGCGAGCAGCCAAACGACGGCGCCATTCCCATAGCCAGAGCGGGCGGCGCCAGCGCGACGCTGGGCAAACCATCCCCTACAACAACTTCACCCCCAACGGCCTGACCACCACCGCAAACACCCCA
>JBCNOA010000354.1:0-4369 GCA_039594095.1 Dyella sp.
GGTGACAGTGAATGCCGACTTAAGGCTGTCGTCAATCCGCAATGCAGCGAGGCGGAAGGCTGGCGTAAGGGAGCAGGGGAGGGGCCGCTTACAATGCCCGCTTTTCCTGTCCCGGAGATCGCCCCATGAAGCCGTTCGGCACGCCCCATTCCAGCCATGCACTGCGCGTCCTGTTGCTGGGTTCCGGCGAACTGGGCAAGGAGGTGGCGATCGAACTGCAGCGCTATGCGGTGGAGGTGGTCGCCGTGGACCGGTATGCCCACGCTCCCGCCATGCAGGTGGCGCACCGCAGCCACGTGATCGACATGCTGGACGGCGCCGCGCTGCGTCGCCTGATCGAGGCCGAAAAGCCCGACCTGGTCGTGCCTGAGATCGAGGCTATCCACACGCCCACCCTGGTCGAGCTGGAGAGGGAGGGCCTGAAAGTCGTTCCGACCGCTCGTGCCGCCTGGCTGACGATGGATCGCGAAGGCATCCGGCGGCTGGCCGCCGAGGAACTGGGCCTGCCGACGTCGCGCTATCGTTTCTGCGACGACGAGGCGCAATACCGTGAAGCCGTGAAGGCCATCGGCCTGCCGTTCGTGATCAAGCCGGTCATGAGCTCTTCCGGCAAGGGCCAGAGCCTGGTGCGCCGCGAGGATCAGCTCCAGGAAGCGTGGGAGTATGCGCAGTCCGGCGGACGCGCGGGCAAGGGGCGAGTGATCGTGGAGGGGTTCGTCGATTTCGATTACGAGATCACCCTGCTGACCGTGCGTCACAAGGACGGCACCAGCTTCTGCGCGCCGATCGGCCATCGCCAGGAAGACGGCGACTATCGCGAGTCCTGGCAGCCTCAGCCGATGAGCGACAAGGCACTGGCCGAGGCGCAGCGCCAGGCGGCCGCGGTCACCGGAGCGCTGGCCGGTTCGCTGGACGGTTGGGGCGTGTTCGGCGTGGAGTTCTTCGTCAAAGGCGACAGCGTGATCTTTTCCGAGGTCAGCCCGCGTCCGCACGATACGGGCCTGGTCACGCTGATTTCCCAGGATATCTCGGAGTTCGCGCTGCACGCGCGCGCCATCCTCGGCTTGCCCATTCCGGCGATTCGCCAGTTTGGCCCCGCGGCTTCGTGCGCGGTGCTGGTGGAAGGAGAGGGCGAGGCACCGCGATACCACGGCGTCGCCGACGCGCTGGCGGAGCCGGATACGCAGTTGCGGATCTTCGGCAAACCCACGGTGAAGGGGCGGCGCCGCATGGCGGTGACGCTGGCGCGCGACGAAAGCATCGAGGCGGCCAAGGCCAAGGCGATCCGTGCCGCGCGCAAGTTGCGTATCGAGCTGTAAGCCCGGGCGCTCGCGCCGCGCCAGCGCTATCCGGGTACGGGGAGCGAACGCGGCGCGGCGCATGAGTTTGCGTTCGCGGTACGCCCCCATCGCTCCCGCTCCTGTGCGAGCATCCGCACCGGACTCATTCAACCCAGGGATCTAGGCGTGCAGACTTCCGCATTCGCGCATTGGTTGGTGGTGCTGGTGGAGACGCTGGCGGCGCTGTTCATGCTGCTGCTGGCCATTGGCGTGATGGTGCTGCTGGTGGTGTGGCTGGTGGACCGCAACCAGACGGCGAACTCGGTGCTGCGCAACTATCCGGTGATCGGGCACTTTCGCTACTGGTTCCTGCATCTGGGCGAATTCTTCCGGCAGTACCTCTATTCCAGCGACCGCGAGGAAATGCCGTTCAACCGCGCGCAGCGCACGTGGGTGTACCGCGCGGCCAAGAACTCGGAAAACACCAATGCGTTCGGATCGACGCGCGACCTGCGCGCGGAAGGCGTGCCGTTTTTCGTCAACGCGCCGTTTCCCTCGCTGGGACAGCACCATGTCGTGCCCAAACCGGTGACGTTGGGTCCATATGCGCGCGAGCCGTACAGTCATTCGGCGTTCTTCAACATCTCGGCCATGAGCTTTGGCGCCTTGTCGGCGCCGGCGGTGCGCGCGCTGTCCATCGGTGCCGCGAAGGCGGGCATCTGGATGGATACGGGCGAGGGCGGCTTGGCGCCGTACCATCTGGAAGGCGGCTGCGACATCGTCTTCGAGATCGGCACCGCCAAGTACGGCGTACGCACGCCCGAGGGCAAGCTCGACGACCAGAAGCTGATGGAGGTCTGCCGGCATCCGCAGGTGAAGATGGTCAGCATCAAGTTGGGCCAGGGCGCCAAGCCCGGCCTCGGCGGGTTGCTGCCGGGCGCCAAAGTGACGCCCGAGATCGCCGCGATCCGCGGCATCCCGGTCGGCGAGGACTCGCAAAGCCCCAACCGCCATCTGGACATCGGCAATGTGCGCGAACTGATGGATGCGATCGCGCACATCCGCGAACTCACCGGCAAGCCGACCGGCTTCAAGGCGGTGTTCGGCGGCATGGACTGGATCGACGAGTTGTGCGGCGTGGTGCGCCAGCGCGGCATCGAAAGCGCGCCCGATTTCATCATCGTCGACGGTTCGGAAGGCGGCACCGGCGCGGCCCCGCAGACCTTGATGGAAGGCGTGGGCCTGCCGTTGCGCGAAGCGCTGCCGGCGCTGGTGAACACGCTGATCCGCCACGGGCTGCGCGAGCGCGTGAAGGTGATCTGCTCGGGCAAATGCATCACGGCGTACGACGTGGCCTGGGCGCTGTCGATGGGCGCGGATTTCGTCAACTCGGCACGCGGCTTCATGCTGGCGCTGGGCTGCATCCAGTCGCTGCAATGCAACCGCAATACCTGCCCCACCGGCATCACCACGCAGGACCCCAAGCTGCAGCGCGGTCTGGTCGTCACGGACAAGAGCGAGCGTGTGTATCACTACGCCAAGAACGTGATGCACGAGGTCGGCATCATCGCGCACAGCTGCGGCGTGGAAGAGCCGCGCGAGCTGGATCGCACGCATTGCCGCGTGATGGGCGACGACGGTATCTCGGTGCCGCTGGTGAAGCTGTTTCCCTATCCGGAAGGTCACGCGCACAGGGCGTGACCGCGCGGCGGGAGCTTCAGTCCTCCATGTCGACCCAGCCGTCGCCGGTGCGTATCTGCAGCGGCCGGAACCGGCGCTTGTAGTCCATCTTCGGGTGGCCCTCGATCCAGAAGCCGAGGTAGATCCACGGAATGCCTCGGCGACGCGCCAGTTCCACCTGCTGGAGGATGGCGAAAGTGCCCAGTCCGCGCTCGGTCTCGTCCGGATCGAAGAAGGTGTAGACCGCCGACAGGCCGTGCAGTGACACGTCCGTCACCGCTACGCCGAGCAGGCGCGGTCCTTGCCGCAGTTCCAGGAACAGCGTGGGGCTCCACGGCGCGGTGAGGAAGCGGCGAAAATCGCTGGCGTCGGCTTCGTCCATGCCGCCGCCGGGGTGGCGAAGGCGCAGATAGCGCTCGTACAGGGCATGGCGCTCGCTGTTGTAGCCGGCCATCGATTCGACCACCTGCAGGTCGGCGTTGCGCTTGAGGCAGCGCCGCTGGGAACGGCTCGGACGGAAGCGGTCCACATCGATGCGGCAGGGCGTGCAGGCACGGCAACTGCTGCAATAGGGGAAGTACAGGTGGCCGCCGGCCCGGCGGAAGCCGCGTTCCAAGGCCGGCCCGTACAGCTGGTCCAAGTGGGGGGCCGCCGGATCGATGACCAAGTTCTGCGCCGTGCGGTCGGGGAAATACCCGCAAGCGTGGGGCAGGGTCTGGAAGAGGCGGACGCGATCGGAGCGCATGGCAGATTCTATGTCCGGCGCGCCCTGCCGTGACAAGGGTCTCAATTCCGCTGACGTAGAGCTTGCCTTTCGGCGTAGGCGGACCGTCCGGCCCGGCTACCCTCGGCCGGCCTTCCGGGCCGGGGGCGGGTCAGATGACCCCCAAGTACCGCAGCATCACGATGAGGAACGCGCCGGCCACGGCCACCAGCACGATCCGGCGTACGCGGTTGGCCACGCTCCGGCGGCGCATTTCCGGGGAGGGGTTGCGGGCCAGGGCCAGTTCCTCGCCGTGGCGGATCACCGGTTCGATGCCCAGCTCGCGCAGCAGGGTGCGGGCCCGGGTGTAGTCGTCGGCCTTGCTGATCCAGACCTGCTCCCAGCGATCGCGGTTTTCCTTGCGCTGGGAATAACTGAAGCGCTCGTAGCTGCGCTTGTTCCAGTTGGAGCGGTTCTCGATCGTGCACTCGATGCCGTGCTCGGCGAGCATGGCGGCGACGCGATCGATGTTTTCCGGGCGGGGCGAGGTATAGATCTGGCGCATGCCGCGAGTTTACCTCCGCGCGCCGCAAATCCGGCACCGGCTCACTCGCGCAGGCGGATCAGCCCTTCCTGTGCCGTCGAGGCGACCAGGCGCCCGTCGCGGCTGAAGATCTGGCCCCGCGCCAGGCCGCGGGCGCCTTGT
>JBCNOA010000355.1:0-4366 GCA_039594095.1 Dyella sp.
TCACCGGTCCCGCCGACGCGTACAGCGTCACCGAGATCGCAGTCAGCATCTGATCCAGGCGCCGGACGGCGCACCACCCAGACCCCGCTTCGGCGGGGTTTTTGTTTCTCCGGAGCCTACAACATGGATATGTCCGAACTGAAGCACCTGCGCCTCGCTGCCGCTGCCGGCAGCCAGCGCGCGATCGCCGATGCCACTCGCCGCCTGATCCGCGCGCGCACGCATGACGGCATGATGACCTACGACCAGCAGACCATCGACTCGACCGGCGCCTTCCTGGTCGGCCAGCTGGAACGCCTGGACCAGACGCTGAATGAGCCCCTGGTCGAATACACCTGGTCGCGCGACGTGCACATCCGCACGGACGTCTCGGCGGCCGATGAAATCGCCTCCTTCACGAACTCGGCGTTCGCGATGAGCGGTGGCATCAACCCGAACGGCCTGAACTGGATCTCGAACGAGGGCAACGCCCTCGCCGGCCCGTCGGTCGATATCGGCAAGACGCCGCAGCCGCTGCGCCTCTGGGGTGCCGAAGTGAAGTACACGGTGCCCGAGCTGGTCAAATCGCAGAAGCTGGGCATGCCGATCGACGCCCAGAAGGTCGAGGCCATGAACCTGAAGCGGAACATGGATCTGGACCAGATCGTCTACTACGGCGACTCGCAGCTCGGTTTCACCGGCCTGGTGAACTCTACCTCGGCCGTGGGCAGCGTTTCCAACGTCGCCAATGGCGCCTCCACCACGCCGCAGTGGACCACCAAGACGCCGACGGAAATCCTGAAGGACGTCAACGAGATCCTGACGGCCGCCTGGCAAGCCTCCGGCTGGAAGGTGAAACCGAACCGCCTGATGCTGCCGCCGGCACAGCTGGGCTACATCGCCTCGCAGCCGGTGAACAGCGCGGCCAACAAGTCGATCCTGGCCTACATCCTCGAGAACAACATCTGCACGCAGCAAGGCGTGCCGCTGGAGATCCTCGAGCTGAAGTGGCTGATCGGCGCCGGTGCCGGCGGTACGCAGGGCCAGCTCGGCACCGTGGACCGCATGGTCGCCTACAACGACGACAAGAAGTACGTCCAGTTCCCGATGACGGACCTGCAACGTACGCCGCTCGAGTACCGCTCGCTGTTCCAGATCACCACCTACTGGTCGCGAATCGGCCAGATCGAGTGGCGCTACGGCGTGACGGCAGCCTACCGCGACGGGATCTGACCATGCCGAAAATCTACGTCAAGACGCCCTTCACGCTGACCCATGACGACACCAGCAAGACGTCGTTTGCGGTCGGCGAGCATGAGGTCGACGCCGAGGTGGCCGATCACTGGTTCACGAAGCTGCACACCGGCGAAAAGCCGGTGGCGGCAGGCACGCCAGTGTCGCTGCCCGCCGGTGGCAGCGATGCCGACCAGGACGATAGCGCCGCCGAGCTGGGCAAACGTGAGGAGGCTTTGGCAGCCAATGCTGAAGCCCTTCGCGTGCGCGCAGCCGAGCTGGAAGTGCAGCGCGTCAACCTCGGTGTCCATAAGGCAGAGCTGGACGCTCGGCACGGCAGCCTGGAAGAGCGAGCTGCAGGCCTGAACGCCCGCGAAGCCGAGCTGGATGCTCGCGAAGACGCGATCGCCACTCGTGAGGCAGCGCTCGCAGCAGCAGACGCCGACAAGACCGCGGCGGACAAGGCCAAGGTCGAGCAGAAGGGCTCGCAAAAGAAGTGATGTGACGGGGGTATGATGCCCCGCAAGGGGCATCTCCCTTTCTCCTATGACACCCGACCAGTTCCGCGCAGATTTCCCGGAGTTCGCCGACAAGACGAAGTATCCGGACTCGCTCATCCAGATGTGGTTGACGGTTGCTGTATCGCTCGTCAATCCGTTGCGCTGGATGGAGCTGACCAACTTGGGCATGGAATTGGTCACCGCCCACCACCTCGTGCTGGCGCAACGCGACCAGGCTGTGGCCGCCGTCGGCGGATCGCCCGGCGAGGTCAAGGGTCCTACGGCTTCAAAATCGGTGGACAAGGTTTCCGTGTCGTATGACTCTGGCGCCGCGACCTACTCCGATGCTGGTTTCTGGAACCTGACCACCTACGGTCTGCGGTTCTATAACTTGGCCCTCATGATGGGCGCAGGCGGCTTGCAGCTATGACCGTAAAGATGACCGTCGACAAGCTGAGCGCGGTCATCAAGTCCATCAGCGAACTGGCCAGCAAGGAAGTACTCGTCGGCGTGCCCGAGTCGAACGATGAGCGCAAGGACGGCGAGCAGATCAACAACGCGGCGATCGGTTACATCATGGAGACCGGTTCACCGGTCAACAACATCCCTGCGCGTGAGCACCTGGTGCCTGGCATCCAAGACGTACAGGATGAGGTTGCGGCCCAGCTGCGCAACGGTGCTGTAGCTGCGTTGAGCGGCCAGCAGTCCGGCGTGCTGCGTGCTCTGAACGCTGCCGGCATGATTGGTCAGCGCGGTGTGCGGGCCAAGATCACCGAAGGCATGTTCGCCCCGCTGGCTGAGTCCACCCTGCGCGCCCGCGCTCGCCGTGGGCGTAAAGGCGCCGCGCGCGAACTGGCCAGCCGCGCCGCCGGCAACGCGCCGGACAACAGCAACGCGAAGCCGCTCATCGACACTGGGCAGTACCGCCAGTCGATCACCTATGTGGTGAGGGACAAGTAATGCCGTTTCTCGACGTTACAGACGTACTGCTCGACCCGGATTTTCTGGACACGACGCTGAGCGTCACGCGCAACGCCCAGACCGTAACGGACGGCGGCATCGCAGTCGACGCGCCCACGACGACGGGGTTCTACGGTGTAGTGACCAGCCTGAACGGCTCGGTGCTGCAGCGCGTCGCCGAGGGCGCGCACATCGAGGACACGATCACCATCCACACGCCCTTCAAGCTCATCGCCGGCCAGGCCGGCTATGACGCCGATGTCGTGAACTGGCAGGGCCTGCAGTGGACGGTGACGAATGTGAACGACTACAGCACGTACGGGCGCGGCTTTGTCGCAGCGACGTGCACCATGAAGCAACTTTCGGGGTAACGCATGAATGACAGCTCGACCGGCGGATACCTTGGCCCAGCTGTCGCGACGCCCCCGCTTGAGGATGCCGAACTCGATGCCGTATTCCAGCAGCTGATCGTCGGCGTGACCGGTCTGCCCGGCCCCATGGTCCGGCCGCGCTGGCAGACGACGGTACCGAAGCAGCCAGAACCGTCCGTCAACTGGTGCGCGCTCGGCGTGACTGTGCTGCCGCCTGACGCTGGTCCAGCCATCACGCATAACCCTACCGGGGATGGTACTGACGTCTATGTGCGGCACCAGACGATCATCGTCCTTGCCTCGTTCTACGGGCCAAATTGCGGGCAGAACTCACAAATGCTGCTCGACGGGCTGGCCATCCCTCAGAACCTCGAGCAGCTCAAGGCCAACGATATGCAGTCGGTCTCGGAAGGTGACCGGCGTGCAGCCCCCGATTTTTTGAACCAGCAGTGGATCCGTCGCTATGACGTGACGCTGGTCTTCCGCCGCAAGATCACGCGCACCTACGCCGTCCGGAACCTGAACTCCGCCGGCGCATCGGTGCAGACGCAGAACGGTACAACACCGGTCAACGTCACGCAGTAACCCAGCCTTACCCCTTTCGACAGGCCCGCCAAGTGCGGGCCTTTTTCATTGGAGCGGTCCATGAACACCTTGCCGGTCTCGCGGCTCATCGCTGTAGCCATCAATATGTCGCCGCAAGCGGCGCAGGGCGCAAACCTGAACACTGCCCTCATCATGGGCGCCTCGTCGGCCATCGATACGGGTGAGCGCTTCCGCGCTTACTCGTCCGCTGCCGCGGTTGCAAACGACCTGAGCCTGTTCGCGCCGGAAGCACAGGCTGCTGCTCTCTACTTCAACCAGGTGCCGCAACCGCAGTCGCTGCTGGTGGGCCGCTGGGCGAAGACTGCCACGGCCGCCAAGCTCAAGGGCGGCTTGATCGCGGCTGCCGCACAGGCGATGGTCAACTGGACGATCATCTCGAACGGCGGCTTCAACGTCACCATCGATGGCGTCGTCAAGAGCATCACCGGCCTGGACTTCACGGCCCAGACCAACCTGAACGGCGTTGCATCCGTCATCTCGACGGCGCTGGGTTCCGCTGGCACATGCGTGTGGAATGCGAACTACAACCGCTTCGAGATCACGAGCGCCACGAATGGCGCCGGCGTGGCGGCCAGCGGCAGCATCACGCTCACCGGCAACCCGGCTGCGAACGACACGGTTACCGTGGGCGGCACGGCTATCACGTTCGTGAGCGCCAACCCGACCGGCAATCAGGTGCTTCTGGGCACAACGGCTGCGCAGACCGCTGCAAACCTG
>JBCNOA010000356.1:0-4357 GCA_039594095.1 Dyella sp.
GGTTCCGAGCTGAGCTGCAAGAGCTGGCTCACCGAGGCGCCGTTCCGCATGCTGCAGAACAACCTCGATCCGGACGTCGCGGAGAACCCGGCCGAGCTGGTGGTGTATGGCGGCATCGGCCGCGCCGCACGCAACTGGGAGTGCTTCGACGCGATTCTGCGCGCGCTGCGCGACTTGAACGACGACGAGACCCTGCTGATCCAGTCCGGCAAGCCGGTCGGCGTGTTTCCCACCCATACGGACGCGCCGCGCGTGCTGCTGGCCAATTCCAACCTGGTGCCGGCATGGGCGAATTGGGAGCACTTCAACGAGCTCGATAAGAAGGGCCTGATGATGTACGGCCAGATGACGGCCGGGTCGTGGATCTACATCGGTTCGCAAGGCATCGTGCAGGGCACCTACGAGACCTTCGTGGAGATGGGGCGCCAGCACTATGCCGGCAGTCTCAAGGGCAAGTGGATCCTCACCGCCGGCCTCGGCGGCATGGGCGGCGCGCAGCCGCTGGCCGCGTCGCTGGCCGGCGCGTGTTCGCTGAACATCGAATGCCAGCAAAGCCGCATCGATTTCCGCCTGAAGACGCGCTACGTCGATGAGCAGGCGACCGATCTGGACGACGCCTTGGCGCGCATCGCCAAGTACACCGCCGCAGGCGAAGCCAAATCCATCGCGCTGCTCGGCAACGCCGCCGACGTGCTGCCGGAACTGGCGCGCCGCGGCGTGAAGCCGGATGCCGTGACCGACCAGACCAGCGCGCACGATCCGGTCAATGGCTATCTGCCCAGCGGCTGGACGGTGGAGCAGTGGTTCGAGCGCCGCAAGAGCGATCCGGTCGGCACCGCCAAGGCGGCCAAGCAGTCCATGCGCAAGCATGTGGAAGCGATGCTCGCGTTCCAGCAGATGGGCGTTCCCACCTTCGACTATGGCAACAACATCCGCCAGATGGCGAAAGACGAAGGCTGCGCGAACGCTTTCGATTTCCCCGGCTTCGTGCCCGCCTATGTGCGCCCGCTGTTCTGCCGCGGCGTAGGTCCGTTCCGCTGGGTGGCGCTGTCGGGCGATCCGGAAGACATCTACAAGACCGACGCCAAGGTGAAGGAGCTGATCCCTGACGATCCGCACCTGCACCGCTGGCTGGACATGGCGAAGGAACGCATCAGCTTCCAGGGGCTCCCGGCACGCATCTGCTGGGTGGGCCTGGGACAGCGCCACAAGCTGGGCCTGGCGTTCAACGAAATGGTGCGCAAGGGCGAACTGAAGGCGCCGGTGGTGATCGGCCGCGATCACCTCGATTCCGGCTCCGTCGCCAGCCCGAACCGCGAGACGGAAGCCATGAAGGACGGCAGCGATGCCGTGTCCGACTGGCCGCTGCTCAACGCCATGCTCAACGTGGCCGGCGGCGCCACCTGGGTGTCTCTGCACCACGGCGGCGGCGTCGGCATGGGCTATTCGCAGCATTCGGGCGTGGTGATCGTCTGCGACGGCAGCGAGGCGGCGGACAAGCGCATCGCCCGCGTGCTGTGGAACGATCCGGGCACGGGCGTGATGCGCCATGCAGATGCCGGCTACGACATCGCCGTGCGTTGCGCGAAGGAGCAGGGGCTGAAGCTGCCCATGCTCTGACACGGCAGGCTTGGCTTTGACACGGCAGGCTTGACCTGGCTGCGGTAAGCCGCCTCGACCGAAGCCGGTTCCGAGGCGCTTCCCGCCCGCTGCGCGCGGGCCGGGCATCGGCCATAAGCCGAACCGAACAGCTTATGGCGAAATGGAGGTGGGGACTCCGGCTCACTTCCCATATTCGGCTACCCCCCAGTGCGAAGACTATGACGTTCCGGCGCCGCCTTGGCGCCGGGGCGCCGGCCATGCGCCGGCGCTGCCCGTAGTCAAAACACTGGAGATGCACTATGAACACGCAATTCGAACGCACTGGCGCGCTGACCGAGCTGAGCAGCTACCCGACCTGGGCGCAGGACGTCGTCCATGCCAGCGAAGAAGCCAAGCGCAAGGTGGTCGACCATGAAATATGGGGGCTGATGATGGACGCCCGTCTTCACGCTTCCTCCACACGCGACTTCATGGTGGGCATCTGGCCCGTCATCGAGCGTTTCCCGGCTTACATGGCACTGAACCTGCTTAAGACTCAGTACGGGCGGAGCCCGGGGGACAACCTGGCCAGGCGCTGGCTGGTCCGCAACATCCGCGTGGAGCAGAACCATGCCGAGTACTGGCTGGACTGGGCCGAGGCGGCGGGGATCAGCCGGGACGAAGTCCTGCACGGCCAGCCGCCCCATGGGACGGCGGCGCTGCCGGACTGGTGTGAACAGGTCAGCACCAAGGCCTCCCTGGCCGCTGGCATGATCGCCACCAATTACGCGGTGGAAGGCGCTACCGGGGAGTGGTCGCAGAAGGTCTACGAGAGCCCCTACAAGGAGGCGTTCGCGGCGGAGAGCCGGGGCAAGGGGCTGCGTTGGCTTCAGCTTCACGCGGCGTACGACGATACTCATCCGTGGGAGGCGTTGGAAATAGTGTGTACGCTAATGGGGACGGCGCCGACGCCGGCCGAGGTGGCCTATCTGGGGGAATGCGTGCGACGCAGCTACGTCAGCATGCAGATCACCTTGGACCGCTGCCTGGACGTGCGCCAGGATCCGTGGTCAGTCAGTGAAGCCGCAGCCTGACGTTGCGTAGTCGCAAGGCGGTACGCATCGCATGGCAGTGGATGTCGGCTTTGAATGAGGACACGGGACGCGATGCGTAACGCTCGTACTGGCTTGCGAAGACCCCTGCTGCAGAGGCTGCTGCCGCTGGCTTACGCGCTGGCGGCGATGCTCGGGTTGATCCTCGCCCTTACGTGGGGGGCCTTGCAGCTCCAGGTGACTCTCGCCGGTTTTCTCAACGGCGAGAGTCTTTGGTCCAAAGCGCAGAAGCAGGCGGTGGTGGACCTGGAGAATTACGCGGTCAAAGGCGACCCCGCTTATCTGCATAGTTTCCGCCGCAATTACGCCGTGCTGGTCACGGACCGCTATGCGCGCGACAAGATCGACAGCGGCCGCTTCGAACGCGCCGACGTGATCGAGGCTTTCCGCCGCGGCGGCGTGATTCCTTCCGCGATTCCCGGCATGGTCTTCATGCTGCAGTACTTCTCCGGCGCGCCGCACATGCGCGAGGCCCTGGCCGACTGGCACTCGGTGGACGGCCAGATCGCCGAACTGAATGGTATCGCCGACCAGCTGGAGCGGGCCTACGCCGGCGGCGGCATGACGCCCGCCGAAGTCACGCGCCAGCGCGACCGCATCCATGAATTGAACGATTTCATCGAGCCGCGTAGCAGCAGCTTCTCCCTGCATATCGCCAACGGCGCCACCTGGCTCGGCCGGGTACTGTTCGCCAGCGTGTTCCTGGTGACCTTGGTCGCCGGCTTGCTGTGGCTGCGCATGGCGCGGCGCATCCTGGCGGGCATCCGTGGCACCGAGGAGCGTTACCGCCTGCTTTTCGACAGCGCGGGTTCGGCCATCGTGATGGTCGACGAGTCCACCGGGCAGATCCTCGACGCCAACCGCACGGCCTCTCATTGGACCGGGCGAGGCGCCGACGAGCTGGTGGGCGAATCGTTCGGCCGTCTGTTCGCCTCGGCCGAGGCGCCGCAGGACGGAACGATCGCCTTGCTGCGCGATAACGCCGGCGAAGCCCGGCCGGTCGAGATGCAGAGCGCGCTCGCGCAGTGGGGCGAGCGGTTCGTGCGCCAGGCGATCATCAGCGACGTCTCAGAGCGCCTGGCGATGGAGCACGAACGGCGCATTGCCGCCGAAGCGCTGGCCGGCATCGCCGAAGGCGTGATGATCGCCGACGCGGAACGGCGCATCACGACCGTGAATACGGCCTTCAGCCGCATCACCGGCTACGACGCGGAAGAAGTGCGCTCGCGCCGTTTCGACGAGACGCGCTGCATGCCCGACGGCATGCCGCTGCCGGCTTCGATCTGGGATACCGTCGCCAATGGCGGCAACTGGAAGGGCGAAGTCTCCAGCCGGCGTCGCGACGGCAGCAACTATCCCGAGCTGCTGAGCGTGAGCGCCATTCGCGACACCTATGGGCGCGTGTTGCACTACGTGGCCGTGCTTACCGACATCACCGCCATCAAAGCCGATCGGCTGCGCCTGGAGCATCTGGCCACGCACGATCCGCTCACCGGCCTGGTCAACCGCGCCGAGTTCGAGCGGCTGTGCGAGCAGGCCATTCTCAACGCCACGCATGAGCGCACCGCCGTCGCCGTGCTGTTCGTGGACCTGGATGCGTTCAAGGTGGTGAACGACAGCTACAGCCACGCGATCGGCGACAGCCTGCTGGTGAAAGTGGCCGA
>JBCNOA010000357.1:0-4335 GCA_039594095.1 Dyella sp.
GCGCGGAGGAGACGACGCGCTGACAGCGCTTACGTGGCGTCGTGGAAGATGATGCCCAGGGTATGCCGGCGGCCCGAGCGCAGTTCGCTCACGCCATGCCGCAGATTCACCCGATAGCTGCCGCGGCTGCCCTGCACGGGCCGGTGATGCACCGCGAAGATCACCGCGTCGCCTTGGTGCAGAGGTACGACGTGAGGCCGTGACTGCATGCGCGGCCGCTGTTCGGTCAGCACGAACTCGCCTCCGGCAAAATCGCGCCCAGGCTCCGAAAGCAGCACGGCGACCTGCAGGGGAAATACGTGCTCGCCGTACAGGTCCTGGTGCAGGCAGTTGTAGTCGCCGGCGCCGTAGCGAAGCAGCAGCGGGGTAGGGCGAAGCTGTCCGGCGCGGTGGCAGCGGTCCAGGAAATCGGCGTGCGCTTCCGGATAACGCACGTCGATGCCCATGGTGTCGTTCCAGCGGTTGGCGAGAGGTGCGAGACGCCGGTAGAGCGCATCGCGCAACTCGGCGACCGGCGATGGCAGCGGGTACTCGAAATACTGGTATTCGCCGCGGCCGAAACCGTGCCGGGCCATGATGACTTTGCTGCGGAACAGCGCCGTCCGGTCGTACAGCGAAGCGACGCCGGCGCAGGCTTCCGGATCCAACAGTCCCGGTAGCATGGCGTGGCCCTGGCGATCGAGCTGCTGGAGTACGCGCAGCCAATCGAAAGTATCCAGTCGCGCTGGTGCGGCGGTGTCGGGAGCGGTCATGGGGCGCAGGATAGCGCTCATTCGCATGCCTCCCGCGCCAGCAAGTCGCGCTTGCGTTCCACGCCCCAGCGATAGCCGGACAATCCGCCATCACCACGGATCACCCGATGGCACGGCACGGCGATCACCAGCGCATTGGCGCCGCAAGCCTGCGCCACCGCGCGCGAGGCGTCCGGCATGCCGATGCGCAAGGCTATCTCCTTGTAGCTGGCCGTGCTGCCCGCGGGGATCTCACGCAGTGCATCCCAAACCTTGCGTTGAAAAGGCGTTCCGCGCAGATCGAGCGTGGCTTCGAAACGGGTGCCAGGCTGTTCGACGAGCTGGACGGCCTGGGCGACGCTTGCGGCAAGCGCGCCATCGTCACGCATGCGTTCCGCGTCCGGAAAGCGCCGGCGAAGATCCGCTTCGAGTGACGTTTCGTCGTCGCCGAATAGGATGGCGCAGATACCGCGTTGCCCGATCGCAACCAGCAACAAGCCCAGGCGCGAAGCGCCCATGCCGTAGCGCAGCGTCTCTCTCGCTGGGACTCCGCGTTCCGGATGGCAGCGGAGGCAGGGGCGAAAGCCCGCCCTTTCGGCGTGCGCGCGACTGTCATGGAAATGCACGTTTTCCGGCTTCGGCGGGCGCGACGCGCAGGAAGGTTTGCAATACACGCCCGTGCTGCGCACCGAATACCAGAAGGTGCCGTCGGCACGGCGGTCGCGCTGGCGCAGCCTTGGCCAGCGTGGATCGCGAAGAATGGCATCGACGTGATCCCGGATATGCGTCGCAGAGGCGTTCATGGCGGTCTCCTTGTTCGAAGGTGACGCCACCTTAGGCCGCGCGTTCGTTGCGTACACTCCGGTTCTTGCGCCCGGCGTGTGAAGGTAGGGTTCGTCTTGACCGCCGGCCATGGGCAGCGTCGTGGCGGCGCTCGCGCCGAGGGATTGCTCGCGTCACGAGTACGCCCAGGCCACATAGAAAAACGGCGCCGCAGTGCGGCGCCGTTTCTCTTTGACAGCAGACGGAACGGAGCGGTCAGAGCGCTTCGAAGATGCCCGCCGCGCCCATGCCGGTGCCGATGCACATGGTCACCATGCCGTACTTCTTCTTGTGGCGGCGCATGCCATGCACCAGCGTCGCGGCGCGGATCGCGCCGGTCGCGCCGAGCGGATGGCCCAGCGCGATGGCGCCACCCAGCGGGTTGACCTTGGACGGGTCGAGGCCGAGATCCTTGATCACCGCCAGCGACTGCGCGGCGAAGGCTTCGTTGAGTTCGATCCAGTCCAGCTGGTCCTGCGTCATGCCGGCTTGCTTGAGCGCCTTCGGAATCGCTTCCTTCGGGCCGATGCCCATGATGTCCGGGCGCACGCCGGCCACCGAGAAGCCCACGAAACGAGCCAGCGGCTGCAGGTTGTACTGCTTGATCGCCTTCTCACTGGCCAACAGCAGCGCACCGGCGCCATCGGAGGTCTGCGAGGAGTTGCCAGCGGTGACGCTGCCGCCGAACTGGCCGTTGCGGAACACCGGCCTGAGCTTGCCCAGCACTTCCACCGTGCTGCCCGGACGGGGACCTTCGTCGGTATCGATCAGGCGGCTATCGGTCTTGATGCCGCGGGTAGCCAGATCGGGATAGTGATCGTCGAGCTTGAAGGGAGTGATCTCGTCCTTGAATTCGCCCGCCTTGATCGCGGCCAGCGCGCGCTCGTGGCTCTGCGCGGAAAAGGCGTCCTGCTCCTCGCGCGACACCTTCCACTGCTTGGCCACGTTCTCGGCGGTGATGCCCATGCCGTAGGCGATGCCGATGTGCTCGTTGTCGAAGATGCCGGGATTCATGGCCACCTTGTGGCCCATCATCGGCACCATGCTCATGCTCTCGGTGCCGCCGGCGAGCATGAGATCGGCCTCGCCCAGGCGGATGCGGTCGGCAGCCATCGCGATGGCCTGCACGCCGGAGGAGCAGAAACGGTTGATGGTGACGCCCGGCACGGTGTCGGGCAGGCCGGCCAGCAGCACGCCGATGCGCGCCACGTTCATGCCTTGCTCGGCTTCCGGCATGGCGCAGCCGATGATGGCGTCGCCGATCTCATGAGGATCGACGCCCGGCGCCTGCGCCATGACGGCGCGGATCACGTGGGCGAGCAGGTCGTCGGGACGGGTGTTGCGGAACACGCCGCGCGGCGCCTTGCCGACCGGCGTGCGGGTGGCGGCGACGATGTAGGCGTCCTGAATTTGCTTGGTCATGGTCTTTTGCTCCGTGGCGTCGCGCGTTGCGCGGCGACGCTTCTAGGGATGGAATGGGGCGTGGACGGAGTCGCGGGCATCAATTGCGCAGCGGCTTGCCGGTGGTCATCGTGTGAGCGATGCGTGCCTGCGTCTTCTCCGTCTGCGCCAGTTCCACGAAGTGCTTGCGCTCCAGGTCCAGCAGCCATTCCTCGTCCACCAGCGAGCCGCGCTCGATCGCGCCGCCGCACAGCGTGTCGGCAATGCGGGTGGCGATCGCCACGTCGTGCTCGGAGGCGAAATATCCGGCCTGCAGGTTGGCGAGCGAGGCGCGGAAAGTGGCCGTGCCGACGTCGCCGGCGACCGGGATGTTGCGCGCCGGCAGCGGCGGGCGGTAGCCGCTCTCGGCCAGCGCGCGCGCCACCTGCTTGGCGACGTAGAGCAACTCATACGCGTTGAACACCACCACGTCGCTGTCGCGCAGCAGCCCCAGTTGCTTGGCTTCCAGCGCGCTGCCGGAAACCTTGGCCATGGCCACGGTCTCGAACACTTTCTTCAGCGACTCGAACGGGTCGGCCGGGTTCGCCTGCGCCGCGCGAATGGCCAGCTCATGCAGGCCGCCGCCGGCCGGCAACAGGCCCACGCCGGCCTCGACCAGGCCGATGTAGCTTTCCAGCGCCGCCACGGTACGGGCCGAATGCATCTGGAACTCGCAGCCGCCACCGAGCGCCAGGCCGCGCACGGCCGAGACGACCGGCACCAGCGAGTGCTTGATGCGCATGCTGGTGCGCTGGAAGTTGGCGACCATCTTGTCGAAGTCGTCGAGCTTGCCGGCCTGCAGCAGGCCCAGCGCGCCCTTGAGGTCGGCGCCGGCCGAGAACGGCTCGCCGGTCTGCCAGATCACCACGGCCTTCAGCTGCCGCTCGGCGACGTCGATCGCCTGCTGGATACCGTCGAGCACATAGTCGTTGACGGTATTCATCTTCGTCTTGAACGAAATGATGCCGACGCCGTCGTCGCCCAGGGTCCACAGACGCACGCCGTCGTTTTCCCACACTGTCGTGCCCTGGTCGAACTTCTCTCCCAGAATCGGATCGGGGAACAACTGGCGCTGATACACCGGATGCTGCGAACGCGGCTTGTCGGTGTTGGCACTGGCCGAGTACGAACCGTTCTTGCCGTGCACGCCGTTACGACCGTCGGTAACCCACGCCGGCAGCGGCGCCTTGCTCATGGCCTTGCCGGCGGCAATGTCTTCGGCGATCCAGCCGGCCACTTGCTGCCAGCCGGCAGCCTGCCAGGTTTCGAACGGACCGAGCTTCCAGCCATAACCCCAGCGGATGGCGAAATCGACGTCGCGCGCCGTATCGGCGATGTCGGC
>JBCNOA010000358.1:0-4330 GCA_039594095.1 Dyella sp.
CTCGAGGTCGTCCTCAATGCGCTCGAAAGCCTCAGAACGAACTTGCTCAGAACCTCATCGCTAGCCACAGCAAACCCGGTGTTGAGACGTTTCAACGCCCCGGCGTTCTGGACTCAGGCGGTGAGTTGAGCGGCGCAAATCCGGATGGAGGTGACGACAATGACTTCGAATGGCATAAACGGCTTTCAATCGCATTCCGTGGCGGGTACGGTTCGATCTCAGATGCTCACCTGATATCACTGCACCCCTCCTGCTAGCGCGCCCGCTACGTGTTGGGTAATATTTTATCTCAACATTACCCAACAACCACGCGATCATGTTCGACATCAGGCCCTTTGATACCAACAGCCGAGCTATTTTCCAGAATGTGGTCGAGTCTGCCCAAGCCCAAGGTAGCATCGATCTGCGCACTGCGGGACACATTGCCATCGAGGAGCGCGAACGCGGCGGCCGTTACGGGTATTGGATGCGGTACAACCAGGCCAAAAAGCTGACGAAAGAGTACATCGGCCCGGAGGGCGGAGCCGAGCTCCAGCTCGCACTCGCTCAGCTCGATACGATCAAACAGACCGCTGCCCATGCGAAGACCTTGCGAGCACTTGGGTTCGCCGAGGTCGATCACCCAACCTCGTTGGTGCTCGCACGGCTGCACAATCTCGGCTTTTTCGCTGGAGGAGGCGTGCTTGTCGGCACACATGCCTTCAGGGCAATTACCAATCATCTTGGCTACCACTTCACGCCAGCGCATATCACGCATGATGTCGATCTGGCCCGGCCCAAGGCCATCGACATCGTTCTTCCTGACGAAACACCGACGTTTCTCGGTGTGCTGAAAGAGTCGGGGCTGAACTTTGTTGATGTCCCCGATCTCGGGCGACCTCCTGGGCCACCAACATCGTTCAAGGTTGTTGGCCATCCACTGAAGGTGGATCTGCTGGTAGCTGCGCCGCCAAACCAGAAACCGTTCCAAGCGCGCGAAGTGCCGGAACTGGGGGCGCATGCAACCACCATGCCCTTTCTTTCGTTTCTGCTGCCCGATTCAATGATGGCAGTGACCGTAGGACGAAGCCTGATCGTTCCTGTCCGCGTTCCAGATCCAGCAAGGTACTGTCTGCACAAGATGTTGGTAGCGTGCCTACGACCGCCAAGTGAGGCAGCCAAAATTCTCAAGGATATCCAGCAGGCGGCGGCACTCGCGGTGATCCTGTGCGAGGACGATCCGCAGCACCTAGAAGAAGTTGCGCGGGAAATGGACGGACCGATGCGCAGGCACGTCGCTGCAAAGCTGCCGGCGACACTGAAAAGTCTGCATGAGTGGCCCCATGCCGCAGACTTCTTGCGGCATGTCATCGGCCAAAAACCGGCCCCTGCTGGCAGACCGTCCGTCAGCTGAGTCGATTTTGACCCACGACGAATGATGGAAACCGGGTTGACGTCGAGGTGCACGCCCCATTCTTTTCGGGCCACATTCAACACGTGGCTCAGCAACGTCAGTTCCCGGTTAACCGTCGATCCCGTAACCGGACGATGCTTCGCATCCCCCTTGAGTCGCCGATCTCGGTAGTCGGCGAAAACTTTGCCACTAAGCGCGGCCACCTTGTATTGAGCGATCGGATCCCGGCAGACTTTTTTAATTCGCAAGATTTTGTCGGCACCGCCCTTCTTCAGAGGAGAGATCTCTTCCGCATAGCGCCGCAGCAGGTCTTCAAACGCATTGCGCTCGGCCTCAGTGCGATCGACGAAGCCTCCGCGATCCATTTTCGATTCGATACGGCGAGCCCATGCTCCGCTTCGGCCTTCGTGTCGAAGGTACTCCATCGGGACGGATAGCCCACGCAGCGAATCTCGGCTCGCCAATAGTTGCCTCGTTTCCAGATTCCTGCCACCTCTGCTCCAGACATTGAGTGATTCTTGTTGCGTCTGGGCTATTCTCGACTCCGCCAGTTTTCCGCCAAATGGCGCATAGAGTGGGGTTTCCGGCGGCGCTCGAAATGAAAAAGACCCTCGGCATTTGCCTTAGGGCCTTGATTTTGCTAGGTTTCAACCACCTAGTATCACTTCGAATTTTGGCGCGCCCGGCTGGGATCGAACCAGCAACCCCTGCCTTCGGAGGGCATCACCAAAGCCGATGGTTGCTGGTTCGACCCAGCAAAATCAAGGACTTACCTTACCCTGAGTTCCTCCATCTTACCGTGATTTACCGGGCTCAGTGCAGCAAAAGTGCAGCAGGAATTCGTTGCTCTGGTAAGACAGTGTAGCGCGCGGTAACCGGCAGTCGGCGCCACCGTCAGCCTATTTCAACCAGCTGCCTCATGTCATGGAAATCTGCGCGTGCGGCAATAGAGTTTTCAGGGATGAGTACAAAGTCGAGTAACCACACAACTGTCCAGGTAGCTCGCGCTCATATACTGAGGGCAGTCAGGTGACTGTGCTTTCCAGGAACGTGACACATGGACCAGCTCCTCCTCTCCCCCAGGGCCCTGGCGGCCACGCTCGGCCTTGCCGAGCAGACTATCTATAACCGCCATTCCACCGGTGGCAACCTTCCCCCGTGCATCAAGCTGGGGCGCCTGCTGAGGTTCCGACCATCAGACGTCGAGGCGTGGCTCGCCAGCCAGCCATCTTCTCCTGGTCAGCAACCCGTAGCGGCAGTCGCGCCGGCAGCCAGGCGCCGCGGTAGGCCGACCAAGGCCGAGCAGGTCGCCGCGCGCCGCTCACACTAAGTCGTAAGTTCAAAAATCCCACCCCGGCTGCAACCAGGGCGGGATGACAAATCGCGTCTATGCCTTCAGAGCGCTTGAGTATAGTCGCGGGACAAGTTTCAACCCGCCGCATTTCAGCACGCGGAGGGCATATTTTTCGAGCGAGGACAGCTATCTGGCTGATGCGGCACACACACAGGGTGTGCCATGTGTTGTTCTGTTTCGCCAACAGCAGCGAGCCGTCATTCCCGCTTCGCCGCTTCCGCAACCCGCTTCGCTGAACTTGTCAAAAAGACCGAAACAAGTGCGACGCGGCCCCCGAAGAAGCGGAAAACCAACGCCCGCAGGACGCTGCAGGCGGTTCGCCGGGAGCATCGACGCCAGGCAATAGTTGCGGGTTTGCGTGCCGTCGCGCTGACGCTGACGTTCGACGATAACGGGCAGTTCAATCCCAAACTAATCAGCGATTTCCTTGCCCGAGTACGCCAGGCCCTGAAGCGCCGCGGACACCGGATGCCTTATAGCTGGGTTCTCGAAAGCGAGGGCCGGCTCCATTATCACCTGATGGTGTGGTTGCCCAGGCGCTTCGTCCTCGACAAGCAGAAGCTCGCGCATTGGTGGCCATGGGGGACCACGTGGACAGCCTCCTGCAGGCTCGTCAAAGGTTGGGCTCGCTACATGGCTAAGTTCGACTCCATACCCCGTCTACCGAAAGGCGCCCATGCCATCGGTTACGGAGGACTGGACGACAGCGGCAAGCTTGCGGTGCATCGCTCTGGCCTGCCTCGATGGCTTAAGGCCATTCTGCCGCGCAGTAGCAGCGCCCGCCGCTTCCCGGGCGGCGGCTGGACAAACACTGAAACAGGCGAAATTTACGTCTCGCCATATATCTGGACACCGCGGGGATGGCGGATTCGTTGTCCGGGCGAAAGTTGACGTCGCAGCCAGCCCTAATGGTCGATTGGGCCTCGCGGACGCCATCTCGTGCTAGATGTCGCCGCTCTTGAGGTCAGTAAAAGAGGCGAGCAGGGGTTGGCGTGCTTTCAGGCGGCGAACGCCGAGCCGCCAGTTCGACCAATATTTGGCGCTCAGAGCGGTCTTTGGAGGCGCGCGCGGTCAAGGCACGCGCTTTCGGGACCGGCCATCACTTCGCGAACGCGTTTCGGGGCAGTAAGCACCCCCGAACAGCTCTGTCAGCAGGCGAGCTTCAGAAGAGCGATGTAACGATTTCGGACGGAAGGCGGTGCGCCCCAACATCCGGGTAGCACGTAAGCAAGAGACCGAACCGCATGGTTCGCTTCAGCGGACAGTCAATCAGAAGTATTTGACCTTATGTGCAATTTTTTCCAGCAGTCGAGCGCTATCGGCATCGCCTGCGGAAGCGCGCTGTTGCTTGAAGTGCGCCAAAGAGCGGATGCTTGCGGTAGGACGCTTTTCGCTCGCCGACGCTGACAACGAGAATTCTGGACACGTAGGCTTGGCTTCATTAGCCTGCGGCTCAAAACACAGCGAGAGCTGCTCTTCTCTGACCATGTCATCCTCTCTCTGGTTGGTGTGCGTCGCCTGCATCTGCTTCAGATGCCGGGCGTCCTTGACCGGATGGCGCGTCGCCGTCCGACGCCGAGGAT
>JBCNOA010000359.1:0-4312 GCA_039594095.1 Dyella sp.
ACGGCCGCATCAGTAACCAGGACCTGGCCGAGCGCGTGGCGCTGTCGCCGTCGGCCTGCCTGCGACGCGTGCGGATGCTGGAAGAGGGCGGCGCCATCACCGGCTATCGGGCGCAACTGGGGCGCGCGGCACTCGGGCTGGAACTGGAAGCCATCGTGCAGGTGTCGATGCGCCAGGATGTGACGGGCTGGCACGAGACCTTCATGGCTGCCGTGCAGAGCTGGCCCGAGATCGTGGCCGCCTACATCATCACCGGGGATTGCAACTACATCCTGCGCGTGCAGGCGCCAAACCTGCAGCACTACTCGGAGTTCATCATCGAGCGGCTATACAAGACGCCCGGCGTGATGGACATCCGCTCGAATATCGTCCTGCGTACCATCAAGGACCGCGATGGCGGCTTGGCGCTGCTAATGGAAGCGCGTGGCGTGCGCCCGCTGGAGGGCGGGGCGGCGGGCAAGCGCGGGAAGGCAAACTAGACGCTAGCGCCGGAGTTTCTGACGAGAATCAATCCCCTACTGCAAGCATGCGCGGATAGTGGCCCTGTGTTGTCGACCGGAGCGGGCCATGGCCAAGAAGTTTCCGCTGCATCCTGTGCACCCCGAGCGCATCTGCTGGGGCTGCGACAAGTATTGCTCCACCGACGCCCTTGGCTGCGGCAACGGCTCGGGCCGTACGCAGCACCCCGCTGAACTGCTGGGCGACGACTGGTACGAATTCGGGGATTGGGGCATCGAAGCGGAGGCGCCCCAGAAGGCAGCGACTTCCACGTGATGCGGGCGGGGCGTCAGTCGCCGATGTGCGTGAGCGACGAAAACGCGCCGCGATGGAACACCAGCGGCGCGCCATCCGCGTCGATCACGCCGCAGCGCTCGACTTCACCCACGAAGATGACGTGGTCGCCTTCGTCATATCGGCTGCGGTTATGGCACTCGAACCACGCCAGCGATTGCGCGAGAATCGGCAGACCGGTCGGGCTCAGGCGGTAGTCGATATTGGCAAAGCGGTCGCCCTTGAGCGTGGCGAAGCGCTTGCACAGGTCCAACTGCTCGGCCGCCAGGATATTGATGACGTAGTGCGAGCCGGCGTGGAACAGCGGAAATGAGTTGGCCTGCGTGCCCAGGCTCCACAGCACCAGCGGCGGGTCCAGCGACACCGAATTGAACGAGCTGGCCGTCACGCCGACGAACGCCGGCGTACCTGGCCGACCTTCCGAGCGCGTGGTGACCACCGTCACCCCAGTAGCAAACTGGGAGAGCGCACGCCGGAAGTGCGCGGCGTCAAAATCGGGCGGGGTGGCGCGGCCATGTGGGCGTCGATGTGACGACGCCTCGCGCGCTGAGGATTCCGGGGCGCGCGCATCCATGGGAATGGCTCCGTGTTGGTCCATGAAAACTACCGAAAGTAATAGTCAATTGTAACGGACGTCCGATAGGCCGCGTCGGGGTAGGGCTTTGTGTGGTTCTGCGATCACATGATGGTGCCTGTGTCAGGATGAGGGTCTTCGGCCGACCAATGGCAGCTCAATCAATTGCAGGAGAACTCGAATGACTGAACAACGCGCCCTTGAAACCGCCGTCCTGGGCGGAGGCTGCTTCTGGTGTCTGGAGGCGGTGTTCCAGCAGGTGCAAGGCGTGCACAGTGTGGTGTCCGGCTACGCCGGCGGCCATGTCGATCACCCAAGTTACCGTGCCGTATGCAACGGCAACACTGGTCACGCTGAAGTCGTAGCGGTGACATTCGACCCGGCCGTGATCCCATATCGCGAGATTCTCGACATCTTCTTCGCCATTCACGACCCGACCACCGTGGACCGCCAGGGCAACGATGTCGGCCCGCAATACCGTTCAGCCATCTTTGCCCAAACGGCCGGACAACTGGCGACGGCGCGGACGGCCGTTGCCGAACTCGGCGCCAGCGACATCTTTGAAGCGCCCATCGTGACGGAACTGGTGGATGCCGCTGACGGCAAGGTGACCTTCTGGCGCGCGGAAGATGAGCACCAGAATTACTTCCGCGATCACCCGGCGCAAGGCTACTGCGCGTTCGTGATCTCGCCCAAGGTGGCGAAGTTCCGCAAGCAGTTCGCGCACCGCCTGCAGGGCTAGGAGAGGCCGCCGAGGCTACGCTGCGTTCGCGGGAAGGCGCGCGGCAATGGCCTCGGCCAGCTTGATGCACGACAACGGGGACGATCCTTCCGCCTTGTTGCTGACCAGGATCGTCACCTTGCGCCCGGCCGCCAGCGCGGCGACTGCCATGTCGGCCAACGTTTCGCGCGAGAACGGGTCTTCATCGACGAGCTTGTTGAACGGTTTGTACGCCGCTTCGGCTTGTGCATAGCGATAGCGGCTGTTCAGGTTCCAGCGCACCACCAGCGGGCCGCCCGCGCCCTCATCCAGCAATGCAACGGCGGCGGCTTGCCGGTCCGCCGCCGGCATCCGCTCATGCAGGCCGACGCAATAACGCACGCCTGCTGCGCGCAGCATCTTGATCAAGCGTGGCGTGAGCAGCGTGGCGTCGCGCAATTCCACCGCGTAGACGGCATCGGGATTGAGTTGTGGATCGAGCGGCGGCAGGGCGGTCAGGAACGCCTCAAGCCGTTCCACAAAGCCGGCGGCATCTTCGGCCAGCGCGCCCAGCGGCGAGAGCTGAAACACCAGCGGCCCGCACCGCATGCCAAGCCCGCGGGTGGCGGGCTCGACAAAATCGCGGATGGCAAATTCAGCATTCAGGAAGGCGGGATTGGCTATGCGGCCGCGCCCGTCCGATTCCCGAATCCACGCATCGCATACGGCGGAAGTTGCCTTGACTGCAAAGCGGAAATCTTCCGGCACGCTGGCCGCATAGGCGACGTAGTCCGCGAGCGGAATCGGTGAATAGAAACCGCGATCAATGCTGACCGTGCGCAGCAGCGGGTGGCGGGCATATGCCGCCAGGCCTTTGCGCGCGAGCATGGATTCGGAATATTCGCCCCCATACACCAGCCCGTCCCACCCCGGATACGACCACGACGAAGTGCCGATGCGCAGGCCGCGCGGCAGGCGTTGCGCCAGCTCGGCCACTTCGGGTGCGACCGTAGCTGGCAGCACGCCCTGGCGGGTGGGTGAACGTTTGGTTTTCGGAGCGGACTTGCCTGGTTCGGCGGCCACGCCATCGGTGGTTGCAGGTGGCGCGCCGAACAGATCGTCGATGGGGGAGCTGGCGGTCAAATGGTTACGCGTAGATATAGCGGCGCGACCACGGGATCGTCGTCGCCGACTTGCCGGCCTTCTGCAGCACGGTTTGGAAGATCGAGATTTCGTCGGCGTCGAAGGCGTGTGCGCAGCCGGCCAGGTAGACGCGCCAGATGCGGTATTTCTTTTCGCCCACCATCGCGCGGATGGTCTCGCCGTTGGTCTCGAACCGCTCGGCCCAGTGCTCGAGCGTGCGCGCATAGTGGCGGCGCAGGCTTTCAACGTCAAGCGCTTCCAGGCCGCCATCCTGCGCGGCGCTCAGTGCCAGCGAGATGTGCGGCAGCTCGCCTTGCGGAAAGACGTAGCGATCGATGAAATCGCCGCCGCCCATGGAGCTTTCGCCGCCGGCCGTGTCAGAAGACGTGATGCCGTGGTTCATGGCGATGCCGTCGTCGGCCAGCAGATCGTGTATGCGGCGGAAATACACAGGCAGATTCTTGCGACCGACGTGCTCGAACATGCCGACGCTCGTGATCCGATCGAACTGGCCAGTGAGATCGCGGTAGTCCTGGATGCGGATCTCGATCTGGTCCTGCAGGCCGGCCGCGCGCACGCGTTCGGTGGCGAGCTCGTATTGGTTTTGCGACAGCGTCACGCCCAGGCAGCGCGCGCCGTACTTCTGCGCGGCGCGCAGCACCAGCGCACCCCAACCGCAGCCGATATCGAGCAGCGTTTGCCCTGGCTGCAAGCGGATCTTGGTAAGGATATGGTCGATTTTCTTGAGCTGCGCCTCGTCGAGCGTTTCATCGCCGTTTTCGAAGTAGGCGCAGGAGTAGACCATGTTCTGGTCCAGCCACAGCTTGTAGAAATCGTTGGAAACGTCGTAGTGGTACTGGATCGATTCCTTGTCGCCCTCCTTCGTATGGGCGAAGTGGCGCACCACGCGGGCCAACGCATTGCCGCTGCTGACCGCCGCCGCTGAAGCGAGGCTGTAGCCAACGTTGATGATGTCGGCCAGCTTGCCGTCCAGGTCGATCTTCTCCTGAACGTACGCCTCACCGAGGTTATTGAGCGTGGGGGACAGCAGCAGCGGCAGAGCGCTCGCTTCGCGCACGGTGAGCGTGACGCGGGGCTGCTCG